>DASWVP010000654.1:0-16885 GCA_036401175.1 Azospirillum sp. | reverse complement strand
GCCGGGCGTTCGCCCAGCGCTTCCGCCTCCGCCAGCCGCTGGCCGATGGCGCCGCCGGCGGCGGCGTGGCAGTCGGCGACCGCCGCCAGCACCGACTCGCGCGTCGGCCGCTCGCCCAGGGTGCGGACGGCCCGCGCGTGGACCTCGGCCAGCAGCGTGTCGCGGTCGGCGTGCATCTACTGGAACGTCACCCGCACCTCCGGCGTGCCGGCCCCCGGCAGGCCTTCGTAGCGCACGGTGAAGGTCTGGCCGGACTTGGGCGGCGTCAGCGGCGAGAAGGAGCCGAGGCTGAGCAGGTCGCCGGGCTTCAGCTTGATCCCTTCGGCGTTCAGGTTCTCGACCAGCCACAGCACGACGTTCAGCGGGTGGCCGAGCACGGCGGCCCCGGTGGCCTCGGCGACCGTGGCGCCGGCGCCGTCGCGGGCGACGACCCTCAGCGTCTCCAGCGCCTTCAGCGTTTCGGGCGTGGCCGGCAGCGGCACTTCCGAGCCGATGACGCCGTAGCGGGCGGCGACGTTGATGGCGGTGAGCTGCTTGCCGTCCAGCTTCACGTTGGAGCCGACGGCGAGGTCGGGCAGTTCGATGAAGGGGACCATGCCGGAGATGTGCATCAGCGCCTCCTCCGGCGTCTTCGCGGTGTTGATGGCGGCGTCCTTGACCACCAGGATCATGTCGGCCTCCCACACCGGCCGGGCGCCGAAGCCGGCGGGCAGGGTGGCGCCGTCCTTCAGCAGCATGCCTTCCAGCAGCACGCCGCGCGCCGGCTCGGTGGCGCCGAATCGCTCCTGCACCGCCTTGGCGGTCAGCCCGGCCTTGTAGCCGACGACCTTGCCCAGCTTGCCGGTCAACTGTTCGATCAGCAGGCGCTGGCCGCAGTACGCCTCGGCGGTGTTCTCGACCTGCCCCAGCGCCGGAGTCGGCTTCTTCGCCTCCCACGCGTCGACGAAGGCCTTGACCTCGCCCATCGACGGGCAGGCGGCGGCCGGCAGGGAGACCAGCAGACCGAGAGCGGCGGCGGCGAGCAGGCGTGCGGTGGTCATGGTTCCTCCCCCGGTTTTCTTTTCCCGCCCCATGATACGGCAATCCGCGCGGTTCGCACCGTCAGTCTTTCACCTTTCCGACGGCGCCCAATTGGATGCCCAGCATCTCCGCCGCCTCGCGCGCCAGTTCCGGGTCGATAGGTGGCGGCTTGATCTCCACCCCCTCCTTCAGCGCGGCGGTGATCAGTTCCAGCACGCGCACGCGGGTGAACCATTTCGAATTGGCGGGGATGGCGTGCCAGGGCGCCTGGGCGGTCGAGGTTTCGTCGAACATGTCCTCGATGGCCTGGACGTAGTCGTTCCAGCGCGCGCGGTTGCGCAGGTCCTCGCCGGTCAGCTTCCAGCGCTTGTAGGGGTTTCCCAGACGCTCGCGGAAGCGGTTCATCTGCTCCTCCTCGCTGATGTGCAGGAACAGCTTGATGATGCGCACGCCGTCGTCGGTCAGCAGCCGTTCGAAATCGCGGATCTCGCCGTAGGCGCGTTTCCAGTCCGGCTTGGCGGCGAAGCCCTCCACGCGCTCCACCAGCACGCGGCCGTACCAGGAGCGGTCGAAGATGGCGAAGGCACCGCGCGCCGGCAGCCGCGTCCAGAAACGGTAGAGATAGTGCTTACCCTGCTCTTCGGCTGTCGGCGCGCCGATCGGCCAGACGTGGAAGCCGCGGGGGTCGAGCGGTTCGGTCAGGCGGCGGATGGCGCCGCCCTTGCCGCCGGCGTCCCACCCCTCGAACACGATGACGGCGCGGCGCTTCTCGTGCCAGTATGTCTGCTGGATGTGCAGGAGCTGCTTTTGCAGCTTGCCCAGCCGTTCCTCATACTCCGTCTTGTCGTGCAGGCGGGCCGCCGCCATGTCGAGCTTCGACAGACGGATCTTCGCATTCTTCTGGCCATTCTTCTGGCCGTTCTGGTCCTTGGGCATCGCGTCTTCCCTGCGGCCCGGTCCGGGAACTTCCACAGCGCCCCGCCGGTTTTTGAGCGGGGGTCCCGAGGGGCATTTGTTGCAACTTGGCGACGATCCTGAGCGCCCCCCACCGGGGCGTCAACCACGGTCCCGAGCCACGGTCCCGAACCGACCGGGGCGCCGTGCGACGAACACCGGAGCAGGAGCATGCCGATGGCGACCACCGGACCGCGCATCTACAACCTTTTCCCCACCCTGATCGGTCCGGTGCGCGAATGGGCGGGGCACCTGCCGCGCATCCAGGGGATGGGGTTCGACTGGATCTATCTGAACCCGATCCACTACCCCGGCTTCTCCGGCTCGCTCTACGCCGTGAAGGACCCGTACCGGCTGCACGACGTGCTGCAAGGCGGCGACCCGGCGCACCCGGACGAGCTGATCCGCGGCTTCGTGCGCGACGCCGGGCGGCACGGGCAGTCGGTGATGCTGGACGTGGTGGTCAACCACACCTCCAAGGATGCGCCGCTGGTGGGGGAGCGCCCGGACTGGTTCCGCCGCGACGGGAACGGCGAACTGTACAGCCCGCGCGCCGTCGATCCCAACGACCCGAACAAGGTCACCGTGTGGGGCGATCTGGCCGAGCTGGACTACGACAAGCCGGAGGCGCGCGCCGGGCTGATCGAGTACTGGAGCCGCTACCTGCGCCACTACACCGGGCTGGGCGTCAAGGGCTTCCGCTGCGACGCCGCGTACCAGGTGCCGGCCGAGGTGTGGCGGCCGCTGATCGACGCGGCGCGGCAGGTCGACCCGGAGGTGACGTTCTTCGCCGAGACGCTGGGCTGCACCGTCGATCAGGTGCGCGACCTGTGCGGGGCGGGCTTCGACTTCCTGTTCAACTCGTCGAAGTGGTGGGATTTCAAGTCGGATTGGCTGCTGGAGCAGTACGACGTCTACCGCTGGATCGCCCCCACCATCGCCTTCCCGGAAAGCCACGACACCGACCGCCTCGCGGCCGAGGTGGGCAGCCAGGACAGCGTCCGGCTGGCCGCGCACCTGAAGATGCAGTACCTGTTCGCCGCCTGCTTCTCGACCGGCGTGATGATGCCCGTGGGCTTCGAGTACGGCTTCACCCGCAAGCTGGACGTGGTGAACACCCGGCCGGAGGATTGGGAGACGCCGAAGCTGGACCTGACCGGTTTCATCGGGCGGGTCAACGCCATGAAGGCGTCGATGCCCGCGCTGAACGTCGAGGGGCCGCAGCGCCGCGTGACGGCGCCGCACAACCCGCTGGTCGGGCTGGTGCGCACGGCGGATGGGGCGGGGGCCGATGGTGCGGATGGGGGGTGTTCGGTCCTGCTGCTGAACCCGGACGAGCACGGCGCGCACGCCATCGATCCGGGGCCGCTGATGGCGCAGACCGGCGGCGTGTTCGGCGGCTTCGACGACGTGACGCCGGACGCCGAGCCGCTGCCGTTCGAGCCGGGCGCCGAGCTCGTGCTGAGGCCGCTGGAACTGCGGGTGTTCCGTGGCCGGCCCGAACGGAGCCGGCCGATCGAGGTGCGGGGCGGCGATCCCGACGCCGTCGCCCAGCGCAAGATGGACGAGCTGGCGGCGCGCCGCGTCACCATCGAGAACGTCTATCCGGAGATCGACAGCGGCCGCTTCCCGATCCGCCGCGCCGTCGGCGACGCCCTGGACGTGTGGGCCGACATCTACACCGACGGCACCTTCGTGCTGGGCGCCGAGGTCATGTACAAGGCGGTGGACGAGGCGGAGTGGCGCGCCGCGCCGATGCGCTTCGTCGAGAACGACCGCTGGACAGGCCGCGTGCCGCTGACGCGCAACACCCGCTATGTCTACACCATCCACGCGTGGCGCGACGTGTGGGAGAGCTGGCGCGCCGACTTCGTGAAGAAGCACGACGCCCGGCTGGACGTGTCGCTGGAACTGGCCGAGGGGCGGCGCTTCGTCGAGCAGTCGGCGGCCATGGCGCACGACGAGGGGCGCGCCATGCTCCAGCAGATCATCGATCGCATGAACGCGTTGCAGGGTGACGAGCTGATCCACTACGCGCTGTCCGAAGGGCCGCGCCACGCCATGCGCAAGTTCGGCGAGCGGCAGTACCATTCCCGCTACGGCTGCGAACTGGAGGTGTGGGTGGACCGCACGGCGGCGCGGTATTCGGCGTGGTTCGAGATCTTCCCGCGCTCCGCATCGCCCGATCCCAGCCGGCCGGGCACCTTCGACGACGTCGTCGCCATGCTGCCCTTCGTGCGCGACATGGGCTTCGACGTGCTGTACTTTCCGCCCATCCACCCGATCGGCCGCAGCTTCCGCAAGGGGCGCAACAACACGCTGAACCCCGGCCCGGACGACCCCGGCGTGCCCTACGCCATCGGCGCGGAGGAGGGCGGGCACGACGCCATCGATCCGATGATCGGCGATTTCGAGTCCTTCCGCCGGCTGGTGAAGGCGGCCGGGCACCACGGGCTGGAGATCGCGCTGGACTTCGCCGTGCAATGCGCCCCCGACCACCCGTGGGTCAAGCAGCACCCGCACTGGTACTATTGGCGCCCGGACGGCACCATCCGCTATGCCGAGAACCCGCCGAAGAAGTACCAGGACATCGTCAACATCAGCTTCTACCGCGGCGCCTACCCGGACCTGTGGTACGCGCTGCGCGACGTGGTTCTGTTCTGGTGCGACCAGGGGGTGCGGATCTTCCGCGTCGACAACCCGCACACCAAGCCCTTCCCGTTCTGGGAGTGGCTGATCCACGAGGTGCGCGACCGCCATCCGGGCGCCATCTTCCTGGCCGAGGCGTTCACCCGGCCCAAGCTGATGCGGCGCCTCGCCAAGATCGGCTTCCAGCAGTCGTACAGCTATTTCACGTGGCGCAACACCAAGGCCGAGTTGACCGAGTATCTGACGGAGCTGACGCAGGGCGAGTCCAAGGACTACATGCTGCCCAACTTCTTCGCCAACACGCCGGACATCCTGCCGCCGATCCTGGTGCACGGCGGGCGCCCGGCGCACATGATGCGCGCGGTCCTGGCGGCGACGCTGTCGCCCAGCTATGGCCTGTACGGCCCGTACCTGGTGTGCGAGGCCGAGCCCTATCCGGGTAAGGAGGAATACAACCATTCAGAGAAGTACGAGATCCGCCACTGGGACTACACGGTGCCCGGCAACATCGTGGACTATGTGACGCGCCTGAACAGGATCCGCCGCGAGAACCCGGCGCTGCACCAGTTCACCAACCTGCGCTTCCACGGCGCGCACGACGACAACATCCTGCTGTACGGCAAGATGACGGAGAGCAAGGACAACGTGATCCTGATCGCCGTGAACCTCGACCCGCACAACGGACACGGCGGGACCATCGAGGTGCCGCTGTGGGAACTGGGCCTGCCCGACGGCGCGCACGTGGACGTGGAGGACCTGTTCAGCGGCCACCGCTTCACCTGGATCGGCAAGTACCAACACATCTGGCTCGACCCGCACCAGAACCCGGCGGCGATCTGGCGGCTGCGCAAGCCGGGGGCGTAGGGGGGGATTTCGTGCCGGTTTCATGGTACATTTTCCCGCGCAGTTCCCTGGAGGCGGCCGATGAGCGACCCGATCCGCACCGAACGCCGCATGACGGTGGAGGAGTTCCTGAACTGGGACGACGGCACCGGGATCAGCTATGAGCTGATCGACGGGATTCCCGAGCCGAAATACGTGGAGATCGTCAACGGCCGTCCGGTGGCGCAGGCTGCTGCTGCTGCCGAACACGCGGCCATCGTCACCAACGTCGGTGGCGAACTCCGAACCCGGTTGAGGGGGCCGTGCCGGGCGTTCACCGATGCGGGGGTGGCGCTGCCCAACCGGCGCGACGCCTATTATAAGCCCGACGTGATGGTGTCCTGCACCGAAGGGCGGATCGCGGGCTGGATCGTGCCGGACCCGGTGTTCGTCGTGGAAATCCTATCGCCGGGGACGGCCGGCCGCGACGAAGGGGTGAAGCTGGCGAATTACTGCGCCATTCCGAGTGTGCAGGCCGTCCTGCTCGTCGAAACGGTGCAGCCCTCCGCCCGCCTGATCCGCCGTGTCGGCGACCATTGGGAGATCGAGTTCCTGCGCGGGACCGACGCCGTCGTCGGCCTGCCGTTCCTCGATCTGGAATTGCCGCTGGCGGAGGTCTACCGGGGCGTCGCGTTCGAGGGATGAGCGTCCGCCCTCACTCGGCCCGGTCGTTGACGTTCACCACGCGGCAGGGCTGTTTGGCGTGCTTCCGGCAGGCGTCCAGCGCTTCGGCCCTGGCCTCGTCCTCGCTGCGGCGGCCGCTGCGCCAGCCGTAGGCGCCTTCGCCGGACGCGACGAACGCCTTGTTGGGCGGTGCCGCCAGATACTTGTCGTAGGATTCGCGGCCGGCGGCGCCCAGGGCGGGCGGGGGCGGTGCCTGGGAGATACGGGCCGGCGGCGGCTGCAGCCGGTTTTCGGCCAGGAAGCGGTCGATGATCGGCGCCCACACCGGGATTCCGGCGGTGAACAGCGTGTGCCCGTCCTCGCCGAAGGGCGGGACCTCGACATAGGCGGCGCGTCCGCCGTTGGCGGTGAAGGCGGCGTGGAAGCGTCGGGCGACCCGTGGCTCGAAGTAACGGTCGTTCTGCGCGTACACCCACAGCATCGGCACGCGCGAGGTGCGGCCGTAGACGCCGAAGGTGTCGACCAGCGCATCCTCGGCGCACAGCGTGTGGTCGGCGGTCGAGCCGCGGCCGCCGGCGAAGCTGATCGCGGCGACGAGGCCGGGCGGCGGATCGGCGGTCAGCGCCGACGCGACCAGCCCGCCGGCCGAGACGCCGACGCCGATGACGCGCCGGGCGTCGACGTAGGGCTGCTGCCCCATGAAACGGATGGCCTCGCGAAGGTCGTCGGCGCCGCGCCGGCCGGACGCCTCGTAGGCCGGGGTCTTGCAGGAGTTGTACTCCAGCGCCGCGTCCCCCTCCGACGCGCCGTAACCCCGCCGCATCACGACCACCGTCGTCCAGCCGCGCCGCGCGAACTCGGTGGCCTGGGCCAGCAGCCCTTGCGGGGTGCGGCGGCGCACCTCGCCGCGGTCGCGCGGCGCACCGTGGGTCATGACGGCCAGCGGAAAGCGGCCGGGGCCGGCGGGCCGCACCACCAGCGCCTCCAGCATCGCCTTCTCGCCGGTCCGGTAGGTGGCGGGGATGTCGATCGGCTCCCGCACCAGCCCCTGCGCGCGGGCCGGGCCGGCAACGGCCAGCAGCAGGAGAAGAAGGGCGGAAATGAGCCGCGTCGGGGCGGCAAGCCCGTGCGGCCTCATCGGTCGGCCCCCACCGGCACCTTCGCCCAGGCGGGATAGCGCAGGCTGAGCATGTGCTCGCGGTCGTCCATGTCCAGCACGGGGCGCAGGATGGTGGGGTCGGCGCGCATGGCGTCCTCGCCGGCCATGTGCACGACGCCCAGGCGGCGGTTGGGCAGGTAGTATTCCACCAGCTCGCGCGTCTGCGGATCGAAGCGCCAGGGGCCGATGTAGTTGCACCATTCCGGCAGCAGCTCCACCGGGTGGCCGTCCAGGTAGATGGCCCCGGCCATGGCGAGCTGGTCGGAGGTGAAGATGCGGCCCTTCTTCAGGACCCGCTTCTGCCAATCCTGGAACGACGCCCAGTGCGGCGCGTCGGATCGCAGTGCGTAGGCGCCGGCGTTCAGCGTCGGGCGCGTCGCCAGATCGCGGCACACGCCCGCCGGCAGCCCGGCCCTTTGCGCGTTCTTGAACAGGATCGAGCGCACCCGCGCGAAGCGGCCGAACAGCCAGTCGAGGCGCAGCTCGGTTTCCGAGAAGCGGCCGAACTGCGCGACGATGGCGAAGCGCCCCTTGGCCGCCCCCCGGTGCAGCAGATCGATCGCCTCCCAGTCCTGGATCCAGGCGTCGGCGTCGATCCAGATCACCGTCTCGTAGCCGGGGAAGTAGGTGGGCAGGTGCAGCTTGGCGAGGTTGGCCTTCAGGTGCACGCGCCCGCGCAGGCGGTGCGCCGGCAGGTCCACCGGCCACGGCGGGTTGACGACGCGGACCCCCTCGGCGCGCAGGCGCGCCGTCTGCGCGTCGGTCAGCCCGGCGTCGATGACGCCGACCGGGCACGCGGCACCCGGCGCCAGCGCGTGGATCGAGGCGATCAGCTCGCGGATCAGCGGCTCGTACCGGGCGTCGCCGCCGGTGACTATGATGAAGGGGTTATTGGAGGTCATGGCGGGCCGGGGGCACAATGGGGGTAGGGCAAAGCCAAACTGACCAACCCGAAGGGGTTAGTCAAGGAAGCGCCCGGCCGACAGCCCGTGACCTTCCGCGCACCGTCCGGCGGGTTCCCTTCGGGCCGATCCGAACGATTCCGGGAAACCTTCCCACCGCGCGCCCTGTTTCCCACCCAACCCGCAACCCGACCCGGCAGGCCCCCATGATCGATCGCCAGGACCCGCTCTGGTACAAGGACGCGGTCATCTACCAGCTTCACATCAAGGCGTACTTCGACGCCAACAACGACGGCATCGGCGATTTCGCCGGGCTGGCGCAGAAGCTGGACTACATCCAGGAGCTGGGCGTCACGGCGGTCTGGGTGCTGCCGTTCTACCCCTCGCCGCTGAAGGACGACGGCTACGACATCGCGGATTACCGCGAGGTCAACCCGTCCTACGGATCGATGCAGGACTTCCGCCGCTTCCTGCGGGAATGCCACGACCGGGGCCTGCGCGTCATCACCGAGCTGGTCATCAACCACACCTCCGACCAGCACCCGTGGTTCCAGCGCGCCCGTCAGGCCAAGCCGGGCTCGGCGCATCGCAATTACTACGTCTGGTCGGACACCGACCAGAAGTACCAGGGCACGCGCATCATCTTCTGCGACACGGAAAAGTCCAACTGGACCTGGGACGCGGTGGCGCAGCAGTACTATTGGCACCGCTTCTATTCGCACCAGCCCGACCTGAACTTCGAGAACCCGCGGGTGATGCGCGAGGTGCTGAACAGCATGCGCTATTGGCTGGACCTGGGCGTGGACGGGCTGCGCCTGGACGCCATCCCCTACCTGCGCGAGCGCGAGGGCACCAACAACGAGAACCTGCCCGAAACGCACGAGGTGCTGAAGCGCATCCGCGCCGAGGTCGACAAGCACTACACCGACCGCATGCTGCTGGCCGAGGCCAACCAGTGGCCGGAGGACGTGCTGCCCTATTTCGGCGATCCGGCCAAGGGCGGCGACGAGTGCCACATGGCCTTCCACTTCCCGGTCATGCCGCGCATGTACATGGCGCTGGCCATGGAGGACCGGCACCCCATCGCCGACATCATGCGCCAGACGCCGGACGTGCCCGGCGACTGCCAGTGGGCCATCTTCCTGCGCAACCACGACGAATTGACGCTGGAGATGGTCACCAACGACGAGCGCGACTACCTCTGGAACTTCTACGCCGCCGACCGGCGCATGCGGATCAATCTGGGGATTCGCCGCCGGCTGGCGCCGCTTTTGGAGAACGACCGCCGCAAGATCGAGCTGCTGAACAGCCTGCTCATGTCCATGCCCGGCACGCCGGTGGTCTATTACGGCGACGAGATCGGCATGGGCGACAACATCTACCTGGGCGACCGCGACGGCGTGCGCACGCCCATGCAGTGGTCGCCCGACCGCAACGGCGGCTTTTCCCGCGCCGATCCGGCGCGGCTGTACCTGCCGGCCATCCAGGACCCGATCTATGGGTTCCAGGCGGTGAACGTCGAGGCGCAGCAGCGCAGCCCGTCGTCGCTGCTGAACTGGATGAAGCGGCTCATATCCGTGCGCCAGCAGCGCAAGGCGTTCGGCCGCGGCACCTTCCGCCTGCTGTACCCCGGCAACCGCAAGGTGCTGGCCTATGTGCGCGAGTATCAGGCGGACGGGGCGGACGAGATCGTCCTGTGCGTCGCCAACCTGTCGCGCTCGGCCCAGGCGGTGGAGCTGGACCTGAAGGAGTGGAAGGGCCGCGTGCCGGTGGAGATGCTGGGGCGCACGGTGTTCCCGCCGGTCGGCGACCTGACCTATCTGCTGACGCTGCCGGCCTATGGCTTCTACTGGTTCGCGCTGGCGGCGGAGGCGGACGTGCCGCGCTGGCACGAGTCGCCGCCCGAGCCGATCCCGGATCTGTTGACCGTCGTCATGCGCGACGGCTGGAAGAGCGTGCTGTCCGGCCGGCCCTTGCAGGAGCTGGAGGAGGACGTGCTGGGCGCCTTCCTGCCCAAGCAGCGCTGGTTCGCCGCCAAGGACCAGCGCATCGGCAGCGCGCAGGTGACCATGGCCGCCGAGATGCCGGCGGGCGGCGGCGGCAGCTTCATGCTGACGCGCGTCGATGTCGGCCTGTCGGGCGATGCGGGGACGCAGCATTACTTCCTGCCGCTGGCCATCAACTGGAACCCGGAGGCGACCGCCGTCGGCGCGCCGCTGCTGCCCTACACGCTGGCAAAGGTGCGCAAGGGGCCGACGACCGGCGCCATCTATGACGGGGCGCACGCCGACGGCTTCGCGCTGGCGCTGCTCGGCGCCCTGCGCGAGGGGCGGGAGCTGAAGGCCAGCGAGGGCGCCATCCTGTTCCGCCCGACCGCCCGCATGGCCGAACTCGATCTCGGCGAGGCGCCGGAGGTGCGGCGCATCGGCGTGGAGCAGAGCAACACCTCCGTCCTCGTCGCCGATCAGGCGGTGGTGAAGGTGCTGCGCCGGCTGGCGCCGGGCCAGCATCCGGAACTGGAGATGGGCCGCTTCCTGACCGAGGTGGCGGGCTATGCCAACACGCCGCCGCTGCTGGGATCGGTGGAGCACGTCGCCGAGGACGGCACGCCCACCGCGCTGGCCGTGGCGCAGGGCTTCGTGCGCAACCAGGGCGACGGCTGGACCACCACCGTGGAGTATCTGGAGCGCGAGCTGGACGAAATCCGCCTGGGCGTCGTCCACGCGTCCGACGAGATGCCGGACGAGGAGCCGTTCGGCCTGTACCTCCAGATGGCATCGACGCTGGGCCAGCGCACGGCCGAGCTGCACCGGGCGCTGACCATCGAGACCGGCGACGCCGCCTTCGACCCGGAGCCGATCACCGCCGACGACCTGCGCGCCTGGACGGCGCGGGCGCGGCGGCAGGCGGAAACGGCCTTCGCCGCGCTGTCCGCCACCGCCGGTCACCTGTCCGGCGGCGAGACGCGCGGCGAGGTGGAACGGCTGCTGGCCCGCCGCGACGAGGTGATGGAGCGGCTGGACGAACTGGCCGCGCATCCGGTGAACGCGGTGAAGACGCGCATCCACGGCGACTATCACCTGGGGCAGGTGCTGCGCGCGCAGACCGACTGGTACGTCATCGATTTCGAGGGCGAGCCGGCGAAGCCGCTGGCCGAGCGGCGGGCCAAGCGGTCCGCCCTGGTGGACGTGGCGGGGATGCTGCGCTCGTTCAACTACGCGGCCTGGGCGGCGGTCTTCCGCCTGGACGATCAGGCGCTGGAGCAGGGCGCCACCAGCCGCATCATGGACGCCGCGCGGGATTGGGAATGGCGCACCGTCGCGGCGTTCTCCGGCGCCTACCGGACGGCGCTGGGCGACTGCCCGGCGTGGCCGGACGACGACGCGGCGGCGCGGCGGCTGTTGTCGGTGTTCCTGATGGAGAAGGCGCTGTACGAGATCGCCTACGAAGCCGCCAACCGCCCCGGCTGGCTGTACATCCCGGTGAAGGGCGTGCTGGGGATACTGGATGGCGGCGGAACGGTGTAGGTTGGGTTGAGCCGAAGGCGAAAACCCAACGCGCCCGCCGCGCGGACCCTGTTGGGTTTTCGCTTGCGCTCAACCCAACCTACGGCCTGTCTGTAGGAGCGGGACAAGAAGACGAAGGGGTACGGATCGATGCCGAACGACATCCGCGACGCGCTGCGCACCGACAAGCGCAAGGCGACCGCCCTGCAGGGCGCCATCGAGGCGATCGTGCGGGCCGACCACGGCGATCCGTTCGCGGTGCTGGGCATGCACCAGGACAGCGCCGGCGCGCCCGTCGAGGTGCGCGCCTTCCTGCCCGGCGCCCGGCGCGCGTGGGTGATCGACAGCGCCACGGGTGAACCGGCGGCGGAGATGGACCTGCTGCACGCCGAAGGCTTCTTCGCCGCGCTGATGCCCGACCGCACCCAGCGCTTCCGCTATCGGCTGCGCGTCGAATACCCGCTGGCCACCATGGAGCACGAGGACGCCTACCGCTTCGCCTACGTGCTGGGCGAGCTGGACATCCATTTGCTGGCCGAGGGCACGCACCTGCGCGCTTACGAGCGGCTGGGCGCCCACCCGCGCGAGATCGACGGGGTGGCGGGCGTGGCCTTCGCCGTGTGGGCGCCGAACGCCCGGCGCGTCAGCGTGGTGGGCGACTTCTGCGACTGGGACGGCCGGCGCCTGCCCATGCGCAAGCGGGTGGAGGCCGGGATCTGGGAGATCTTCGTGCCGCACGTCCAGCCCGACGCGCGCTACAAGTTCGAGATCACCGGGCCGGGCGGCGAGCTGCTGCCGCTGAAGGCCGACCCCTACGCCTTCCAGAGCGAGATGCGGCCCGCCACCGCGTCGGTCGTGCACGGGCTGCCGGCGTTCGAATGGACGGACGAGGCATGGCGCCAGACGCGCGCCGCCGCCACCACGCGCGAGTCGCCGATTTCCATCTACGAGGTGCACCTGGGATCGTGGGCGCGGGTGCCGGAGGAGGACAACCGCTTCCTCACCTACGACGAGCTGGCGGCGCGGCTGATCCCCTATGTGAAGGAGCTGGGCTTCACCCACATCGAGCTGCTGCCGATCACCGAGCATCCCTTCGACGGCTCGTGGGGGTACCAGCCCATCGGCCTGTACGCGCCGACCAGCCGGCACGGCGGGCCGGAGGCGTTCAAGCGGTTCGTCGACACCTGCCACCGCGAGGGCGTCGGCGTCCTGCTGGACTGGGTGCCCGGCCACTTCCCCACCGACCAGCACGGGCTGGGCTGGTTCGACGGCACGCATTTGTACGAGCACGCCGACCCGCGCCAGGGCTTCCACATGGACTGGAACACCCTGATCTACAACTTCGGCCGGCGGGAGGTGGCGAACTTCCTGCTGGGCAACGCGCTGTTCTGGCTGGACCACTACCACCTGGACGGGCTGCGGGTGGACGCGGTCGCCTCGATGCTCTACCTCGACTATTCCCGCAAGGAGGGGGAGTGGGTGCCCAACCAGTTCGGCGGGCGCGAGAACCTGGAATCCATCGCCTTCCTCAAGCGCATGAACGAGCTGGCCTACGGCCACGGCGACGGCGTCATGACGGTGGCCGAGGAATCCACCGCGTGGCCCGGCGTGTCGCGGCCGGTGTACCTGGGCGGCCTGGGCTTCGGCTTCAAATGGAACATGGGGTGGATGCACGACACGCTGCGCTTCATGCAGAAGGAGCCGGTGCACCGCCGCTATCACCACCACGACCTGACCTTCGGCCTGCTCTACGCCTTTTCCGAGAACTTCGTGCTGCCGCTGAGCCATGACGAGGTGGTGCACGGCAAGGGATCGCTGATCAACAAGATGGCGGGCGACGTCTGGCAGAAGTTCGCCAACCTGCGCGCCTATTACGGCTTCATGTGGACGCACCCCGGCAAGAAGCTGCTGTTCATGGGCGGCGAGTTCGCCCAGTGGAGCGAGTGGAGCGAGGCCCGCAGCCTGGACTGGCACCTGCTGGAGGAGGCGCCGCACCAGGGCATGCGCGACCTGATCCGCGACCTGAACCGCCTGTACCGCGACGAACCCGCCCTGCACGAACTGGACTGCGACCCCGCCGGCTTCGAGTGGATCGAGGCCAACGACAGCGAGAACAGCGTGCTCGCCTACCTCCGCAAGGGCCGCGCGCCGGGCCACGTCTTCGTCGTGGTGAGCAACTTCACCCCCGTCCCCCGCGAAGGCTACCGAGTCGGCGTGCCGCTGCCCGGCGCGTACGTGGAGCGCCTGAACACGGACGCCGGGGTTTATGGGGGCGGCGACGTGGGGAACGGGGGGAGCGTAACGGCGGAGGAGGTGACGTGGCACGGAAGGCCGTACTCACTGTGCCTGACGCTGCCGCCGCTGGGGACGCTGGTGATGGAGGTGCGGGGGTAGGGGGATATAAGTAGCGAGACTATTTGTGATGGGGTCGGGACAGAATATTCACATAGGATGCTTTAGGAGTGATTGGCATGAAGATAAACAGAAATGCGCCATGCCCGTGTGGTAGCGGCAAGAAATACAAGAAGTGCTGTCTAAGGTCAAAGGAGGATGCGCAGCGCGAGCTTGATGAATCCCAAAATCTCATTTTTCAAGACAAGGCAGAATATCGAGTTGAAGGGTTGGGGCGTCTTGAGAAATTGCGAAAGAATGGAAAGTTGTCCGATGATCAACGCATAAATGCAGCGCTGGCGCATGCTCATGCGCTTCAGGGTGTAGGGAATTACGCGGAATCGCTACGCATTTTACAGGAAATGCAGCCAGATCTGAATAGTCAACTGGCAGCTCATATTGAGATTAAACGGGCAGTATGTCTAGTCTACCTTGAACGCGGACGTGAGGCTGTTGAATTGCTGGGGCACGCTTTGCGTAATATTGCTGATGATGCAATGCCAATTTGGCGTGCTGGAATGTACCTTGAGGCGAGTCGTGTTTTTGGAATTATTGGACTTGATGATGAAACCTACGAATGGGCAATGAAATCTGCTGGAATTTTCTATGAATTAGGCGAGCATGAATCTTATGCGCGTGCATTATCCAATGCTGCGAGTACTCTTTTGCATCGAGAAGATGAGGGTGAACAGCTTCGGGGTGTGGGAATCTTGGAGGAGGCTTCCATCATTAAGGAATCTGTCGGTGACTTCGAAGGATTGTCAACAAATGAATGTCTATTGGGATCATACTTCTACAGAAAAGGAAATCTCGGACGGGCTTTGGCTCACTATCGGCGAGATCTTGCGATAGCGCGCAAAGTTGGAAATCAGCTAGGGGTTGCTATTAGCCATGGCAATTTGGCTGGACTCTATGCGGATTTGAGGCAGCTAAAAAGTGCGCGCGATCAGCTCTATGAAATGAAAAAAATCTCTAATAATTTGGAAAATCCATGGCAGTTACGTAAAGCTGAATTACTTGAAGAAAAAATTAATTCGATAGGCCGCGAATTAGGGCAATCTGGTATTGCTATCGGCCCGTCTGCGCAATGCGTATGCAATAGTGGGAAAATTTATAAAGAATGTTGTGGATTTGCGGATTTTGAACCTCTGATGCTTCATGTTCCTTTTGGGGGTGTGTCAGAGGATGCTAGTGATGCGCGATCTGAGTTTTCAGAGCTTGGCCTGAAGCTTACGTTTCTGGATCATGTTCTGCGTGATACTCCTTCTGCTAAGAAACGGCTTTCGTGGAGCCGCATTTCTCGTCGTGATGGTGTCTACATTAAATATGAATTGCCAGATATGGCTAATCACCATTTGACTGCGGCTAAACAATTATTGCTTGTATGCGATGACAGCGGAGTGCATGGGCCGATGTCGGCAATATTGATGGCTGTTTGCAGCGCAGAGGCTTTTATCAACAGCCTGTGTTATTTCATCGTAAATGAAAAGGATGCCGAAGAGTTAGGATTTGTCGGAATTCCAGAAAAATTAGCCGATAATTGTCTGGAGTATCAGCGTACAACTGAGTTGCGATCTAAATGGATTGTTGTGGGATCAGTAGTGACGTGGGGGGAGTGGAAGCCGTCTGGGCAGGTGTGGGATGACTTTAATCGACTTGTCTCTATACGAAATGAACTGGTTCACTTTAAGGCGGACTATGAATTAGTCGAACCACGAAAAACTGAGCATCCATTGATCAAAGGATTGCCTGATAGCATTAAAGTTAGAAATATTCCTTTTTCTTGGCCTTTCCGTCTCCTGACAAAAGAGGCTGCTGAGTGGGGGGTCGGTACTGTGGAAAAACTGTTCGATGATTTTCGGTCATGTTATCGTAGAGCTAGAATCGCGAGGGCAAAAAGTGATTCCCCTTAGAGTTTTTTATACCAATCGCCGCAGTCTTGACTTGTGCAGATAGTTTGGCTGTCAGTATTTTCCAGATCCCCGATCACCACATCCAGAAACGTCACATCCTCCCGGCACGTCAGGTGCTCCTGGATGCAGCGCACCTTCGCGATGATGCCGGGGAGGGTGGTCGGCCGGGTGGCGAGGAGTTGGGCGGCCAATTCGTCGCAGTGGTCGTAGGCGGCGATCAGTTCGGGGTCCATGGGGGCTTCGACGGGCTTTTCGGCCCAGATGTTCGCGAGGGTTTCGGTGAGGCGCAATGCCTCGGCCCAGGCTTCGTAGAGGGGCAGGGTGGGGTCGGGCGGGGAGGGCGGGAGCGGCGGGGCGGCCAGGGCCGCGGCGGCGCTCGCCAGCAAAGAGCGGCGCGATAAAGGCGGAGTCCGTGTATCTTGGGAATCAGCCATGATCCTTGCTCCATGCAAGCTGGGTTGTGGTCAGGCCGGGCGGGGTGTTGGCGCACCTCGTCCGGCCGCTATGGTCCTATGTGTTGCATTTGGTACTGTATCCGATGCCGCATTGGAAATCTAACATAAAGTTAGACAATTGACTGAAGACGATATTTCGCCGGCCCAGTGCCGGGGCGCTCGGGGGATGCTCGGGTGGAAGCAGGGCGATCTGGGCGAGGCCGCCGGGGTGACTCGGCAAACGGTCCTCGATTTCGAGCGCGGGGCGCGGACGCCGCACCGGAACAACCTGCTCGCCATCCGCCGGGCGCTGGAAGAGGCGGGAATCGAGTTCATCCCGGAGAACGGGGGTGGGGCGGGGGTGCGGTTCAGGAAGGGGTGAGGGCGCTGCGTCGGATGGTGACGTGGTCGCGCTGGGCCCCCCTCCCAGCCTCCCCCCACTGCGCGGGGG
>DASWVP010000653.1:0-4564 GCA_036401175.1 Azospirillum sp. | reverse complement strand
GGTCGCCGAACTGCTGGGCGCCGCCGCGCCCGACGTGATCCTCAACGCCACCTCCTTCGCCGTGTCGCAGCCGGGCGCGGCGCGCACGCCGACGGCGCCGCGCTGATGGCCGCCATGCAGGCCGGCGTCACCAACGACGTGACCGCGCTCGACGCGCGGGAGGTGCGCGAGACACTGAGTTTGGAGGAGTACCGGCGGTTCTTCGATGGGTTGCCGGAGGCGGTGCGGACGGCGGTGATCGAGCGGTGGGGGGAGGCCGAAGCCGACCCGTTCGTGTCCGCGTTGGGCCCCCACCCCATCCCTCCCCCACTGAAGCGGGGGAGGGGGCAGAGCGGCGGAGTTCCCTCCCCCGTCGAAGATGGGGGAGGGTTAGGGTGGGGGCCCGGCCCGAGCACGTCCCGCGCCTTCCGCCTCCCCGCGCTGCGCTACGGCAACGTCGCCGTCGCCATCCAGCCGGCGCGCGGCTACAACCTCGACCCGGCGGGCAGCTACCACGACCCGGCGCTGGTGCCGCCGCACTCCTACCTCGCCTTCTACGCATGGTTGCGCCTGCATTTCGGCGCGCACGCCGTGGTGCATTTCGGCAAGCACGGCAACCTCGAATGGCTGCCCGGCAAGTCCCTGGCGCTGTCCGAATCCTGCTTCCCCGAGGCCGCGCTCGGCCCCCTGCCCCACCTCTACCCGTTCATCGTCAACGACCCCGGCGAGGGCACGCAGGCCAAGCGCCGCGCATCGGCCGTCATCATCGACCACCTCACCCCGCCGCTGACCCGCGCCGAGAGCTACGGTCCCCTGCGCGAACTCGAAATGCTGGTGGACGAGTATTACGAGGCCGCCTCGCTCGATCCCCGCCGCCTGCCGGAACTGCGCGCGCGCATCCTCGACCTCTCCGCCGCCACCGGGCTGGCCGCCGACTGCGGCGTGGCCCCCGACGACGACCCGCAGGACGCGCTGGGCAAGCTCGACCGCCATCTGTGCGAGCTGAAGGAGCTGCAGATCCGCGACGGCCTGCACGTCTTCGGCCGCTCGCCCGACGGCGCCCTGCTGGACAATCTGCTGGTGGCGCTCGCCCGCCTGCCGCGCGGCAAGGGGGATGGCCGCGACGCCTCGCTGATCCGCGCGCTGGCGCACGACCTCGCCATGACCGGCTTCGACCCGCTCGACACCGACATGGCCGCCGCCTGGACCGGCCCGCGCCCCGCCGCCCTGCCCGGCCCCGACGCGTGGCGCACCACCGGCGACACGGTGGAGCGGCTGGAGGCCCTGGCCCTGCGCCTCGTCTCCGGCGAAGCCACGCCCGACCCCGCCTGGACGCGCACCGCCGCCGTGCTGGACTGGATAGCCTCCCACCTGCGCCCCGCCGTCCAGGCCTGCGGCCCGGCCGAGACCGACGGGCTGCTGCGCGGCCTCGCCGGCCGTTTCGTGCCGCCCGGTCCCTCCGGCGCCCCGACGCGCGGCCGGCCGGAGGTGCTGCCCACCGGGCGCAACTTCTACTCCGTCGACACCCGCGCCGTGCCCACCCCGGCGGCCTGGGCGCTCGGCTGGGCCTCGGCCATGCGGGTGGTCGAGCGCTACATGCAGGAGCATGGCGACTGGCCGCGCACGTTGGCGCTGTCCGCCTGGGGCACGGCCAACATGCGCACGGGCGGCGACGACATCGCGCAGGCGCTGGCGCTGATGGGCGTGCGCCCGACGTGGGACACCGGCACCGGCCGCGTCACCGGATTCGAGGTCATGCCGGCCGGCGTGCTCGACCGGCCGCGCGTGGACGTGACGCTGCGCGTGTCCGGCTTCTTCCGCGACGCCTTCCCGGCGCAGATCGAGCTGGTGGACGCCGCAAGCCGCGCCGTCGCCGCGCTGGACGAACCCGACGACGTCAACCCGCTGGCATCCCGCGTGCGCGCCGACTGCGCCCGGCTGGAGGCCGCCGGGGTCGGTCCCGAGGAGGCCGCGAAGCGCGCCGGCTACCGCGTCTTCGGCTCGATGCCCGGCGCCTACGGGGCGGGGTTGCAGGCGCTGATCGACCAGCGCGGCTGGGAGACGGACAGGGACCTCGCCGACGCCTACCTCGCCTGGGGCGGCTACGCCTACGGCGCGCAGGCGCACGGCACCCCCGCCCGCGCCCAGTTCGCCGAGCGGCTGTCCTCGGTGGACCTCGTGCTGCACAACCAGGACAACCGCGAGCACGACCTGCTGGACAGCGACGATTATTACCAGTTCGAAGGCGGCATCACCGCGACCGTGCGCGTCCTGTCCGGCCGGCAGCCGGAGGTCTTCCACACCGACCACTCTCGCCCCGAATCCCCGCGCGTGCGCACCTTGAAGGAGGAGATCGCCCGCGTCGTCCGCGCCCGCGTGGTGAACCCCAAATGGATCCGGGGCGTCATGCGCCACGGCTACAAGGGCGCGTTCGAGCTGGCCGCCACGGTGGATTACCTGTTCGCCTTCGCCGCCACGGCGCGCTGCGTCGGCGACCACCATTTCGACGCGGTGTTCGAGGCCTACATCCTTGACGACGAGGTGCGCAGCTTCGTCGAGGAGGCGAACCCGGCGGCGCTCAAGGAAATGGCCGAACGGCTGCTGGAGGCGCTCGACCGCGGGCTGTGGCGCCCGCGTTCCAACGCCGCGCACATCACGCTGAGGGAACTCGGCGGACAGGGAGGACACGAGGAATGAGCGACGAAATCCAGGACCGCGGCGAGCCCGGTGGCGACGACGTCAACGCCCGCCACGCCGAGAAGATGGCCAAGAAGAAGGCGGCGCGCGACCGCATGCTGGCCGGCAAGACCATCGAAAAGGGCCTGCTGATCGTCCACACCGGCAAGGGCAAGGGCAAGTCCACCTCCGCCTTCGGCATGGTCATGCGCGCCGTCGGTCACGGCATGCCGGTGGGCGTGGTGCAGTTCGTTAAGGGCAAGTGGGCGACCGGCGAGCGCACGGTGCTGGAACGCTTCCCCGATCTGGTCGAATTCCACGCGCTGGGCGAGGGCTTCACCTGGGAGACGCAGGACCGCGAGCGCGATATCGCCTCGGCCCGCGCCGCGTGGGAAGCGGCCAAGCGCCTGATCGCCGATCCGGCCGTGCGCATGGTCCTGCTGGACGAGCTGAACATCGTGCTGCGCTATGGCTATCTGCCGCTGGACGAGGTGCTGGAGGGGTTGCGCAACCGCCCCGCCGACACCCATGTCATCGTCACCGGCCGCAACGCGGCGGACGAGCTGATCGAGGCCGCCGACCTCGTGACCGAGATGACCATGGTGAAGCACCCCTTCCGGGAGGGCGTGAAGGCGCAGGCCGGAATCGAGTTCTGAACCCCCTTGGAAACGGCCGGATCGGGACGCCTCCACCGGCGTGGTTATTCCCCGTCTCCTCCGGCCGCGTCCGCGCTTCATCCCGAATCTCCATCGCCCGCGATGGGAAACTTCAATAAAACAAAGGCGAAACAATCCACCGCACCAAGGGTGCAGCCCCATGAACGTAGCGACGATCGCGCAACGCCTGTTCGCCGGTGACCTTTACTACGCCCTCGGGCGCTTCGAGTCGGTGCGCCGTGGGTACAGCTTCTTACGGGGACTTGTCCCCGACGGCGACCACGCCGCCCCGGCCGCCCTTCCCTCCCTGTTTCCCCGCGTGTCGGTCGACGGCGCGGTCGCCGACATCCGGCGCGATTCCATCGCCTTCGGCTTTGACCTGCCGCCCGACATCCTGGCCGAGATCCAGCGCTTCGCCGACACGGCGCCGTGCCGCGAACGCGGCCGGGAGCAGCCCTTCCGGCGCGCCGACGTGGTGAACGGCTGCCTGTCCGACGGCACCCCCCTGGTGCACGGTCTGGTGGACGAGCCGATGAGCTGCCCGGCGGTGGCCCGCGTCTGCGAGGACCCGGTGCTGGTCGAGACCGCCAGCCGCTTCCTCGGCTATCGCGTCAAGCGCGTGGTGCCGCGCGTGTTCTGGAGCTTCGCCTCGCCGGTGTCGGACGACGAGCGCCGCAACCGGGGCCAGACCATCGACTGGCACTTCGACGTGCACGACTACAACTTCATCTCCGCCGGCTTCTACCTGTCCGACGTCGACCAGGGGTCCGGCCCGCACGCGCTGTTGTGCGGCTCGCACACGGGCAAGCCGGCGCGCCTGCTGCTGGGCTCGGCCAACGCGCCCGAGGAGACGGTGTTCGAACACTTCGGCCGCGACACGCTGATGGTGATCGAAGCGCCGGCCGGCACCGGCTTCCTGGAAGACACCTCGTGCTACCACAAGGCCGTGGCGCCGACGCACCGCGACCGGCTGATGTTCCAGATCTGGTACAGTTGATCGCCGCGCAGGCGTTGGGTTTTCGCTGGCGCTCAACCCAACCTACGGCGTGACCGTAGGTTGGGTTGAGGCCAAAGCCGAAAACCCAACGTCGCCAGATCCGGCATCAGCGCCCCATCATGCCCTGCAGCGCCGATCCCATGCCGCCGCCCTGCTGCCGCTCCCGCACGGACTGGTCGAAGGTGCGCGACGGCGCCGGGGCCGGCGGCGGGGACGGTGCCGCGACGCTGGGCGGCGGGGCCGGCGGCGGCGATGA
>DASWVP010000652.1:0-13560 GCA_036401175.1 Azospirillum sp. | reverse complement strand
GGCCGGCGGCGGGTCGAGCCACGCCAGCGCGTTCGCGTCGGCGACGCCCCACATGGCCAGTTCCAGCGCCAGCGGCGCGAGGTCGGCGTCCAGGATCTCCGGCGCGGTGAAGAGCGGCAGCGCGCGGTGCGCCGGCTCCGGCCACAGGCGGTAGCACACGCCCGGCTCCAGGCGGCCGGCGCGGCCCCGCCGCTGCTCGGCCGAAGCCTGGGAAACCTTCACCGTCACCAGCCGCGTCATGCCGCTGCGCGGGTCGAAGCGCGGCACGCGCATCAGCCCGCCGTCGACCACCACGCGGATGCCCTCGATGGTCAGGCTGGTCTCGGCGATGGGGGTGGCGATCACCACCTTGCGCGTGCCCGGCGGCGTCGGCCCGATGGCGCGGTCCTGCGCATCGGCCGGCAGATCGCCGTACAGCGGAGCGAGGTGCACGCCGGGGGGCAGACCCGCGCCTTCCAACAGGCTCTGGACGCGGCGGATCTCCCCCGCGCCGGGCAGGAAGACCAGCAGGTTGCCCGGCTCTTCGGCCAGGGCGCGGCGCACGGTGGTGGCCACCGCCTCCTCGATGCGGGTGCCCGGCGGCGGGGCGTCCAGGTGGCGGGTCTCCACGGGAAAGGCGCGGCCCTCGCTGGTGACCATGGGCGCGCCGCCCAGCAGGGCGGCGACCGGCCCGCCGTCCAGCGTCGCCGACATGACGCACAGCCGCAGATCGTCGCGCAGCGCGCCGCGCGCCTCCAGGCACAGGGCCAGCGCCAGATCGCTGTCGATGCCGCGCTCGTGGAACTCGTCGAACAGAACGGCGCCGACCTCCTCGACCGCCGGATCGTCCTGAAGCTGGCGCAGGAACAGGCCGTCGGTCACCACCTCGATGCGCGTCTTCGGGCCCACCCTGGTGTCGAGCCGCACGCGGTAGCCGACCGTCTGCCCCACCGCCTCGCCCAGCATCGCCGCCATCCGCCGCGCGGCGGCGCGGGCGGCGAGGCGCCGCGGCTCCAGCACGACGATCTTGCGGCCGGCCAGCCACGGTTCGCCCAGCAGCGCCAGCGGCACGCGCGTGGTCTTGCCGGCCCCCGGCGGGGCTTGCAGCACGGCCAGCCCCGGCCCGGCCAGCGCGGCCAGCAGCGCGGGAAGGACGGGATCGATCGGCAGGGCGGGGAAGGGGGGCGGGTTGCTCATGGCCGCATGTGCTGGCGCGAATCGGCGGCAAAATCAATGGGGAAGCCATGGTGCGGCCTCTATGACCATTGGCGCGGGAAACTAAATTTCGAGGTGACAGCAAGGAATGCTCTGTTACCATGCCGGCCGCTGTCGCTTTCCGGCTGGTCCAGGCTTTCGCTATGCGTGTGGTCAAGAGTAAGAACTTCTCGCCGGTCCTGGACTCCATTCTGTTCGGCGGGTCGAGCGTGGCGATGAACCTGATCGAGCTGTCGCGCAAGTCGGAACCGGCCAAGCGGTTGTTTGCCGCGCAGGGCCTCAACAACGCCATCCTCTTCAAATACCCGAACTTTCCCGAGCAGATGCCGACCGGCGCATCGCGCAACTGGGGCGGCGGCGAGGCGGAGGAGGAGGATTTCCGGCCGATCGAGACCGGCATCTACGTGCCCTACGACGCCGACCACCCGCGCGCCGGCGGTTCGGCCATCTACCTGCGGCAGAAGAACTACGAAACGCTGCTTCAGGAATACCTCGGCCTCGCGACCGAAGTGGAGCGCGAGGACCTGCGGCGCGACGTGAAGATCCTCGACCTGCTCGACACCGTGCCGTCGCTCGACCCCTTCCTGGTCAAGGACTGCCTGGACGCCAACCGCATCAGCTTCGATCCCGAATACCTCCAGTTGGACCCGCTGGAGGTGCGGCGCATCCGCCAGGCCATCTCGATCAAAATCACGGAGATCATCGAGAAGGCCTTTTCCGCCGGCAACCGCACGGTGAAGGACAAGGAGCGGCTGGTGGAATCCCTGTGGGACCCCTCGCTGCCCGAGGCGCGCGACTTCATCACCGCTTTCGGCATCGCGCACGACGACGCGCCGCTGGTGTTCGGCGCCTGGAAGGGCATCACCTTCTATCAGGTGCAGCTGCAGATGCTGGCGCCCAAGGTGGCCGACGTGCTGCGCTGGATCTCCTCCAAGGACGCCGTGCCCTTCGACGCCGCCATCAACCGCGCCTTCCTCGAACAGCTTGGCATGTACAAGGACCGCATCGTCAAGAAGCTGTCCGCCACCGCCGACGAAACGCGCACCATCATGAAGAGTTACGAGGCGTGCCACGTCGAGTTCCTCGCCGGCAAGCCGAAGAACCTCGTGGCCTTCCTCAAATCGGCGCGGCGCACCTACTGGATCCTGGCGCGCTGCATCTCGGCGCTGAACAGCACGGCGAACATCTTCACCACCGACGTCAAGCCGTCGCGCGGCAACCGGCTGTCGTTCGAGGAGGAGACCAACATGTTCCAGCGCCTCGACGTCGTGCTCAGCCGCAAGCGCGAGGCGCCGACCAGCTTCTGAGTACGGACGTTGGGTTTTCGCTGGCGCTCAACCCAACCTACGGCTGAGCGGTAGGTTGGGTTGAGGCAAAGCCGAAAACCCAACGTCCGCACGCATCGCAGCAAGGGGGTGGGCGCGGGGCCCGCGACGCGCTATCCTGGGGGCATCCCGGCCGATGATCACGATACCTTTGGGAGTCCCTGCGTATGAACGACATCGGCGAGTTTCTTGCCCACGCCGTCAAACTCGAACATGAGGCGGCGACCCGCTTCGCCGATCTGGCCGAGGCGATGAAGAGCTACGGCAACAAGGAGGTGGCGGCGTTCTTCTCGAAGATGGCCGAGTACTCGCGCAAGCATCTGGCCGAAGCGCGGGCGCGCTCGGGATTCCGCGACATCCCCGACGTCACGCCCGCATGGCCCGACGGCGAGTCGCCCGAGTCCACCTCCATGGAGGCGTCGCACTACCTGATGACGGTGGACTACGCGCTGGCGCTGGCGCTGGAAGGCGAGCGGCGCAGCCAGGCGTTTTACGCCGACATCGCGCGCGACACCACCGACCCGGAAGTGCGCATGGTGGCCGAGGAGTTCGCCGCCGAGGAGGCCGAGCACGTCGCCGCGCTGGAAGCCATGGCGAAAAAGTACCCGGCCGCCGCGTAAAGCGGCCCGCGTCCATCTCTCCCGCCGCCTTCGCCGGATCCAAGTCCGACAAGGCGGCGGGAGAGGGACTGTGCGTCAGACCGGGCGGCCTTCGTTCTTGTCGCGCACCGGCCCCATCCGCTCCAGGCCCTGCTCGACGGTGATTTCCTCGAACTTGCCGCCGTCGAACGACTTGAAGGCGGTGTCGGCGAAATAGTCGAGCTTGCCGGCCGTATCGAGCTTCTTGAGGTCGCCCTTGTCGATGCGCAGCAGGTCGAGAAGTTCGGCGTGCACCATGGCCTCGTCGATCGGCAGGATGTGCCAGGTGGCGTTGCCGATTTTGACCTTCGCCTTCTTCGGGTAGTTGTCGACGAAGAGGAAGTACTTGCCCTCCGGGCCGACCTTGTCGGCCAACAGCTCGGTCAGCGGCACGATCTCGGCGAAGGACAGGAGGAAGGCGGCGAAGAAGGCGATGTGCGGCTCGCCGGCGTGGGCGACGGCCTGCACCTGATCGACGGCCAGATCGGGCGGGCGCTTCTCACCGGCCACGCTGACCGCCAGCTTGACGCCGAGAGTGCCACGGAAACCGAAGCGGCCCGGCTTGTGCGTCTTATCCTTCAGGACGGGGTTGATCAGGCGCTCTTCCGCCTCGAGCTGCGCGAAGGCCGTTTGGTCGATTGTGGTCATGCGAATAATCCGTGGTTGGTCCAGTCAGCGCGCCGGGATCATCAATTTATGCCGAAAGATCGGCCGCGCGACAATAGAATCCATCAAATGGATCTGTCGGCCAAACTAAATGCGGAGCATACTCTTGGTGTGAACGCCCGTATTTTCCGCATTTGCTCATTGAAAAGGCATTTGATGCTTTCGTAGCGCTTTGTCGAATACCTTACCGGAGTGCTTTGTCTAGGGGCGTGAATCGCGCCCCCCGTTGGGCCCTTGCGCAACGGATGGCACGCCGCTTCCGGCGCGTACCCCGGCGGCGCCGCCTGGCCTATTTCGACGAAACCGCCTCCACGGACGGCCGGTCGACGGTCGCGGCGATGCGCCCGGCCAGCCAGTCGGCGTATCCGGCGGCGGCCTCGGGCGCCATGTGGGTGAAGTCGCAGAAGGCCCGGTCGTCGTCCGCCACGGCCGGTGCGCGCCAGACCTCCAGATCCGTCTCGGCGCGCACCCGCGCCAGCGCGCCGGGCGGATGATCGTTGCCGGCGCCGTGGATGCGCTCCGCCACCGCGCGCGGGCCGGCCAGCGGCAGCAGCGCCACCTGCGCCCCGCCTTCGCGCAGCCGCGCCACGATGGCCTGCGCCCGCGCGAAGGCGGGGGAATCGGCGCGGAACGCCACCGCGTCGCGGGTCTGTTCCAGGAAGGCGTCGAGGTTCGCCCGCGTCCCCCAATCCGGATCGTCGCGCCGCGGGCAGGGGCGGGCGTACTGCACGTCGACCGGCGCGGGCCGATAGGAGGGGCCCTCCACCACCGTTCCGTACAGCACGTCGAGATAGGCGCGGTAGGTGGCGAGCGTGCGCCGTTCGCCGAACAGCAGGTCGAGGTCGAGCAGCACCAGCGCCGGCCTGAGCGCGAGCAGCCGGTCGACCAGCGGCTCGAACACGGCGATGTCGGCGGTTTCGTGGATGATCCGCAGGAAGCCCAGCCGGGGCAGGCCGTACGCCGCCGCCAGTTCGGCCATGCCGGCTTCGTCCACCGTGGCGTGGCGCAGGCGCGTGCCGCCCAGGGCCACCACCACCGTGGTGCCGGGGGCGCGCCACGCGCGGTCGGCCATGGCGGCGATGCGGTTCTGGTTGAAGAAGACGAAGGGATGGTCGTGCAGGCGCTGGCCGGCCCGGAACGCGCCGTATCCGGCCAGGGCCGGCGTGGCGGCCAGCAAGACCACGGCCAGCGCGACGGCGATCCGCCGCCGGAAGCGGGTCGGCGCGCGGTGCGGGGCGGTGGGGTGCATGCGAACCCCCTCGGGCGGCGGGAAGGAACCTGCCGCCGATAACGGCGCGAAGCCGGCCGCCGCTGCGGCGGGCGTCGGGGTTACCCCTTCGCCACCGGGGCGGCGGGCGCGAAATCTCTTGGTAACTACACGGCGCTAAGCTTTACCCATCCAAAGGCGAGGCGGCCATGACCACCGAAATCCGCACCTTCCAGATCCCCGACGCCAGCCGCGAGGAGGCACAGGCGATGCTGTCCGCCTTTTTGCGGACGGTGGAGGTGGAGCGCATCGACACCGCCTACGCCGACGGCGCGTGGCGCATCCTGGTGCTGTACCAGGACCTTCGCCGCAAGGAGGAGGCGCTGCAGATCGAAACGGCGATCGGCGCCGCGCTCAACCTCTGGCGCGACCGGGTCGCCGTGCGCGACGGCGTGCCGCGCGACACCGTGCTGCCGGACGAGTTGGTGCCGGAGATCGCCCGCTTCGCCCCGACCACCGAGCACGAGCTGGCGATCATCGTCGGCACCCGCGACTTCGACATCGGCCACCACGGCGCCGAAATCGTGGCCGCGGTGCGCAGCACGCTGGACGAGTTGATCGACTGACGTGATCGACGTTGGGTTTTCGCTGCGCTCAACCCAACCTACCCGGAACGTTCCACGTAGGTTGGGTTAAGCCACAGGTGCAAACCCAACGTCCGGTTCCAACGGAAAAAGCGCGCTGCGTCAATGTGGCGGATCGCGGGGCGGCGGATCGCCGGCAAACAGCCGCTGCACCATGGCGCGGCAGGCGCAGCCCACCGGGCAGACGGCGCAGTCGCCGCCGCTGGTGCTGCCGCGGTCCTCGCAGACGCTGGCCTGCAACACGCGCAGCTTGCCGATCAGCCGATCCTTGGCGTCGGTCGGCAGGCGCTCCGAACTGTGCACCATGAGAATGGCGTCTTCCAGGATTCCCCGGCTCAGGTCCGGCATCCGCTGCGGCTCCTTCCATGATGGGCCGGCCATGATGGGCCGGAAGGTACGCGGCACGTGTTGCCGGGGTGTTGCAGGAATCGGCATAAATACATCGCAATTGAAACAAATGCCGACACATGCGTCGTAGGCCGAACCCGCCCGCCGGCAGGGGATAGGCCGTTCGGCCAAGCTTCCGCATCGCACCAAAGCGGGACTCCGGCCTGACGTACGCGTCATTCACCCGCGACGCCGCTTCTGCCAGCATGATCGCGCAAAGGATTTGCCGCTGTGCGAAGGGCATTCGACTCATGGTTGCCGATTCGAGCCGTACGGACATTCCCGACTACCACGCCATCGCCCGCCAGCTTGCCGGCATCGGCGCCCAGGCGGCGGAAATGGCGGGCATCGTCGGCGACCCGCAGCTCGGCCGGCTGGCGCAACGCCTGCGCGCCTGCGCGGCGGAGATGGAAAGCGACCTGTCCGGCGGGCCGCGGCGGCGCGGCGACTGGCGGCTAGGCCTTTTCAACTTTCAGCGCGGCCCCGTCGGCGCCGACGACGCGCACGGTGGTGCCGGCCGGCAGGTCGGGCCCCTCGACGGTCCAGTGGGAATCGCCGACGACGGCGCGGCCCCGGCCGTTGACGATGGGGGTCGCGAGGGTATGCAGGGTGCCGACGTACTGCTCGGCCCGGCGGTTGAGTCCCGGCCGCTCGTCGGTCCGCGCCGGGAAGCGCCGGGCGACGCTGCGCGCGCCGACCACGGCGCCGATCGACAGCGCGGCGAACAGCAGGAACTGGAGCTGCCAGGACATGTCCGGATAGGCCGCCAGTGCCAGCCCCACGACACCCGCAGCGCCGCCTAGCCACAGGAACGACGCCCCCGCCGGCACCACCGTCTCGATGACGCCCAGCAGGACGGCCAACACCCACCAGTGCCAGAACTCGATCATCGTCGTTCGATCCGTCTTCAGACGTGCGATGGATGAAATTCCATCCCCTTCATCTGTGTCCATCTGTGTCAAAACCCGTTTCGCGCCACGCGCACGCACCGGGGAGCCGATATTTGAGACACAGATGGACACAGATGAAGAAGACAATGATTTATTCTGATTTATGACGCCGGGTTCACCCCTGGCTCCACGGTCCCTTCGGCACGGCCGGGGCGGCGGGCGGGGGAGGGGGGCGGTTGGGGAAGG
This sequence comes from Azospirillum sp., assembly GCA_036401175.1. Taxonomy (GTDB): domain Bacteria; phylum Pseudomonadota; class Alphaproteobacteria; order Azospirillales; family Azospirillaceae; genus Azospirillum. The sequence continues at coordinate 6,363 of DASWVP010000652.1, read as the reverse complement.
CTTCGCGGGCGATCTCGGCGATGCCGCCGATGGCGCCGATGACACTCGCCGCCTCCAGCGGCAGGAACAGCACCTTCTGGTTGGGCGCCGTCGCCATCGCCGTCAGCGCCTCGACATAGCGCTGGGCGACGAAGTAGTTGACCGCCTGCACGTTGCCGGCGGAAATCGCCTCCGACACCATGCGGGTGGCGCTGGCCTCGGCCTCCGCCTCGCGCTCGCGCGCCTCGGCGTCGCGGAAGGCGGCCTCGCGCCGGCCCTCGGCCTGCAGGATGGCGGCCTGCTTCTCACCCTCGGCGCGCAGGATGGCGGCCTGACGCTGGCCCTCGGCCTCCAGGATGGCGGCGCGGCGGTCGCGCTCGGCCTTCATCTGCCGGCCCATGCTGTCGACCAGGTCGCGCGGCGGCTGAATGTCGCGGATCTCGATTCGCGTCGCCTTGACGCCCCACGGCATGGTCGCCTCGTCCACCACGTTCAGCAGTTGGGCGTTGATCTTGTCGCGCTGCGACAGCAGCTCGTCCAGGTCCATCGACCCCATGACCGAGCGGATGTTGGTCATGGTCAGGTTGAGGATGGCGCGTTGCAGGTCGTTCACCTCGTACGACGCGCGGGCGGCGTCGATGACCTGGAAGAAGACCACGCCGTCGGCCGTGACCATGGCGTTGTCCTTGGTGATGACCTCCTGCGAGGGCACGTCGAGGACGGTTTCCATCATGCTCTGCTTGCGGCCGATCTGGTCGATGACGGGGAACAGCAGGTGCAGCCCCGGCGACAGCGTGCGGGTATAGCGGCCGAACCGCTCGACCGTCCATTCCTGGCCCTGCGGCACCGTCTTGACGCCCATCAGCACCAGCACCAGCGCGAACGCCACCAGCGCCAGCACGAACAGCGTGAAGCCGCCGAAATCCGTCATGATCCCCATCGCGTCGCCCCACCTCATTGCCCCAGCACGGCCCCCAAGGGCTTCAGCGGTTCATGAGCATCGCACAGGATCTTGAGAATGGCGAGGATCGGCACGGCCAGCAGGGCGCCGGGGATGCCCCACATCCAGCCCCAGAACAGGATGGAGACGAACACCGCGATGGGGTTCAGCGACAGCCGCCGGCCGACGATCATCGGCGTCAGGAAATTGCCCTCCAGCGTCGTCAGCGCGATGAAGGCGATGGGCGGCAGCAGGATGTCGAACAGCCCCTCGAACGTCAGCGCCGAAACCAGGAACAGCACCGCCGCCATCACCGCCGGACCGATGAACGGGACATAGTTGAGGAAGCCGGTCAGCGTCCCCCACAACGCCGGGTTCGGCACCCCCAGCAGCGCCATGAACAGCCACGTCGCGACGCCCAGGAAGAAATTGATGACGGTGATGGTCGCCAGATAGACGGCGATGTTCTGCTGCACCGTGGCGGCGACCATGGCGTAGTGCACGCGGTCGTCGATGTTCTTCATGGTGCCGATCAGCGCCTCCAGGCTCTGCCGGCCGCGGGCCAGGAAAAAATACAGCAGCACCTGCATGATGACGACGTTGGCGATCAGCGCCTCCATCTGGTGCAGCATCTGTTCGGCCAGCGTCGGCCCGCGCACCACCACTTCGCGCGCGCCGCCGCCGTCGTTGCCGCCGGTGATCTCCTCGATCTGGCGCGACGCCTCGCGGGCGCGCTGGATGCCCTCGCGCAGGTCGCCCAGCTTGAACTCCAGCTCGGCGACGACCAGCGGCATGCGCTGCACCCAGTCGGCGGCCGGCGTGGCCAGCGTGTACACGCCCAGCGCACCCAGGCCCAGCACCAGAATCACCATCAGCGCGGCGCCCAGCCCCTCCGGCACGCCCAGGCGGTAGAGCCCGCGCACCAGCGGGCGCAGCAGCCAGCTGAGGATCAGCGCCAGACAGATCGGCAGCAGCACGTCGCGGCCGAAGTACACGGTGTACAGGATGGCCAGCACGAACAGGCCGACGACGGCGACGCGCGCCGGGCTTTGCGGGTGCGCGGCCGGCGGCAGCGGCTCGGTCGCCGGCTCCGGCGTGTCCTCGATGCGATTGGTGCTGCGGTTGACGGTGTCGTCGGTCATGGCCTGCGCGGGATGGTTCCGGGCGGGGTTCTTGACGCCGGCCCCCCGTACCCCGATCTAGGGAGGTCGAGGGGCCGCCGGCGTGCGGCTCCGGCCCTTCACGACCATCGGAGACCTTCCGCCATGCGCGCTTCCCTGCGCCGGATAAACACGCTCACCGGCCTGTTGGTTCTTGGCCTTACCCTGCTGGTACGCCCGGCCGCGGCGGACGGGGTGGTGGGCCGTTTCTCCAACGACTGGACCGGCAACGGGCTGGAGGTGCAGGCCGTCGCCGATCCCGAGGTGCAGGGCGTGACCTGCCATCTGGTGGATTTCGACCGCAGCCTGATCGACCGCCTGTCCAAGGGCAACTGGTTCGAGGACCCGTCCAACGCCTCGATCGCCTGCCGCCAGACCGGCCCGGTGACGGTCGGCGACATCGACCTCAGCGCCAAGGGCGAGGAGGTGTTTTCCGAACGCAAGAGCCTGATCTTCAAGTCGATCGCCATCCGCCGCATCTACGACCGGGCGAACGACACGCTGATCTACATCGTCTATTCCCGGCGGGTGACGGACGCCTCGGCCAAGATGTCGATCTCGACCGTGCCGCTCTTCCAGGCCAACGCCCAGTGGGCCAAGGGCAAGCCCGCGGCGACGAAGGGGTAGGAGGCGGTCGGGATTCCTTGACGTTTCCGCCGTGGAAGCCGATATTGATTGTGCTTCGACGGGGTTCATCCTCCTCTGCTTCGGCAGTGAAAGCCCAGAGGCCCGCCGTCTGCTACCGGCGGGCCTCAGTCTTTTTCAGGGCTGAAGCAGAAATGGCCGCCCTCCCTCCCGGCGGCCATTCCCGGCCTTTAGGCTACCGCGTCCTTACCGCCGCAAGGCGATGAGGATCTGGACGACCATCAGAGCGATTACCACCGCTTCGACAGAGGTCATGGCTCCTCCTTTCCGCCGCTGGGAGGTGGATTTCCGCCGGCACGGCTGCTACCCCGGCCCTTGGCTTCCCGCCGGCAACGCGTGCGGCCACTCCTCGGAGGGGAAGTGTGGCCGCCGTTTGGCGCTTGCCGGCTGCGGCTGTGCCGAACAGTGCAGGCGGGGCGCGATCGAATCAACGCGAGAACGCGTATATAGGTCCTATCCGCGCACTTTTTCCCGCCACTTCCGCCACACCAGGAACACCCCCGGCGCCAGGGTGACGATCAGCACGATGCGCACGATGTGGTGCGTCGACACGAAGGCGATGTCGGTGCCCAGCGCCAGCGCGACAAGGCTCATCTCGGCCAGCCCGCCGGGGGCGAAGGCCAGGATCAGGCCGGCCATGCCCAGCCCCGTCGCCGCGTTCAAAAGCCACGACGCCGCCACCGCCGCCGCCAGCATCAGCGCCGTCAGGCCCAGCGACATCACCGCGCAGCGCCCGATGCGCTCCACCCCTATGCCGGTGAAGCGGCAGCCCAGGGCCGCGCCCACCACCACCTGTGCCGCTGCCACCAGCACGCCGGGCGGCGTGCCGGCGGTCAGCCCGGCGAGGTGGATGGCCGCCGATAGCAGCATCGGGCCGACGATCTGCGCGGCGGGGATGCGCAGGAACCGGGCGATCGGATAGCCGACGGCGCAGCCGGCCAGCAACGCCGCGTCCTCCACCGACACCGAGGCGAGCGATGGACCCAGCGGCCCGCGGTTCTGCTGGTCGTAATAGCCCAGCGCCTGGAACCAGAACGGGATCACCAGCACCACCAGCATGACGCGCAGCGCGTGCACCAGCGAAATGGTGCGGTCGTCGCCGCCCATGGCGCTTCCCGCCAGCACCATCTCGTTCAGGCCGCCCGGCGTTGCGGTGAAATAGGCGGTCACCGCGTCCAGCCGCACGAGGCGCCGCAGGTAGAACACCCCCGCCACCGTGCACACCGCCACATAGGCGGCCAGCGCCGACAGGCTGATGCCCCATTCGCCGACGCGGCCGAGGATCTCCGGCTTGAAGCCGCTGCCCAGCATGATGCCCAGCACCATGATCATGCCGCCGCGCAGCCGCGCCGGCACGCGCACGGGCAGCCTGGCCATCGCCGCCGCAGCGGTGAACAGCATGGCGCCGATCATCCAGGCGAGCGGCAGGTTGAACCACGCGAACAGCGCGCCGCCCGCCGCGCCGATCGCCAGGGCCAGCGCCCAGGGGAACAGCGCGCCCCGCATCAGGCCCCCATCAGCCCCCATCAGGCGACGATCCGCCCCAGCCGCACCGCGGTCTGCCCCGGCCGCACCCGGCGCGCCGGCATGATCAGCACGCAGTCGTCGTAGGGCGTGGCCAGCGGAACGTCGCCGTCGTGGCCGATCACCGTTCCGGCCGTGGGCACCACCTCCAGCCCGGCGTAGGGGGCGTCGAAGTGGAAGGCGTCGCCGCGCGCCGTCACCACGTGCGTCACCTCCACCGTCCGCTGCGGCGTGGAACGCGGGCGCAGGCGCGGCCCGGCCAGCGCGGGGTCGACCATGCCCAGGTGCAGCAGGAAGCGCAGGCAGGTTTCCACCGCCACGGCGCCGGTCTCCGCGCGCCAGTGCTGCCCGCATTCCACCAGCACGGCGGTGCGCGTGCCGCCCTCGTCGGCGAAACCGTCGTAGTCGATGAGCCGGCGGCCCGACGCGTGCCCCTCGTCGGCGACGATCCACGCCGGATAGCCCAGCGCCTTGCCCAGCGCGCGCCCCCGCGCGGTGCGCCCGCACAGCGTCAGCGGCGGCGTGTCGTTGGTCATGGAATGCACGTCGAGCAGCGCGTCGGCGGCGTCGAACACCGGGCGCAACGCGCGGGCGCGGCGCAGTTCCAGGCTGTCGCGGCCGCCGTCCAGCACGTCGGGCGACCACAGTCGGTTGAAGTCCTCGTCGATGAAGCGGGCGGCGTAGGGCGTGGCCTGATCGAAGCTCTGGTAGGCGGCGACGTTGGCGAGCGACAGCGTCAGCTTGCCGCGCAACGGCTTCACGCCCAGGCGGAACAGCGCGTCGATGGCGACGGCGCCGCAGATCTCGTTGCCGTGCGTCAGGGCGTTGACGACGACGTGCGGCCCCGGCCGCCCGCCGTCCAGCGTGGTGACGTAGTCGATGCCGGTGTTGCCGTGCCGGTACGGCGCGATGTCGGGCGGCTGAAGCTGGATCGGGGTGGACTCAAACACGCGGGGCTCGCGGCCGGGGAAGGGGAACGCGTTCTGTTCGCGCACGCAAGGGCACCGAAGTATGGCGAAGCCGGCCGGCCCGCACCAGTCCCGCATCACGCCATGCCACCCCCTACGGAAGTATGACGGTTTTTCGTCGACGGCCGGGGGCAAGTCCAGTATACGCGGGCGGACGGCGTGGCGTCGGTCATCCCCCGTTCGACAGGGCGCTGCGGCGAAAGACCTATTGGATCCGGGTTGGGCGTGATGAGCTTCGTGATCGAGGACGTTCTGGTCCGCCACGATCCGGTCGGCCGACGGGTGCCGGTCCTTTTCGATTCACCGCACAGCGGCACCGTCTACCCCCGCGACTTCCAGTTCGTCTGCCCCCTGCCGACCCTGCGGCAGGCCGAGGACACCCACGTGGACGAGTTGTTCGCCTGCGTGCCGGAACAGGGGGCGACGCTGCTGCTGGCGCTGTTCCCGCGCACCTACGTGGACGCCAACCGCGCCATCGACGACATCGACCCGGCGATCCTCGACGGCGTCTGGCCCGAGCCGCTGCGCCCGACCGACAAGAGCGCGGCCGGCATGGGCCTGATCCGCACGCTGTGCCGGCCGGGCCTGCCGCTGTACGACGGCCGCCTGCCGGTCGCCGAGGTGGCCGAGCGCATCGACCGCTATTACCGCCCGTACCATTTCCAGGTCGCCAGCGTGCTCGATTCCTTCACGGCGCGCTTCGGCGCGGCGTGGCACGTGGACTGCCACTCCATGCCGTCCATCGGCGACGGCGCGTCGCGCATCGATTTCGTCGTCGGCGACCGCGACGGCCGCACGGCCGAGCGTCCCTTCGTCAATCTGGTGGTGGAGGTGCTGCGCGGCTTCGGCTACCGCGTGGCGCGCAACGACCCCTACAAGGGGGTGGAACTGCTGGCCCGCTACGCCAACCCGGCGCGCGGCCGCCATTCCATCCAGCTTGAGATCAACCGGCGCCTCTACATGAACGAGGAGACGCTGGAGAAGCACGCCGGCTTCGACCGGCTGCGCGACCACCTGTCCGCCCTGGTGCGCGCGATCTGCGCCTACGCCGAATCCCGCACCACCGCCCGCGCGGCGGAGTGACGGCTGCCGACGTTGGGTTTTCGCTGCGCTCAACCCAACCTACCGGAACGTTCCCGTAGGTTGG
>DASWVP010000651.1:0-1972 GCA_036401175.1 Azospirillum sp. | reverse complement strand
GGGTCCGACCGACGCCGGCGCGCTGGCCGGGTGCGCGTGGCGGGCCGGCCGGCCCGACGCCGGCAAGCCCGAGCCCGTGGGAGCGCACGCATGAGCGAGACGCTGAGCGACGCCGCCGCGCTGCCGCGCGGCTGGACCCTCGACGCCCTCGCCCTGCTGTCGCCCGACGGCCGCCACCGCTACTGGCTGCGCCGCCGGCTGTCTTCCCACGGCGCCCCCTTCGTGCTCGCCATGCTCAATCCGAGCACCGCCGACGCCGAGCGCAACGACCCCACCATCAACCGGGCCCTCGGCTTCGCCCACGCCGTGCTCGCCTCGGACCTGGGCGTGGTCAACCTCTTCGGCTACCGCTCGACCGACCCGGACGCGCTGTTCGGCGGCGTGGACGATCCGGTGGGCCCGGACAACGACGCCGTGATCCGCGCCGCCGCCGCCTTCTGCCGCGCGCGCGGCGGCGTCTTCGTCTGCGCCTGGGGCTCGGCCGGCACGACCAAAGCGCAACGGCACCGTGTGCGGGCGCGCGCCGACGCGGTGCTGGCCATCCTCGCCGACGCCGGCGTCACCCCGCACGTCCTGGCCGTGTCGGCCAAGACCGGCGCGCCGTGCCACCCCCTGTACCTGCCGGCCGCCCTGCGCCCCGTGCCGTGGGCCGGCCACCGGCCCTGATCCCCTTCCCCCGACCCGCGAGGAGACACCGCCATGGGCACGACCCGCGACCCGTACCCCTCCCTGGCCCCCTACGCCGACGACCTGCGCGCGCTGGAGCGCCGCATGGTGGCCGGCTACGTCGACACCATGGACACCGCCGCCAAGGCCGGGCGGTCGCGCGAGCGGTGCATCGACGATCTCTGCACGCTGCTCGAGCAGGGCTTCGTGCAGCTCGAGATGCGCCGCGGGTCCACGGATGGTGAGGGCACGTTCCGCATCGGCCTCACCGCCACCGGCCGCTTGGCCCTGGGGGCGACGATGCTGGCCGCCGTGTTCGGAGGCCGGCCATGAGCCGCTTCATCGACATCCGGCACGATCCCGGCGCCCGGGCGCAGGCGCGCGCTCTGCTCGGCCGCTGGGCCGACCAGACGCGGGCCGCGGCCAGGACCGGCATGAGCCGCGAGGCCGTGGTGGAGGAAGCCCTCGGCCTGGTGTGCGCCGGCCTCGTGCTCATCACCGTGTACGACCTGGACGACGGCGGGCAGGCCGTCGCGCTGGCGCCCCTGTGGGCCGGCGCCGTGCCGCAGATCGAAGACGGGCGGACCGCGCCGGGGGAGGAAGCCGCGCCGCCGCCCCCGGCCCGCCTCCTGCACTGAGTCGCCCATGTGGAGATGGATCATGACCGTCCTCCCGCGCCTGTCTCCCGCCGGCCCGCCGGAGCCCCGCGACGCCCGCAGGGGCCTCATCCGCGTCGAGCGGCGCCTCATCGGGCTCAACATCGAGTCCTTCGCGCTGTTCGCCGTCTTCGTGCCCGTCACCAGCATGACGGTCCACCGCGACGGCCGCGAGCTGGTCGAGTACGGCGGCTATTCGGCCTTCTTCGACCCGGTGCCGGACGGCGCGCCGCTGCCGCTCTACGACGTCCGCTTCTCCGGCGGCAAGGTCGCCTTCGCCCGCGCCGCCGCGCCCTCGGCCGATGGACTCACCCTCAGCCTGTCGGTGCCTTGAAGGCCCGTGGAGATTCCCCCATGGCGACGAGCACCGAGTTCCGGCTGCGTCTCACCACCGACGACCACGGCGGCGTGCGTGTGCACGCCGCCTGCACCGGGCCGCGCGGCGACCGGCTGAGCGATGAGCGTTTCGTGAGCGGGCCCGAGCGCACGCAGTGCCGGGTGCCGGATCTGCCGCTGCACGCCGGCATCCGGCACGTTCTCGACACACTGGGCACGGCCGAGCCGTGGCCCGACTCCGCGTTGCGCGCCCTGCGCGCCGCCTGCGACGGCCACCCGGCCCCGCCGCACCACACCGCCGCCGCCGTGCTGCG
>DASWVP010000650.1:0-1509 GCA_036401175.1 Azospirillum sp. | reverse complement strand
GCGCTGCCGGCGGCGAGCGGGACGCGCGGGTCTGCGCGATGAGCGTGACGGAGCCCGGCGCAATAACGCTTTCTTTGTAGAACAAGGATCAAGGACGCGCGGTTTTCGCGCCCGCCGCCGCGTTCCCCCGGAGCGGCCCCGGTGACATCTTGATACGTCTTTGGCAAGATGCTCGACGGTCGCCCAGGACGGTCGACGCTTCACCTCGAGGAGTTCCCATGCAGATTTCGCTCATCAGAAAGGCAGCGGTGGCGCTGTTCGTGGCGGCGCTCGGTGCTGCGGCGTCGGCGCAGATGACCATCGATTTTTCGAGCGCCCGCGGCATCGGCACCGCGTCCGACAGGGTGCTGGTCGAGAACATCCGGGTTCTGACACCCGGCCCGGCCGGCAGCAGCACGCCGGTCGAGAGCGGGTATAGCGTCGTCTTCAAGTTCGACCCGCAGTGGCTCTACCTCGTGCCCGAGGAAATCAGGCTGACGGAGGGCAGCGGCGCCACCACCTGCGCCAACGCGGAGGTCTCCGTGTACAACTCGGTTCAGGGCAGCACGGCGCCGATCGCCGGCGCCACGGTCACCATCGGCTCGCGTATCGCCACCACCAACGCGCAAGGGATCGCCGCCTTCAGCGGCCTGCCGGCGGGGCTGAACGCCGTCTCCGTCTACAACACCGGCTACCGGGCGGCGGCGCAGTCGACCCTGATGGGTTGCGCGGACACCAACAGGATGGCGGTGGCCCTGTCGCCCTCGTCGGGGCAGAGCGGCGGTCTCACGACCGGACAGTTCCGCGTGATCCTCACCTGGGGTGCCAATCCGGCGGATCTCGATTCGCACATGACCGGCGGCGTCAACGCGGACATCTGGACCCGCTGGCACCTGTATTACTCCGACAAGACCGCCGGCGGTGTCTGCAAGCTGGATGTCGACGACACCTCGTCCTACGGACCGGAAACCGTGACCTGCCCCGCCACCGGCAGCACCACCAGCCTGCCCGACGGCCTGTACCGCTACTCGGTGCACCACTACTCTGGTTCCGGCACCATCGGCACTTCGGGCGCCGGCGTACGGCTCGAATTCGCCAACGGCGCCGTCTACAACTACACGCCGCCGGCCGCCGGCTGGACGGGGTCGAACAACGTCTGGACCGTGTTCGAGCTGAGCGTCTTCAACGGCGTCGTCACGGTCGTCCCGGTGAATTCGATCACCGGCGGCGTCAGCAGCGGATCGGTGCGCGCGCCGAAGGTACCGTACGGCCAGCCCGAAGCGGCGCGGTTCTTCCAGGGACTGGCCAAGTAGACGGATGGCCGTCCCGCGTGCACGGGCGGGCCGCAGGGCGCTGGCCGGGGCCCTCCTCGCCGGGGCCACCCTGGCCGCGGCCTTCGTCTGGTGGGCCGGCCCGCCGCAGGATGTGCCTCCGATCGCGCCGGCTCCCCCCGCCCCGCGCTACGTGGCGCCGGCGCTGGTCCATTCGGCGGCCACGGCGGCGGCCGAGGAGGCCGACGGCGACGCCATG
>DASWVP010000649.1:0-16270 GCA_036401175.1 Azospirillum sp. | reverse complement strand
CCACGACCGGCCGCGGCCGCCGTCGGAGGAGCGGGGGCCGGTCGGGTAGGAGCCGCCGATGGTGGCGCTTTCCTGGTTGAAGTCGTAGGCGGTGGTGCTGCCGGCGGCGCGCTGGCGCGCCATCATCCGCCCCTGGTGCTGCCGCTCGCCCGAGCTTTTGATGAAGCGGGCGAACAGGAAGCCCAGTGCGAAGGCGCCGCCGATGAACACCTCCGGCTGGCGGCGGGCGAAGCCCTCGACCTGCGCCACCATGTCGTCGACGGTGGAGTGACGCAGCATGTCGGCCACGCCGTCGATGCGCTGCGCCGCCTGATCGGCATAGCGCGCGGCGGTGCCGTTGTTCTCGTCGTTAAGCTGCTGGGCCGCCTGGTGCAGCGCCTGCGCGACGCCGCCGAGCTGGTCGGCGGCGCGGTGCGTCTGCTGTTCCAGCAGCGAGCGGATGCGGCTCTGCGCGGCGCCCATCTGCTCGCGGCCGGCATCGAGGGCCTCTTGGCCGCTCTGCGCCGCCCGATGGCCGAGGTTCTGGGCCTCGTCCTGCGCGCGGTCCATTGGTTCGCTCGCCTTGCGGTTCGGGCGGCCCTGGTCCGACGTGTCGCGCGTTGCCATGGATTATCCTCCTCCGAGATCTTGTTCGTGACCGGCAAGACGCGTCGCCTCGCGCGTCGACGCGGAAACTCGAAGTCATAAACAAGGGGGAGGGGGGCGGGTTCCGTGCGAAGCCCGCCGGATGGTTGAATCGCGTCCCGCGAGTGCGGCTCGCGACGGGAGCGTGGGCTTTGGTAAATGAAATGCAAATTTTTGACGTGTTCAGCGGCTTGTGCTAAACCTATGCGGGAGCGGGGAGGGGTGGAGCATGAGCGGCATCTTCTCGATTGTGGGCGACGCGCAGGCCGGCATGGCCCGCATGCGCCAAGCGGGCAAGGCCTTTGAAAAGGCCAACGAATCTCTGTTCCAGAAGACCGACAACAAGTACCGGAACGAGCTGGGCCCCGCCTCGCTGGCCGACAAGCTCGGCGCCGAGCAGACGAAGGCGCGCGTCAACGCCGACTGGCTGCGCGGCGCCCATTCCGCCATGACCGCCATGGAGGAGGCCCGGCGCATCAACAACCCGAAGGCCGCCGCCGAGGAACGCCTGCAGAAGGCCGAGCGGCGGATGCAGGAACTGCGGCAGGAAGCGCGCCTTGCCGCCGCCCGCGGCGACCGTGAAAAGCTGGCGCAGCTCGCCCGCGAGGCGGCGCAGCTGTCCCGCGAGGCCGGAAAGGCGGCCAAGGAGTTTTCGGTCGGCGTATCGGCCGCCGCCGCGCTCGGCAAAGGCGCCACCACCGGCAATTCCGTGGAGATCACCCGCGAGACCACCGTCACCACCGTGACCATCGCTTCGGTCGAGACCAGCGTCGAGCTGCGCGTGGGGGGTGGCGACGTCGCGGCCGAGCCGGCCATGCCGGCCCCTTCGGCCATGCCGGAGGGGGAGGCGGAGGGTCCGGCCGAGGGTGTGGTGCCGCAGGAGATGATGGACCTCGCGCAGAACCTGATGGGGATGGCGCAGTCCGGGGCGCTGCCGGCCACCGGCGACAAGGCGCAGCAGCTCGTCCAGAAGATGTTCGCGGACGGCGAGGCCAAGATGTCGCGCTACAAGGAGGCGGATGCCTTCGCCCGCCGCATCGAGCGCGTGATCGCCGTCGCCAAGAACGTCATCACCGAGGCCAAGGCCGCCAACGAGCTGGAAACCGACGAAACCCGCAAGAAAGAACGCCGCGAGGGCTTCAAGGAGGACGAGAAGACCCTGGACGCCGCCGGCGAGGAGGTGCGGGACCTGCGCGCCGCCGCCCTGGAATCGGGCGTCGCGCCGGAGGACGTGGCCGGCGCGCTGCTGGACACCACGGTCGGCGCCGATACCACGGTCGCGGCCCCCGACCCCGGCGTCGTCCAGCCGACGCTCGACGTCGTGGCCTGATCACGCCGCGGGTTCGGCCGCTTTCGCCGCCAGCGCCGCCCGGCGCGGCCAGAGTTGCCAGAGCAGCGCCGCCACCTGCAGCGCGACGACGCCGGCCAGCGCGGCGTGGTGCCCTTCGGGAGCGTAGCCGCCCGCGGCCGGCGGCGGGAAGGCGCCGATCACCGCGCCCATGGCCGATTGCAGCGTGAAGGCGAAGGCAAACATCATCAGGTTGGCGGCGGTGTTGACGCGGCCGGCCAGCGCCGCCGGGAAGTGCTGCGACAGGATGGCGTAGATCATGACCGACGACGCTGCGAAGAAGGCGTACAGCACCCAGGCCACGGCCGGCGGGACCGGCGCGCCGAACAGCAGCGCCAGCTGCACGGCGATGCCCAGCACCATGCCGCCGGTGCACACCATGGCGGGCGTCAGGCCGATGCGGCGCAGCGCGTCGGCGGCCATGCCGAAGCCGGCGAAGCCCGCCACCATGGCCAGCGCCGCGTACTGGAGGTGCGAGGCGACGGCCATGCGGTCCAGCCCGTCGACGTCGCGCAGCCACGGCCCGGCCCACAGGCTGATGTAGGCCATGAAGACGCCCTGCATCAGCGTCGGCAGCGGCGTCAGCCGCCAGAAGGTGCGGTTGGCGAACACCGCCGCCGTGCCGCGCAGCATGGCGACCCAGTTCGCGGTGCCGGCCCCCTCGCGCCGGCGCTCCGGCACCACGGTGAAGAGCAGCACGGCCGCCGCCACCGTGACCGCCGCCAGCCCGAGGAAAAGCCCGCGCCAGTCGGTGACGGAGAGCAGCGCCCGCACCGGCGTCGTGGCGAACACGGCGCCCAGGCCGCCGCAGGCCATGAACAGGCCGTTGATCATCGGCAGGCGGTCCGCCGGCCACCACATGACGTTGGCGGTGATCGCCGCCATCAGGCAGGCCGAGACGCCCAGGCCGATCAGCGCCCGTCCGGCCGCCAGCATGCCCAGGCTGTCGCCCATGGCGAACACCGCCGCCCCCAGCGCCGCCACCAGCAGCAGCACCGCTTCCACGACGCGCGGGCCGTAGCGGTCGAGCAGGATTCCCAGCACCGGCTGGAAGGCGCCGAAGGCGATGAAATAGGCGCTGGTCAACAGCCCCAGCCCGGCGGCGGTGACGCCCAGCGACGCCGTCAGCTCGTCGGCGATCACCGCGTTGACGGTGCGGTAGAGGTACGACATGAAATACGCCAGCGCGAACGGCACGAACACCGTCGCGATCCGGCGCGGCACGCCGATGGCGTGCGCGGACGCGGAATCCCTCACCTCTGAACCTCGACCTTTGTTGTGTCCCGCCGCCCGGAGGTCGGGGCGGCGATCCTCCCTTGCGGAAGGAGCTAACCCCCTTCGGACTATCCCCGCAAGGGGGACCTTCCTCGTATTCGCCCAGCCGTTCCCCCTTGACGGAATCCGTCGGGAGGAGCACGCTTCGTCTTGTGAAAGATGGTGCTTCGACAGCATCGGACTCACATCACCGACCGGTCCTCGGGCCGGCCGGCTAGACGGTCGGATTGCCAGAGGCAACTCCACAGAGCCGCCATTGCGCGGTCTCGCACAGGCGATGTTGCCCATCCGACTGAACGGCGGCGAAGCCAGACCCGGGTGGCTTCGCCGCCGATTGTTTTTCGAACTTCCCATTCCCCTTTCGTGTGAACCGCCCGCCGTTCGAGCGTCGTAAGGCGTTACACTCGCGGGGCAGGCGACAAGCCCGCGAAGTTGACAGAAAATTGAAACACATTCCCATAAATCGCCAATCGCATTGTACGCGACGCCGGTTTCCGTCGCCTGTGCCAGAAAAACGCATAAGCATGGGTGCAAAAAAGGGGTACGGACCGCTGGTTTAACCCAGCATTAACCAGCTTGGCCTGATTTGTGTGGCACCGGATGACGGAGGCCATAGGGCATAAGCGCCTCGGCCGCCAGCGAGTCCAACCACGATGCTTGAGAGGCCCGGGCCATGACCATGACGGGTACCATGCGCGATGTGGCTTGGGCCGGAGCCCCGCTCCGGCGCAGCGGCGTGGGGCTGGGGCTGGCGGTGCTGCTGCTGGCCGGGTGTCCCGGTCCGACCGTCACGTCGGACAGCGGGGCGATGCAGTCGGTGGCGCCGGGCAAGCTGGCGCTGATCCAGCCGCCGCCGCCCAAGGTCAAGCCCCCCATCCGCACGAACGAGGCGCAGACCGCGCCGACGCCGCCGCGTCCGGCCGCCGTTCAGGCGCTGGCCGTCACCGGCAAGATCGATCCCGAAGCGCTCGTCGGGCTGGACCAGGGCCAGACCCGCCGTCTCCTGGGCGTTCCCGTTTCCACGGAGGAGCAGGCGCCCGCCAAGGTGTGGCGCTATGTCGACGGTGTGTGCACGTTGAAGGTGTTCTTCTTCATGGACATGACGACCCAGGATTTCCGAGCCCTCTCCTACGACATGAAGAGCAGCGAAAATGTCCCAGATGTCGATCAACGATGCTTCGCCCACCTCCTCGCCCAAGCCGGGGACGGCCGCAATGACTAACGCCAGCCTCGCCCGCGTGGCGCTGGTCGACGACGACGACCTGTTCCGGGAGTCGCTCGGCCTCAACCTCGCCGACGAGGGGTACGAGGTCGTGTCCTTCGACCGCGGCGAACCGGCGCTCGACTTCTTCGCCCAGGGGGGGCAGGTCGACATCGTCCTGCTGGACTGGCGCATGCCCAAGCTGGACGGCATCGACGTGCTGCGCCAGATGCGCGCCCGCGGCATCGACGTGCCGGTGATCTTCCTCACCGTGCTCTCCGACCAGATCTACGAGGAGGCCGCGCTGTCCGGCGGCGCCCTGGACTTCGTGGAGAAGTCGCGCAGCCTGTCGATCCTCCTGAAGCGCATGCGCCTGATCATCGACGGCATCAAGGGCTCCACCGAGGACGGCGGCGAGCCGGCACAGTCCCTCTACGCGCTGGGCAAGCTGGAGCTGCGGCTCGACAACAGCCGCGCCCTGTGGGACGGCAAGCGCATCGACCTGACGCTGACCGAGTTCAACATCGTCAAGCTGATGGCGACGCGGCCGGACGAGGACGTGTCCTACCGCGAGATCTACGACCTCGTGCACGGCAAGGGCTTCATGGCCGGCTATGGCCCGTCGGGCTACCGTGCCAACGTGCGCGCCTTCATCAAGCGCATCCGCCAGAAGTTCCGGGCGGTCGACGGACAGTTCGACTGCATTGAGAACTACCCCGGTTTCGGTTACCGCTGGGGTGACGGCACCAACGGCGAAGGGGCCGGCGCGCATGAGGAGGACGTCGACGTTGGCATGGTCAGTGGCGCTCCCGCAGCCGCGGAATAAGTCGAGGATCGGTTGGCTGTGGCGGTCCCTGGCGGGCCAGGTCGCGCTGTTGACCATCGTGTTCGTCGCCGTGCCGGTGCTGATCTACGACCAGTTCCGGCGCGCCGACGAGGTGAGCCAGACGCTGCTTCTGCAAAGCGCCGAGCAGCAGGGCGAACTGATCGCCCGCGCGCTGGAACCCGAACTGGCGCGCGCCGACCGCGCCGCCCTGCCGCAGTTGGGGTCGGCGCTGGCCCGCTTCGCCGACGAGCGCACGCGCCTCCGGCTGCTGGTGCGGCCGCGCACGCTGTCGGGCGGCGACGGATTCTTCTACGTGGCCTCGGCCCCGCACGTGCCGATCGCCGACCTGGACGCCGAGCGCGGCCACCTGCTGGAACAGGGCGTGCTCGACCGGCTGGGCGTCAGCTGCGCCGGCAACGAGCCGCTGGCCATGCGGGTGCCGCGCACCTCGGGCGGGGTGGAGGTGCTCAGCTCCGTCACCCCGGTCAAGACGCCGTTCGGCTGCTGGGCGCTGGTGACCAGCCACGCCACGGAGGGGTGGGTCGGCTCCTCGCTCGGCCGGCCCTACTGGCGCACGCCGGTGGTGCAGGCGGCGGCGTTCATCTACGTCGTCATGGCGATCCTGGTGTTCGCCGTCCTGCTGGGCGTGTGGCGCAACCTGCACCGCTTCGGCGCGCTGGCCCGCGGCATCGTCAACGGCGAGGCCCGCACCGAGTCCTTCGCCGAGCGCAACACCGTGCCCGAACTGGCCGGCGTCGCCGAGGACTTCGACCGGCTGGTCGATTCGCTGCGCCAGTCGGCGCTGCTGCTGCGCCGCGCGGCGGAGGACAACGCGCACGCCTTCAAGACGCCGATCGCCGTCATCCGCCAGTCGTCGGAGCCGCTGCGCCGCGCGCTTCCCCTCGACGACACCCGCTGCCAGCGCGCGCTGACCATGATCGAGCGGTCCGTGGACAAGCTGGACGGGCTGGTGTCGTCGACCCGCCGCATGGACGAGGCGACCGCCGACCTGCTGGAACCGCCGCGCCGCAAGGTGAACCTGTCGGCCCTGGTCGAGCGCATGGCCAACAGCTACACCGGCCTGCTCGCCGAACGGCGGCTGCACATGCGCTCCACCGTCGAGGCCGGCGTCGTGGTTCGCGCCAGCGAGGATCTGCTGGAGACGGTGGTCGAGAACATCGTCGAGAACGCGGTCAGCTTCTCGCCGGCCGACGGCACGGTGCAGGTCCGCCTGATGCGCCACGGCACCCGCGCCGAGCTGACGGTGGAGGACGAGGGGCCGGGTGTCGATCCCGCCAACCTGCCGCGCATCTTCGAGCGCTATTTCTCGCAGCGCGAGGCCGGCAAGGGCATGCCCGCCGACGACCCCGCCGGCCAGACGGCCGAGGGCACGCACTTCGGCATCGGCCTGTGGATCGTGCGCCGCAACGTCGAGGCGGTGGGCGGCAAGATCCAGGGCGAGAACCGCCGCGACGGCAAGGGCTTCCGCATCCGCATCACGCTGCCGGTGGCGCAGTAAGCCGCAACGTCGGCACCCCCGCCTGTGGCCTTGTTCCGGCCACATGGCCTCGCTAGGGTGCCGCCGGATCGTAAGTGGTACGGGCGGGCATGCACGAGATCGTCATCTACGTCCTGGGTGTTTCCGGGCTTCTCGCGGTGGTCAGCTTCCTGCCGCCGCTGGCCGCGCATTTCCGGGTGCCGTTCACGGTGCTGCTGGCCGGCGTCGGCGTGCTGCTGGGCGCCGCCGTGCAGGGCCTCGCCTCGGTCAAGGGCATGGGGCCGATCGGCGATTTCTTCGCCTCGCTGGCCGAGTTCGACGCGTCGGCCGAGGTGCTGCTGTACACCTTCCTGCCGGTGCTGCTGTTCGAGACGGCGCTGACCGTCGACGTGCGGCGGCTGATGGACGACGTCGGGCCCATCCTGCTGCTGGCCGTCGTCGCCGTGTTCGTCTGCACCTTCGCGGTCGGCTACGCGCTCAGCCTCGTCAGCGGGTTCAGCCTCGTGGCGTGCCTGCTGCTGGGCTCCATCGTCGCCACCACCGACCCGGCGGCGGTGGTCGGCATCTTCCGCGACCTGGGCGCGCCGCGCCGCCTGACCATGCTGGTCGAGGGCGAGAGCCTGCTGAACGACGCCGCCGCCATCTCGCTGTTCACGCTGCTGCTGGGCATGTTGACCAGCAAGGCGACCGGCGGCGTCACGGACGCCGCGCTGGCCTTCCTGGAGAATTTCGGCGGCGGGCTGCTGGTCGGCTATCTGTGCGGGCGCGTCGCCTGCGTGCTGGTGACCCCCGTGCGCGACCAGCCGATGGCCGAGATCACGCTGACCGTCGCGCTCGCCTACCTCACCTATGTGCTGGCCGAGCATTACGTGGGCGTGTCCGGCGTGGTGGCGGTGGTGGCGGCGGCGCTGGTGGTCGGCTCCATCGGCCGCACGCGCATCTCCCCCGCCACCTGGGACGCGCTGGAGCACGTGTGGAAGCAGTTGGGGTTCTGGGCGAATTCGCTGATCTTCCTGCTGACCGCGCTGGTCGTGCCCAAGGTGTTCGCCCAGCTTTCGGTGGCCGAGGTCGGGCTGGCGGCGGTCGTCGTGGTGGCGGCGCTGGCGGCGCGGGGCGCGGTGCTGTTCGGCCTGCTGCCGGTGCTGTCGGCGGTGGGGTTGGCGCAGAAGGTCAGCCATTCCTACAAGGCGGTGATGCTGTGGGGCGGCCTGCGGGGCGCCGTGTCGCTGACGCTGGTGCTGGCGGTGTCGGAGAACGACCGCGTGCCCGACCGCGTGCAGGCGTTCGTCGCGGCGCTGGCGACCTGCTTCGTGTTCTTCACGCTGTTCGTCAACGGCACGACGCTGCGCCACCTCATCCGCCTGCTCGGCCTCGACAAGCTGACGCCGGTGGAGCGCGCCATGCGCAACCGCGCGCTTGCCCTGTCGCTGGGCGGCGTGCGGGAGAAGACGGCCGAACTGGCCCGTCATTACGAGATCGAGCCGGCGGCGGCCGACGCGCTGGTCACTCATTACGGCGAGCGCCTCGCCGCCATCGACCAGGAACGCGAGGCGGAGACGCCGCTGCCCGCGTCCGACCGCGCCACCATCGGCCTCGTCATCCTGGTGAACCGGGAGGAGGAGCTGTACTTCCACCACTTCAAGGAGGGCATCGTCTCGCGCCACGTGGCGGAGCTGCTGACCGGGCGCACCGCGCGGATGCTGGACGCCGTGAAGACTCAGGGGCGCGACGGCTATCGTGCCGCCGAGGAGCCGTTCATGGCATTCACCGGCTGGATGCGGCTGGCGAGCTGGCTGCACCGCCGCTTCGGCATCACCAAGCCGCTGGCCCGCCGCCTGTCCATGCGGTTCGAGGTGCTGGTGGCGGTGCGCCTCGTCCTGCGCGAGCTGATCACCTTCACCCAGGGCCGTCTTGCCGACGTGCTGGGCACCGAGGCCGCCTGCGAACTGGAAGGGCTGCTGGCCGTGCGCCTGCAGCGCACCGAGCAGGCGCTGGAGGCGCTGAAGCTGCAATACCCGGACTACGCCATCGTCCTGCAGAACCAGTACCTGGGCCGTGCCGCGTTGCGGCTGGAAGCGGCCGACTACCGCACGCTGCACGCCGAATCGATCATCTCGCAGGAGGTCCTGAGCGACCTGCAGCGCGACGTGGAGCTGCGCCGGCGCCTGCTGGAGAAGCCGCCGCGGCTCGACCTCAAGCTGAACATGCACGACATGGTCCGCCGGGTGCCGATCTTCGCCAGCCTGACGCCGGAGCGGCTGGCGCGAATCGTCAAGCTGCTGAAGCCCCGCCTGTTCCTGCCCGGCGAGACGGTCGTGCGCCGGGGCGACCATGGCGACTGCATGTTCTTCATCGCCTCGGGCGCCGTCGAGGTGCTGGTGCCGGGACTGGCGGAGCCGGTGAAACTGGGCACCGGCGACTTCTTCGGCGAGATGGCCCTGCTGTCCCGCCGTCCGCGCAACGCAGACGTGCGTGCGTTGGGGTATTGCCAGATGCTGGTCCTGCACGAAAGAGTGTTCCGCCGGCTGGTCGGGCGCGATCCCGACCTGCGCGCGCACATCGAGGCGGTGGCCGACTCCCGCCGGCTGCCGGAATCCCAGCCGCAGCCGCAACCGGAGCAAACGGTCCCCGCCACAACCTGAGATCCGTGGGGCCAAAGTGCGCGACGAAGGGACGACCCAGCCGCCTGTTAAGACGACGGCCGGGGCCGACGCCTGGATCCGGCTGATGCCGGGCGTGTTCGTGCTGTTGTGGAGCACGGGCTTCATCGGCGCCAAGTACGGGCTGCCGTACGCCGAGCCGCTGACCTTCCTGCTGGTGCGCATGGTGCTGGTGGCCGCGGTGCTGGGCGCCGTGGCGCTGGTTTCCGGCGCGCCCTGGCCCAGGAGCTGGGCCGACGCCGGGCGCATCGCGCTGGCCGGGCTGCTGGTGCACGGGATCTATCTGGGCGGCGTCTTCATCGCCATTTCCAAGGGCGTCCCGGCCGGCGTGACGGCGATCATCGTCGGGCTGCAGCCGCTGCTCACCGCCTCGCTCGCCGGCCGGTTGCTGGGCGAACGGGTGACGGCGCGGCAATGGACCGGGCTGCTGATGGGGCTTGCCGGCGTGCTTCTGGTGGTGTGGGAGAAGCTGGCGCTGACCGCCTCCGACACCGCCGCCGTGCTGTTCGCCGTGGCCGCGCTGGTCGGCATCACGCTAGGCACGCTGTACCAGAAGCGGCACTGCACGAGCATGGACCTGCGCAGCGGCGCCGCCATCCAGTACACGGCGACGGCGGCGCTGTACGCCGTGGCGGCGCCGTTCACCGAGACGATGCGCATCCAGTGGACCGGCGAGTTCGTGTTCGCCCTGCTGTGGCTCACCTTCGTGCTGTCGGTCGGCGCCGTCTTCCTGTTGTACATCCTGATCCGCCGGGGGGCGGCGGCGCGGGTGGCCAGCCTGTTCTATCTGGTGCCGCCGGTCACGGCGGTGACCGCCTGGGCCCTGTTCGACGAACGGCTGGGGCTGGTCGCGCTGCTGGGCATGGCGCTGGCGGTGTCCGGCGTGGCGCTGGTCAATCGGCAAGCCAGAGCTTGAGTTCGGCATACGGATCAAATGCTGGCTTGCCGGTGCGGCCCGTTGTAATTAATGTTCGACAACGACGGCGGCTGCGTGAAGCGCCGGCAGCGGCAACCGCCCAGGCGAGCAGGGGTGTTATGGAGACGTTCTCCCTCGACGACAATCGCACCCTTCAGGCCATCGGCATCCTCGCCGACGTGCTCGACGGCGTGTCCGGCCCCGGCGCGCTCGACACCGTCCTGGTTTCCAAGGCGTTGCGGCAGGTCATCGCCACCAAATCGCAACCGGCGTTCGAGTTTGCCAGCAAGGCGTTCAGCACGCTGGACCCGTCCGTGCGCCGGCAGGTGGCGGTGGAGGCCGACACCGCGGCGCGCGACGCGGTGGAACTGCGCAGCCGCGTCGGCGGCTTCCTCAGCACCGCCCCGCGCAAGCCGCAGACCGCCAACCAGCCGACCAGCTTCCTCACCGCGCTCAACATGCGCCAGCGCCGCAAGAAGCCGGCGAACTGAGGCAGCGACGCGCGGTTCCCGCGGCTGCGCGGCGACTCGCAACGTCGGGCTTTCGGCTTTGGCCTCAAAAGGCGCGCGTCAGACCGGGCATGCGCATCCCCCGTGCAACGGGCACGGCCTTGATTGCAATCAAACGAACTGATCCCTATTCGCCATTCGGCCGGCGGATCGCCGCGTCCCAGTAGGGCTCCGGCCCGAAGCGGGACGCCAGGAAGTCGACGAAGGCCCGCACCTTGGGCGACAGGTGGCGGTTCTGCGGGTACACGGCGTAGACGGCCGAATCCGACACCGTGCAGTCGAACAGCAGGCAGCGGAGCTGTCCGGACGACAGCGCGGGGCCGCACAGGAAGGTCGGCGAGACGACGATGCCGCGCCCGGCGATGGCGGCCGAAAGCAGGATGTCGCCGTTGTTGGCGTGCAGGCTGCCCGACACGCGCACGGTGCGCGTCTCGCCGTCCACGCGGAACTGCCACTGCTCGGCCAAGGGCACGTTGGTGTAGAGCAGGCACTCGTGCCCCGCCAGATCCTCGGGGGCCTGGGGGGTGCCGTGCCGTTCCAGATAGGCCGGGCTGGCGCACACGGCGCGCCGGTTGGGCGCCAGACGCCGCGCGATCAGGGAGCTGTCGCGCAGCTTGCCGATGCGCACGGCCACGTCGTACCCCTCGTCGATCAGGTCGACGTAGCGGTCGTTGAGGTCGATGTCGATCTCGATGTCCGGAAAGCGCGCCATGAAGGCGGCGACCGCCGGGGCGAGGTGCAGCAGCCCGAACGACAGCGGCGCGTTGACCCGCAGCCGGCCGCGCGGGGCGGCGTGCAGGTCGGTGACCGCCCGTTCCGCCTCGTCCAGGTCGGCCAGGATGCGCGTGCAGCGTTCGTAGAACGCCTGCCCGACCTCCGTCAGGCTCAGCTTGCGCGTGGTGCGGTTGAGGAGGCGTGCGCCCAGCCGGTTCTCCAGTTCGGAGATGCGCCGGGACACCACCGATTTCGACAGGTTCAGCTTGTCCGCCGCCGCGGTGAAGCTGCGCGTGTCCACGACCTTGATGAAGGCCAGCATGTCGTCGAGACGGTCCATGCCACTGTTGTACCTCAGGGAACAATGAAGTGCCAGCGGGCAGGATTACCGTTCGGAATGGAAAGCGCTATCTGAGTGTTGCAGCGGGGACAGCCCGTTCACGGGCGCATGGGAAACAAGGGAAGATCGATATGGCCAAGGCTCTGGTCCGCTGTTGCCGCAGTTGCGGCCACGTCTCGCCGATGGCGCAGGCGGCGGCCGAAGGCGCGCGAAACTGGCGGTGTCGCACCGAAAGGAGAACAGCATGGGCCTGTTGATCGAGGGGCGCTGGAGCGACCAGTGGTACGACACCAAATCCACCGGCGGCGCCTTCGTGCGGCCGGAGACGCAATTCCGCGGCTGGGTGAAGGCCGACGGATCGACGCCCTACCGGCCGGAGGCCGGGCGGTATCATCTGTACGTCGCGCTGGCCTGCCCGTGGGCGCACCGCACGCTGATCGTCCGCGCCCTGAAGAAGCTGGAGGACGTCGTGTCGGTGTCGGTGGTCGATCCGCTGATGCGCGAGGACGGGTGGGTGCTGCCCGACGGGGCCGATCCGGTGAACGGGGCGCGTTTCCTCTATGAGGTCTACGCCAGGGCGAAGCCCGACTACACCGGACGGGTGACCGTGCCGGTGCTGTGGGACCGGCGGACCGGCACCATCGTCAACAACGAATCGGCCGAGATCCTGCGCATCCTGAACGCCGAATTCAACGCGTTCGGCGAGGCGCGGCTGGACTTCTATCCGGCCGAGCTGCGCGAGGAGATCGACCGCGTCAACGCCTTCGTCTACGACCGCGTCAACAACGGCGTCTACAAGGCCGGTTTCGCCACCAGCCAGGAAAAGTACGAGGCCGCCTTCGACGCGCTGTTCGGCGCGCTGGACGAGTTGGACGCCCGGCTCGCCAGCCGGCGCTGGCTGGTCGGCAACCGGCTGACCGAGGCGGACTGGCGCCTGTTCACCACGCTGGTGCGCTTCGACGCCGTCTACGTCGGGCACTTCAAGTGCAACCGCCAGCGCATATCCGACTACGCGAACCTGTCCGGCTACCTGCGTGACCTCCATCAGGTGCCTGGAGTCGCCGGAACGGTGAATTTCGAGCACATCAAGCGGCACTATTACGCCAGCCACGCCACGATCAACCCGACCGGCATCGTGCCGAAGGGCCCGGCGCTCGACCTCGACGCGCCACACGGCCGGGAACGGCTGGGGCCGGATCCGCTGGCGTGAGGCGCCTGTAGGTTGGGTTGAGGCAAAGCCGAAAACCCAACGCCGGTACGGATCACCGCCGGTCCAGCCAGCGGGCCAGCACGCCGAGCAGGTCGACCTTCTGCACCGGCTTGGCGACGTAGTCGTCCAGGCCGGCGGCGAGGCAGCGGTCGCGGTCCTCGGGGAAGGCGAGGGCGGTCATGGCGATCACCGGCACGTGGGCGCGTTCGCCGGGCAGGGCGCGGATCGCCGCGGTGGCGGCGAAGCCGTCCATGTCGGGCATGGCGATGTCCATCAGCACGGCGTCCGGCGGCTCGGCCGTGTGGGCCAGATGGTGCACGGCCTCCACCCCGCCGGCGGCGAGATCGACGCGAAACCCCGCCTTGCCCAGCAGCGCGGCGGTGACCATGCGGTTGGTGGCGCTGTCGTCCACCACCAGGATGCGGCCGCCGCGCTCGCGCGCCCAGTCCTTCAGCGCCTGGAGCCGGACACCCGGCGGAACCACGGCGGCGGGCGGGCGCGCCTCCGCCTCCGTCTCCGCCTCGGTCACGGCGGCCACTTCGGCGGTGAACCAGAAGCGGCTGCCGCCGCCCGGCACCGGCTCGCAGCCGATGCGGCCGCCCAGCAGATCGACCAGACGCTGGGCCAGCGCCAGCCCGATGCCGAGCCCGCCGTGGCGGCGGCTGAGCGATCCGTCCGCCTGCACGAAGGGGCGGAACAGCGCCTCGCGCTGGTCGTCGTCCACGCCCGGCCCGGTGTCGACCACGGCGGCGTGAAGCTCGACGCGTCCGGGGCCGGCCGGTGTCCCGGCGAGCGTCACCGTCACATGGCCCTGTTCGGTGAACTTCACGGCGTTGTCGCACAGGGCGTAGAGCACGCGCTGGATGCGCCCGGCGTCGCCACGCACGCGGGCGGGGACCGTGGGCAGCACGCGGCAGTCGAGCCACAACCCCTTCTCTGCCGCCCGCTCGACCAGCGCCAGCGTCACCGAATGGGCGAGCGCGGCCGGCTCGAACTCCACCGCGTCGGTGCTGACGGGCGTGCGGTCCATCGCCGCGAACTGGAGCAGTCCGTCGATCAGGTCCATCAGCGCACCGGCCGACCGCCGGGCCGAGGACAGGAGCATGCGCTGCTCGCGGTCCAGCCCGGTGTCGCGCAGCATGTCCAGCGCGCCCAGCACGCCGTTCATCGGCGTGCGCAACTCATGGCTCGCCACCGCCAGGAATTCCGTCTTGGCACGGCTCGCCGCCTCCGCGCGCTCCTTGGCGGCGCGCAGTTCGGCCTCCAGCCGTTCGTGAGCCGATTCGTGCCCGGCGCCGTCCGCCAGTCTTTTCGTGAGATCCGGTATGGTCTCGCTCAGGACGTTCATGCTGCGCGGTTTGTGACTGCGGTTGGCAAATTGCAAATCAGAATGCGCGCTGGACCGCAGACGCTGCTTGCGCCACGGCCCTCGCCCACATCGAAGGGTCCACACCAGCAATCCGCGGGCCAAACGGAGGCTCGGCAGGGACGGGCGAAGGAGGTAGGATGCGCCGGCGGAACACGCACGGGAACACGCACGGCAACACGGGGCGCGCGCATGGGCATCGTCGGACGGGTATGGCTGGTCTTCGCGGGGATGAGCGGGGGCGTGGCGGTGGCGGCCGGGGCCTATGCCACGCACGCGCTTGCCGCGCCGGGGCAAGAGCACGCGCAGGAACTGGCGCGCATGGCCGGCCAGTACCAGCTCTGGCACGCGCTGGCGCTGATCGCGGTCGCCGTGCTGGCCGGCCGCTCGGACGGAGCGGCGGGGCTGCTGGTGCGGCTGGGCGGCTGGCTGTTCGTGGCGGGAACGCTGCTGTTCTGCGGCACGCTCTACGCGCAGGCGCTGGGCAACCCCGCGCCGTTCGCCATGTCGGCGCCGATGGGCGGCAGCGCGCTCATCCTGGGATGGGTGTGCCTGGGGGCGTCGGCGCTGCTGCCGGGCTGGGCCCGGCGGTACTGACGGATCAGGAGGCGGCCGCGGCGGCGCGCTTCTGGATGGAGTCGCCGGCGCCCGCGTGCTGGGGGACCGGGGCGGCGCAGTACAGGTCGTGCAGCGTGCCCATGACCGCCTTCGCCTCCTCGCCGTTCAGCGAATAGTAGATGTTCTGCGCGCTGCGGCGGGTGCGCACCAGCTTGTCGCGGCGCAGCCGGGCGAGGTGTTGCGACAGCGCGGACTGGCTCAAGCCCACCAGTTCCTCCAGCTCGCCGACGGATTTCTCGCCCATCGACAGGTGGCACAGGATCAGGAGGCGGCGCTCGTTGCTCATGGCTTTGAGCAGCGTGCTCGCCCGTCGTGCGTTTGCCTGTAGGTCCGCGATGTCCATGGGAACGCTTTACCCTTGCTGCTGCCCGTCACCATGAGCCCGTCATCATGATATGGAGGGCTTCGGCGGGTTGTCTACTGTGGATGCATGGCCATTGTACATAGGTTCTATCGATTCTACGATCGGGACCGGTGAAGATTCGTTGGGGACGGAGGTTTCGCGCATGGCGCACCAGACACTCGATGCCAAGGGCCTGCTGTGCCCGTTGCCCGTGCTGCGCGCGCGCAAGGCCATGAAAACGCTGGAGATCGGCGACGTCCTCGTGGTCGAGGCGACGGACCCCGCCGCGCCGCGCGACTTCCTGGCCTTCTGCGAGGCGACCGGCAACGCGCTCTTGTCCAGCGCCGAATCCGATGGCGTGTTCCGGCTTGAGGTTGAACGCCGCACCTGAGCGGTTGGCCCGGAATCCTCCTGTACTTTGCCCGGCGTTGCGGGAAGAATGGCGGCGGGGAAAGCCCGAGAACGCGGACATAACGAACACAAACATGTACACGACCCTGTTCACGCACTCCGCCTGCCTGGAGCACGACACGGGCCTGGGCCACCCGGAGTGTTCGGACCGTTTGCGCGCGGTCCTCGCGGCCTTGGAGGCGGAAGACTTCTGCCTGCTGGACCGGCAGGAGGCGCCGCGCGCCACGATCGAGCAGATCGCCCGCGCCCACCCCCAGGCACACGTAGAGCGGGTGCTCGCCATGGTCCCGGCCGAGGGGCACGCGGGCGTCGACGCCGACACGGTGGTTTCCCCCGGTTCGGGCGAGGCGGCGCTGCGGGCCGCCGGCGCGGTGGTCGCCGCGGTGGACGCGGTGGCGGCCGGGCGCAGCC
>DASWVP010000648.1:0-5289 GCA_036401175.1 Azospirillum sp. | reverse complement strand
CGCCGTGCCCGGCCCGGCGCCGGGCGCCACGCCGTCCGCCCCCGTCCACACCGACACCGCGTCGCCGCAGGCGGCGCCGCGCGCCAGCGTCACGGCGACCACGGCGGACGGCAGGGTGGTGCCGACGGACACGCTGTCGCGCGGCGACGACGGCTTCTCGATCCCCGGCTGGCTGCGCTATGCGGTGATGGCGGTGCTGGCCGGCACGCTGAGCGTCATCGGCCTGGGCTGGTGGCGCAGCGGGCGCCCGAAGGCGCCGGCCGCGCGCGACGACCACCCCGCCGAGGTTCGCCGCGAGCCCAGCTTCGGCTCCCCCCGCGAGGAACTGACCGCCGGCCCGCTCCCCCGCCTGTCGGGCGAGCGGCGGGGGCGGTAAGGGCGTGACGTTGGGCCGCCTTCTGGTCGGCCCAACACCCGCCTACGACGCCATCTGCGCCATCGGGCAGCCCATGTTGGAGCAGCCGGTGGGGTTGCAGGGGTGGGCCGGGGCGGCGGGCTGGCTCTTGCCGACGCGCGGGGCCATGATCGCCTTCGCCACCTCGTGGCCGCCGCAGGACGGGCAGGTGAGGTCCGGCTTGCGGGTGTCGTAGTCGGCCATGTTCTCGAACCACTGGTCGAACTCGTGGCCACAGTCGCAGCGCAGCGCGTAGAGGATCATCGCTTCATCCCTGGGATGCGGAAACCGGCCCCCTTGTACCCGAATCGGGGGCTCCCCGCCAATGATCAGCGATGACTCGTCACGCCGACCTGCCGGCACTGCGACAGCAGCACGCAGGTCGAGCACTTCGGCCGTTCCGCCGTGCACACCCATTTTCCGAAGGGCACCAGACGCTCGTTGATCTCGATCCAGTAGCGTTGCGGCAGGGTGTCGTGCAGCGCCGCCATGGTCCGCTCGGGCGTGCCGGTCGCCACGATGCCCCAGCGGTTGGTGATGCGGTGCACGTGCACGTCCACCGGCACCGCCGCCGCCTTGCCGAAGCCGACGGCCAGCGTCAGCGCGGCGATCTTCGGGCCGACGCCGCGGAACGCCGTCAGCCCCTCCATCGTGTCGGGCACCCGGCCGCCGTGTTCGGCGACGATCCGGCGGGCCAGCGCGATCAGGTCGCGCGCCTTGGGCTCGGGAAAGGTGGCGCCGTCCATCAGGGCGGCCAGCGTCGCCTCGTCCAGTGCCGCCATCGCCTCGGGCGTGCGGGCGGCGGCGAAGACGCGCCGGGATACCACCACGGTGGTCTCGTCGCGGGTGCGCGCCGAGATCAGGCTGCCGACGAGCTGTTCGAAGGGCGTGTCGTGGCCCTGGTCGCGCAGGTCGAACATCGCCGCCTTCGGCAGGCCGGCGGTGGCGCGGCGCAGGCGGCGGAACACCGCGTCGACGTCGAACGGTTCCTTGTCCGGACGCGGGGCGGGGGTGGGGGGCGGCATGGCGCGCTCGCTGCAACGTTGCACCTCAGCCATCAACAACCGGCAGGGCAGGGTTGCGACGCCTTGCCTCTTCCGGTGCGGGCGCGGGGGCGTTACTTTAGCGGGAACTAAAATACCTGTTTGTTGAAGGAGCTGATGATGGTTCACGATTGGTCGCAGATGACGAAGGACCTGAGCGCCGCGATGCGCGAGCTGCGCGGCGGCACGCCGGAGGTGATGAAGGCCTTCTCGGAGATGGCGAAGAACGCCACCACGACCAACGTCCTCGACACCAAGACCAAGGAGTTGATCGCGCTGGCCATCGCCGTGGCGACGCGCTGCGACGGCTGCGTCGCCTTCCACGCCAAGGCGGCGGTGGAGCACGGCGCGTCGCGCGATGAGGTGATGGAGACCATGGGCATGGCGATCTACATGGGCGCCGGCCCGTCGGTGATGTACGCTGCCCAGGCGGTGGAGGCCTTCGACCAGTTCGCCAAGGCCAAGCAGCCGGCGTGACCGGGAGGATCGAGGCGTAGGTTGGGTTGAGCGTAGCGAAAACCCAACATTCCTGCGGTGCGCAGGGTGTTGGGTCTCGACCCAACCTACGGATTACGCTGTGGACGGTCAGTCCAGCGTCCAGCGGGTCATGTGGGGGAAGGGCGGCAGGCCGTTGTGGCCCATGTGGGCGAACATGCCGGAAAAGCCGGTCAGGCCGGCCTGGGCCAGGGCCATCGGGCCGTAATGGGTGCCGCGCTCCAGCCACGCCAGCACCGGGTGCGCCCCTTCGTACTGGTCGACCTTGTAGGAACCGGGGAAGAAGAGGCAGCCCGTCGGCAGGCCCAGATGCAGGACGACGGCAAGGGACCAGGCCTGGGACATCTGCTCGCCCAGTCGCGCCGCCTGGGTGAGCAGCGGGTCCGGGGACCCGTCCGGCGCCGTCTCATCCGCCAGCAAGGTCTCGATATCGACCTGCAGGTCCCTGTTCAGCCGGGGCCAATAGCGCCGCGGCACGACGATGATGTGCCCGGCTTCGTGCAGGACGTCGCCCGGCCCGAGCAAGGTGTCGGGGTCGACGTGGATCACCCCGGCATGGATGTTCACGCCCGGCAGGAAGCCGCCGTGCGCGCCCTCGCCATACTCGACGTCCATGCCGATGCCGCGCAGGAAGGTGACGATGGGTTCCAGCGCTTCCGGGTGATGCATCCGTCTTCTCCGCAAATTCAAAATCGCGCGGAGATAATCGCGGAGCGGACGCGGGCAGGCAACACATACTGCGGAATGCACGCGGTCCGTGTTGTCGCATCGGTGGGCCGGAGGCGAACGTCGCGGCGCTACCGCTGGTCGAGCTTGATCTCGATGCGGCGGTTGCGGGCGAGCGCCTCGTCGGTGTTGCCGCGGTCGAGCGGCTGGAACTCGCCGAATCCGGCGGCGGCGAGGCGTTCGGCCGGGATGCCCTGCTCCACGAAGAACTTCACCACGGCGATGGCGCGCGCCGCCGACAGTTCCCAGTTGGACGGGAATTGGGAACTCTTGATCGGGCGGACGTCGGTGTGCCCGTCGACGCGCAGGACCCAGTTGATGTCCGGCGGAATGCGGTTGCCGATCTCCACCAGCGTGTGCGCCAGATCGGCGAGGCGCTGCTTGCCCGCCTCCTCGAGATTGGCCGAGCCGGAGGGGAACAGCAGTTCCGACTGGAAGACGAAGCGGTCGCCGACGATGCGCACGTCCTCCCGGCTGCCCAGCGCCTCGCGCACGCGGCCGAAGAACTCCGAACGGTAGCGGGCCAGCTCCTGCACCTTGGTGGCGAGCGCTTCGTTCAGGCGCTGGCCCAAGTCGGCGATCTGCACCTGCTGGTCCTTGTTCTTCTGCTCCGACACCTCCAGCACCGCGCCGATGCGGGCGAGCTGGTCGCGCAGCGCGGCGATCTGCTGGTTCAGCATGGCGATCTGCTGCTGGCTCTGCGTGGTGAGCTGCTGTTCCTCCGACAGCGTCGCCTTGGTGGTGTCGAGCACGGCGAGCAGCTCGTTGATGCGGAAGTCGCGCTGCTCGACCTGCTTCTGGGTCAGCATCGTCTTCTCGTCGGCCGCGGCCAGCTTCGTCTCCAACTCCTTCGAGCGGTCGCGGACGGTGCCGATCTGGGCGAGGAGCTGGCGGCGCTCCTCCTCGGTCAAGCGCAGCGTGACGCCCATCTCGGCGATCTCGCCCTCCAGCTTCTGGCGCGCCTCGCGCAGCGCCACGAGGTCGCTTTGCAGGCTGGCGATCTCGCGCAGGCGCAGGGTGATCGTCTCCTTGTCGGCGGTGACGGTGCGCTGCAGCTCCTCGATGGCGCGGGCGGTGCGCTCCTGCTCGTCCTGCTGGGCGGCGAGCTGCGCCGTCATGTCCTCGCGCGCGGCGACCGACGCCTGGAGTTGGTCGGAAAGCTGGGCGATGTTGCCGCGCAGGTCGTTGTTGGCGGCGCGTTCCAGCCCCAGCAGATCGTTCAGCTCGGCGATGCGGTGGCTGAGGTTCTGCAGCTGCTGGTCGCGGCCGGTGATCGCGGTCGCCAGATAGAACTGCGCGACGACGAACACCATCAGCAGGAAGATGACCACCATGACCAGCGACGACAGCGCGTCGACCCATCCCGGCCAGGCGTTGACCTCACGGTTTCCGTAGCGCCGGCTGAAGCCCGCCATGTTCCCCGACCTTTCAGCGCGTTTCCGCTTCTTCGGCCAGCGCCGCGATGGTGCGGGTCAGCACCTTGATCTCGCTGCGGATTTCGGCCACGGCCTGGGTGCGGCCACTCGACGCCTCGTCGACGAGGCGGGCGAGGTAGACGTCGATGTTGCGCAGGTGCTGGCGCGAGGATTCGTCCATGCCGAAGCCGCCGGACGCCGCCTCGGCCAGCCGGGTCAGCAGGTGCTTCATCTCGACCTGGCTCTCGCCGAGCTTGAGGAGAAGCTGCTGTTCGGCGCGCATCTGGTCGGTCAGCGTCGTCAGGCGTTCGGTCAGCGCCATCAGGTTGTTGTTGGCGGCGCGCCGGCCTTCCTCGGCCCCGGCGACGGTGCGCTGCAGGCTGTCGAGGTTCTCGGCGGTCTGTTCCAGCAGCGCCTGGAGGTAGGCGGGCACCGACTGGTCGCCGGTCTCCAGCCCGCCGGCCCCGCTCGACAGGCGGGTGGCGCCGGACAGCCAGTCCTCCACGTCCTGGAAGAAGCGGTGCTGCGCCTGCGTGGCCTGCAGCTCCAGGAAGCCCAGGACCAGCGACCCGGCAAGCCCGAACAGCGAGGAGCTGAACGCCGTGCCCATGCCGACCAGCGGCGTTTCCAGCCCGGCCTTCAAGTGGCTGAACATGGTGCCGACGTCGCCGCCCTCCACCGACAGGCCGCCGATGACCGAGCCGACGGAACGCACGGTGTGCAGCAGGCCCCAGAAGGTGCCGAGCAGGCCCAGGAAGATGAGCAGGCCGATCAGGTAGCGCGACAGCTCGCGCGATTCGTCCAGCCGCGCGGCGATGCCGTCGAGCAGCGAGCGCATGGACAGCGCCGACAGCGTCAGCCGCCCCTTCTTCTCGCCCAGCATGCGCACCATGGGGGCGAGCAGCACCGGTTCCGGCTCGTCACTGGCCGTGGCGCTGGTTGTGGCGGCGGGGCGGTCCACCTGCTGGTAACGCTCCAGCCACGCCACTTCCGGGCGCAGCATGATGACCTGCCGGAAGATGAAGGCGATGCCGGTGAACAGCGCGCCCAGGATCAGCCCGTTCAGCGCCGGGTTGGTCATGAAGGCGTTTTCCAGCGCCGGGTACAGCAGCACCGCGACGGCCGCCACGACCACCAGGAACAGGGCCATCCGAGTCAGGAAGCGCTCCGGGCGCGTCATCGCAACGGACCTCCGGATAGGGTGGGGGCGGGGGCG
>DASWVP010000647.1:0-11373 GCA_036401175.1 Azospirillum sp. | reverse complement strand
GGCGCTGGACTTGGCCGCCGCCACGCCCTGGCCCGCCGACCGGCCGCGCCCGGTGCGCCTGCTGGCGCCGCCGGAGCCGGTGGAGGTGGTGGCCCCGGTCCCCGACGACCCGCCGATGCTGTTCCGCTGGCGCGGCGCCGTGCACCGCGTGCGCTGGGCCGACGGGCCGGAACGCCTGTGCCCCGAGTGGTGGAGGCGGGAGGGCGAGCCGCGCGATTACTACCGCGTCGAGGACATGGACGGCACCCGCTTCTGGCTGTTCCGCCTCGGCCTCTACCAGCCCGGCGTCATGGCGCGCTGGTACCTGCATGGGTTCTTCGGGTGAGGCGCCGCGATGACCCGCTACGCCGAACTCCAGGTCACCACGAACTTCACCTTCCTCGAAGGCGCCTCGCACCCGGACGAGTTGGCGCTGACGGCGGCGGCGCTGGGGCATGCGGCGCTTGCGGTCACCGACCGCAACGCGCTGGCCGGCGTGGTGCGGGCGCATGTGGCGGCCAAGCAGCACGGGCTGCGGCTGGTGGTCGGCTGCCGGCTCGACCTCACCGACGCCGGCAGCCTGCTGGCCTACCCGACCGACCGGGCGGCATACGGCCGGCTGGCGCGCCTGCTCACCGTCGGCAAGCGGCGGGCGCCCAAGGGGGCCTGCTTCATCGGCCGCGCCGACGTGCTGGAGCACGCCGAGGGGATGCTGTTCGCCGTGCTGCCGCCCGACCAGCGCCGCGACGGCGCCTTCCCGGCGGAGCTGCGGCGCTGGCGCGCCGAGCTGGGCCGGGGCCTGTATCTGGCGGCCAGCCACCGCTATCGCGGCGACGACGTGGCGCGGCTGGCGTGGCTGAAGGAGGTGGGCGACGCCGCCCGCGTGCCGCTGGTCGCCACCAACGACGTGCACTACCACACGCCGGCCCGGCGGGAGCTGGCCGACGTGCTGACCTGCATCCGCACCCACGCGACCATCGACGAGGCCGGCTGGCGGCTGGCGGCCAACGCCGAGCGGCACCTGAAGGCTGGGGCGGAGATGGCGCGCCTGTTCCGCCCCGCCCCCGGCGCGGTCGAGCGCACGCTGGAGATCGCCGACGCCTGCCGCTTCTCGCTGGACGAGCTGCGCTACGAATACCCGGACGAGGTGGCGGAGGACGGCCGGCCGCCGCAGGCGACGCTCGCCGCTTTCACCTGGGCCGGGGCGGCGGCGCGCTACCCGGACGGCGTGCCGGAGAAGGTCGCCGCGGCGCTGAACCACGAGCTGGACCTCATCGCCCAGCTCGGCTACGCGCCGTACTTCCTGACGGTGCACGACATCGTCCGCTTCGCGCGCGGGCGGGGCATCCTGTGCCAGGGGCGCGGCTCGGCCGCCAACTCGGCGGTGTGCTACTGCCTGGGCATCACCGAGGTGGACCCGGCCGTCTACGACCTGCTGTTCGAGCGCTTCGTCTCCACCGCCCGCAACGAGCCGCCGGACATCGACGTGGACTTCGAGCACGAGCGGCGCGAGGAGGTGATCCAGTACATCTACGCGAAGTACGGCCGCGACCGCGCCGGGCTGACCGCCACCGTCATCCGCTTCCGCTCGCGCGCCGCCATCCGCGAGGTGGGCAAGGCCATGGGGCTGTCGGCCGACGTGGTCGGGCGGCTGGCCGGATCGATCTGGGGCTGGAGCCGCGAGGCGGTGGACGACGAGCGCGTGCGCCAGCACGGCCTGGACCCCGCCGATCCGCGCCTGCGCCTGACGCTGGACCTCGCGCGCGAGCTGATCGGCTTCCCGCGCCACCTGTCGCAGCACGTCGGCGGCTTCGTCATCACGCGCGGGCCGCTGCACGCCCTGTCCCCCATCCTCAACGCCG
The DNA here is from genome assembly GCA_036401175.1 of Azospirillum sp. Lineage (GTDB taxonomy): Bacteria > Pseudomonadota > Alphaproteobacteria > Azospirillales > Azospirillaceae > Azospirillum. Next base: position 9,532 of record DASWVP010000647.1, on the reverse strand, counting down.
CCATGGAGGACCGCACCACCATCGAGTGGGACAAGGACGACATCGACGCGCTGGGCATCCTGAAGGTCGACGTGCTGGCGCTGGGCATGCTGAGCTGCCTGCGGCGCTGCTTCGAGCTGCTGGAGGCGCATTACGGCCGGCCGCTGACGCTGGCCACGCTGCCCAAGGAGGACCCGGCGGTCTACGACATGCTGTGCCGCGCCGACAGCCTGGGCGTGTTCCAGGTGGAGAGCCGGGCGCAGATGTCCATGCTGCCGCGCCTCAAGCCGCGCTGCTTCTACGATCTGGTGGTCGAGGTCGCCATCGTCCGCCCCGGCCCGATCCAGGGCGACATGGTGCACCCCTACCTGCGCCGCCGTCAGGGCAAGGAGCCGGTGGAGTACCCCTCCGAGGCGTTGAAGGCGGTGCTGCACAAGACCTACGGCGTGCCGCTGTTCCAGGAACAGGCGATGAAGATCGCCATGGTCGCCGCCGGCTTCACCGCCGCCGAGGCCGACCAGCTGCGCCGCGCCATGGCGGCGTTCCGGCGCACCGGGCGCATCGGCGCGTTCCGCGACAAGTTCCTGGCCGGCATGGCCGCCAACGGCTACAGCCCCGACTTCGCCGAGCGCTGCTTCAAGCAGATCGAGGGGTTCGGCGAGTACGGCTTCCCGGAAAGCCACGCCGCGAGCTTCGCCCTGCTGGTCTACGCCTCGGCCTGGGTCAAGCGCTGGTACCCGGACGTGTTCGCCTGCGCGCTCTTGAACAGCCAGCCCATGGGCTTCTACGCCCCTGCCCAGATCGTCCGCGACGCGCAGGAGCACGGCGTGGTGGTGCTGCCGCCGGACGTGAACCTGTCGGACTGGGATTGCACGCTGGTGGAGGTGGAGAAAGAAAAAGAAATTGAGACACGGATGCACACGGATGGGAACACGGATACACACCGATCCAAGGACGACAAAAATATCCGTGTGCATCCGTGTCATAATCCGTGTGCATCCGTGTCTAAAAAATCCTTCGCCCTGCGCCTGGGACTGCGGATCATCGGCGGCTTCCGCGTGGAGGATGCGGACGCGCTGGTGGCCGCGCGCGGCGCCGGCTACCGCGACCCGCACGAATTGTGGCGGCGCGCGGGGGTGCCGGTGGCGGCGCTGGAACGGCTGGCGAAGGCGGACGCCTTTCGCTCCATGGGGCTCGACCGGCGGGCGGCGCTGTGGGCGGTCAAGGCGCTGGGCGCCGACGCGCTGCCGCTGTTCGCGGCGCTGGACGGCAACGCGCAGACCGAGCCGGAGGTGACGCTGCCCGACATGGCGATGGGCGAGCATGTGGTGATGGACTACGCCAGCCTGACGCTGTCGCTGAAGATGCACCCGCTGGCGCTGCTGCGCGACGGGCTGCCCGGCATCGCCACGGCGGCGCGCCTGAACGCCGCCCGCGCCGGTGCCACGCTGACGGTGGCCGGGCTGGTGCTGGTGCGCCAGCGGCCGGGCAGCGCGGCCGGCGTCATCTTCGTGACGCTGGAGGACGAGACCGGCATCGCCAACCTCGTCGTCCTGCCGCCGGTGTTCGAGCGCTTCCGCAAGGAGGTCATGGGGGCCCGCCTGCTGGCCGCGACGGGGCGGGTGGAGCGCGAGGAGACGGTGGTGCACCTGAAGGTCGACCGCCTCGTCGACCTCACCGAACGGCTGCGCGACCTCACTTCCCACCCCACCGGCCACCAGCCGCGCGCCGCGCCGACGCCCGGCGTGTTCCCGGAGGGGCGGAATTTCCGGTGATGATCCGCCCCCTTCCCTCCCCGCCCGTTCCGTGCCACCATCCATACGCATCCGTATGGAACCCGCGGGAAAGGGAGAGGCGCATGGGTGACGATCTCGTTTCGGTGTCGGTCGACGGCGCGGTGGCGGTGGTGACGCTGAACCGGCCGAAGGCTCGCAACGCCCTGAACGTGGCGCTGACCGACGCGCTGGCGGCGGCGCTCGACCGGCTGGAGGCGGACGCGGGCGTGAAGGCCATCGTGCTGACCGGGGCGGGCGAGCACTTCGCCGCCGGGGCGGACGTCAAGGAAATGCTGCCGATGACCGCGCACGACGTGCTGACGGCGGACTTCGCCGGCTGCTGCACGCGGCTGGCCGGGGTGCGCACGCCGGTGGTCGCGGCGGTGCGGGGCTATGCGCTGGGCGGCGGCTGCGAGCTGGTGGAGATGTGCGACGTGGTGGTGGCGGCGGAATCCGCGCGCTTCGGCCATCCCGAGGTGGGCGTTGGCACCATGCCCGGCGCCGGCGGCACGCAGCGGCTGCCGCGCAGCGTCGGCAAGCACAAGGCGATGGACCTGCTGCTCACCGGCCGCCCCATGACCGCCGAGGAGGCGGAGCGCGCCGGCCTCGTCTCCCGCGTCGTGCCGGACGAGCGGCTGATGGAGGAGGCGCTGGATGTCGCCCGGCGCATCGCGTCGCTGTCCGCCCCGGTGGTGCGGCTGATCAAGGAATCGGTGAACCACGCCTTCCGCGGCTCGCTGCCCGACGGGCTGGCGTTCGAGCGGCGGCTGTTCCACCTGACCTTCGCCACCGAGGACCGGCGCGAGGGCATGGCCGCCTTCGTCGAGAAGCGGCCGCCCGACTTCAAGGACCGCTGATTCAAAGACCTCTGACGCTCAGGGCAGGTCCGCCACCTCGCGCCCGCGGCCGTTCTCGCGCATGAACTGGACGACCTCCGGCCGGCGCAGGCCGAGGTCGCGGTGGCGGGCGCGCACCGCCGCCACCAGTTCGCCCTCGCGGCCCAGCAGCGCGTCGGCCAGCTCGATCATGCGCAGGTTGGGCCATGCCTTCTCGCGGATGGCGGCCACGGCGGCCACGGCGTCGGCGGCCGGGCGGTCGGGGCGGGCCTGCGCCAGGATCATGGTCAACGCCGCCGTGGAGCGCGAAATCCCCATGTGGCAGTGCACCAGCAGGTGCCGGCAGGCCTCCGGCTCCGCCATCAGGTCGCGGCCCAGGCCCAGCACCGCCTCCACATGCTCGCGCTGCGGCGGCAGCATCCCCTCGGTCGGGTCGATGATGTCGTGGAAGCGCAGCTCCAGGCGCTCGTGCTCGCCATAGCGGCCGAACGCCTCCAGTTCGGGATGCGTGGGATCGATGATCGACAGCACGTGGCTGACCCCGACATCGCAATGTCCGGGCAACTCTTCGATGCCGCAGACGGTGACGGCGAAGGGGACGAAAGACCGCGGCATGGGGTGGGAACTCCGTTTGGGATGCGTCCTGCGAGACATAGCGCGCGAACGAGGGCAGCCCATCCCCGCCCGATGGTCAAGTCTGGAAATCACCGGCCCGCCACCCCACGGTCAAGGTAGAGCGATGCCGTGTCGGAAGGGGTTGGGATGACGCACGTCCTGCTGCTGGGCGCCGGCAAGATCGGCGGCATGATCTGCCACCTGCTGCACGCGACCGGCGAGTACACCGTCACCGTCGCCGACCGCGACGAGGCGAGCCTGCGCCAGATGGCGCACGACGAGGCGGCGCTGCGCCCCCTCGACGTCGCCGACCCGGCCGCCCTGCGCGCCGCCATGACGGGGCACGACATGGTGATCTCCGCCCTGCCCTACTACCTGAACACGGGGGTGGCGGAGGCGGCGCGCGACACCGGCGCCCATTACTTCGACCTGACGGAGGACGTGGCGACCACCCGGCGCGTGCGCGCCATCGCGCAGGGGGCCGACAGCGCCTTCGTGCCGCAGTGCGGGCTGGCGCCGGGCTTCGTGTCGATCGCCGCGCACGACCTTGCCAAGCGGTTCGACAGTCTGCGCGACGTCCACATGCGGGTGGGGGCGCTGCCGATCTACCCCTCCAACGCGCTGAAGTACAACCTGACCTGGAGCACCGACGGGCTCATCAACGAATACTGCAACCCGTGCGAGGCGATCCACGAGGGCGAAGCGCGCGAGGTGCTGCCGCTGCAGGGGCTGGAGACCTTCTCGCTGGACGGCATCGAATACGAGGCGTTCAACACCTCGGGCGGGCTGGGCACGCTGTGCGACACGCTGGCCGGGCGGGTGGCGAACCTGAACTACAAGACCGTGCGCTACCCCGGCCACCGCGACCACGTGAAGTTCCTGGCCCAGGACCTGCGCCTGTGCGAGCGCCGCGCCCTGTTCAAGGACGTGCTGGAACACGCCGTGCCGGTGACCAAGCAGGACGTGGTGCTGGTCTTCGTCACCGTCAGCGGCCAGCAGGACGGCCGCCTGACGCAGGAGACCGTCGCCCGGAAGGTCTACAACGCCAGCGTCGGCGGCAAGCTGTGGAGCGCCATCCAGATCACCACGGCGGCCGGCGTGTGCGCCATGCTGGATCTGCTGCGCGCCGGCAAGCTGCCCCAGCGCGGCTTCGTCCGCCAGGAGGACGCGGACCTCAAGGACTTCCTCGCCAACCGCTTCGGCCGGCATTACGCGTGATCGGGCGGGGTTTGACCACCGTCAAGAAGCCGTGCGGGAACATCGGGTACCGGATTGGTCATACCAACCACTGTTCCGGGGTTCCCCACCATGACCAGGATACTGGACGGCAAGGTCGCCGTCGTCACCGGCGCCGGCAGCGGCATCGGCAAGTCGATCGTCGAGCGCTATCTGGCCGAAGGGGCCAAGGTGGCCGTGTTCTCCCGCAGCCCCGGCCCGTTGCAGGATCTGGTCGCCCTGGCGCCCGACCGCGTGCTGGCCGTGCCGGGCGACGTGACGGTGCGCGCCGACCTGGAACGGCTGGTGCAGGCCACGACCGAACGCTTCGGCGGCGTCGACATCGTCGTCCCCAACGCCGGCATCGCCAGGGTCGTACCCTTCGCCGACAGCGACGAGCGGGCGATCCACGAGCAGTTTTCGGTGAACTTCGTCGGCGCCCTGCAAACCGCGCGGCTGTTCCTGCCGCATGTCCGCGCGGGCGGGTCGATCGTCTTCATCACCACCTTCCTGGTGCAGGTCGGCTTCCCCGGCCTGGCGGTCTACAGCGCCAGCAAGGCGGCGCTGACCTCGGCCACCAAGACGCTGGCGGCGGAACTGGCGCCGCAGGGCATCCGCGTCAACGCCGTGGCCCCCGGCCCCATCGCCACCCCCCTCTGGGGCAAGGTGGGCCTGCCCGAGGAGGTGCTGGGGCAGGTCGCCGCGAACGTCACCGGCCGCCTGTTCCCCGGCCGCTTCGGCGCGCCCGAAAGCATCGCCGACGCGGCGCTGTTCCTCGCCTCCGACGCGGCGGCGAACATCTACGGCCAGGAACTGGTGGTCGACGGCGGCTACACCGTGGGCTGATCGGGGAGGTGCGGACGTTGGGTTTTCGCTGGCGCTCAACCCAACCTACGATTCACCCGTAGGTTGGGTTGAGGCCGCAGGCCGAAAACCCAACGTCAGGACGGCTCGGGCGCCGGGGCCTCGGGCGCCGGGATGACCGGACGCGGCCGGGGCGCACGCATCTTCTTCAGCAGCAGCGCGAAGGGCTTGAGCAGCTGGTCGTAGACCGCCTGATCGCCTTCCAGGCGCGACAGCACGAAGGCCGCCGCCTCCAGCGTCGAGACGCTCTCGCGGCGCGGCTCGCGCCTAGCCTCGCCGTACAGCGAGCGGAAGCGCGGGTGCAGGATGATGCGCCGGCACTTCAGCAGCCACGGGTTGCGCCACCACAGCGTCTTGGCCTGCGCCCAGGTGCCGTCGAGCAGGATGATGCCCTCCAGCCCTTCCAGGATCTGCGGCCCGGCCGCCACCGGCTTGCCGGCCTTGTCGACCACGGCGATCTCCTCGCGCGGGGCCGCCTCGCCCTGCTTGGCGGTGCCGAGATAGAGCACCGCCCAGCGCTTGTAGTCCACCTCGCGCCCCAGAATGCGCTTGAGGTTCGACCAGCTCAGGCCGACGCGCACCATCGAGTTCCTGAGCTGCAGGTGCGTGAGCTGCGCCGTGCCCAGCGTCTCGCGCTTTTCCTGCGGGTGTTCGAGGATCAGCACGAAGACCTTGTTGTCGATCGGCTCGACCGCCTCGCACACGCAGAGGTGCTGCGGCTTCAGGCAGGTGGCGCAGGATTGGGCAGGCGCGGACATGGATGCTCTCGACAAAAGGGGCGGCCGGAATGGTGGCCGGAATATGGGCCGCATCGCCGTGAATTGGAACGGGAATGCGCGCCGCCGCCGGACCGACGGACGCCGGCTTGATCCGTATCAAACTGGGTCCGGGATTTGCATGGTATCTGGCAGGCACACAGGACGGGCGACGTCCGCGGCGGCCAAAGGGCCGGCGCATGGCGTTCCCGAAGCTCAGAAGGAGGCCTGCCATGCTGTCCCCACATCTGGCCGCCCGTGAACTGGAACGGCGCCGCGCGCAGGACGCGGCAGAATTTGCCCGGCAACTTCCGCTCCATGTGGAAGAAATTACCCACTGGCGCGATCCGGACATGACCGATCGGGACGGCGGACCGGCCCCGCGCACCGAACCGGACTGGGCGTCGAACTACTGACACGCCCGTCGGTTTCCCGACACGCCCCCTGCCGTCCGGCGGGGGCGGGATCACGACGGTTCTCCGCTTGGGGTTCTCCGCTTGGATTTGCTTCGTTGCTCTGATAATGCGTAATCGAAGCGAATGCGATGCTTTCCGGTACGACAACCGGAAGCACGCCGGAAGGCGGGGGACGAGCCATGCCGCGGATCGTCTGGCGCGACCGTATGGCCATCGGCGTTGCGGAGATCGATGACGACCATCGCCGGCTCGTCGACTGCGTCAACGCGCTTGAAGAGGCGGTGAACGCCGTGCGCTTCGACCCGAAGGCGGTGTCGGCCGGCCTGCGGACGCTGACCGAATACGCCGACCGCCACTTCGCCCTGGAAGAGCGGCTGATGCGGGCCATCGGCTTCCCGCACTTCACCGAGCACCAGCGCCGCCACCGCGAAGGGCACCAGGAGCTGGCGCGCCTGCACCGCGCCTTCGAGGCATTCCCCGTCCAGGACACCGGCGCCCAGGTCTACCGCTTCGCCGCCGGCTGGCTGGTCAAGCACGTCATCATGACCGACAAGGAAATCGCCGCCCACCTGCCCCGGCGCGGCGCGCCGTGAGCGGCCGGGCGTCGCGCCGCGCCCTGTCGATCAGGACTCCATCGCGTCGCGCATCCTGTGGCATAAGGTGCCGGCAACGCCATGGGAACCCAGCCGCACATGATTCGTTTCGACAACATCAGCAAGCAGAACAGCCACCGTATCCTTTTCCTGGACGCTTCCGCGGCGCTGAACAGGGGTGAGAAGGTCGGTCTCGTCGGTCCCAACGGCGCCGGCAAGACGACGCTGTTCCGGATGATCGCGGGCGAAGAACTGCCGGACACGGGGCAGGTGGCGATCGAGAAGCAGGTTTCGATCGGCTATTTCAATCAGGATGTCGGCGAGATGTCCGGCCGCAGCGCGGTCGCGGAGGTGATGGACGGGGCCGGGCCGGTCAGCACCGTGGCGGCGGAACTGGCGAGCCTCGAAGCGGCCATGTGCGATCCCGACCGCGCCGACGAGATGGACGCGATCATCGAGCGCTATGGCGAGGTGCAGGCGCGATTCGAGGAGCTGGGCGGCTATGAGCTGGAGGGCCGGGCGCGGGAAGTGCTCGCCGGGCTCAGCTTCAGCCAGGAGATGATGGATACGGACGTGGGCGCCCTGTCGGGCGGCTGGAAGATGCGCGTGGCGCTCGCCCGCATCCTGCTGATGCGGCCCGACGCCATGCTGCTGGACGAGCCGAGCAACCACCTGGACATCGAAAGCCTGATCTGGCTGGAGGGTTTTCTGAAGGGCTACGAAGGCGCCCTCCTGATGACCTCGCACGACCGCGAGTTCATGAACCGGATCGTCACGAAGATCGTCGAGATCGACGGCGGATCGCTGACCAGCTACTCCGGCGATTACGCCTTCTACGAGCGGCAGCGGGCGCTGAAGGAGAAGCAGCAGGAAGCGCAGTTCGAACGCCAGCAGGCCATGCTGGCGAAGGAGCTGAAGTTCATCGAGCGCTTCAAGGCCCGCGCCTCGCACGCCAGCCAGGTCCAGAGCCGGGTGAAGAAGCTGGACAAGATCGAGCGGTTCGAGCCGCCCAAGCGCCGCCAGATCGTGACGTTCGACTTCCCGCCGGCGCCGCGCTCGGGCGAGGATGTCGCGGTCCTGAAGAACGTGCACAAGGGCTATGGCGGCCGGACCATCTACCAGGGCCTGGACCTGACGATCCGCCGCAAGGAGCGCTGGTGCGTCATGGGCGTCAACGGCGCGGGCAAGTCGACGCTGCTGAAGCTGGTGGCGGGCGCGACCGAACCGGACGTCGGGACCGTCGCCGTCGGCGGCAGCGTCAGGATGGGCTATTTCTCCCAGCACGCCATGGAACTGCTGGACGGCGACGCCACCGTGTTCGAGTCCCTGGAGGCGTCGTTCCCGCTGGCGGGCCAGGGGTCGCTGCGGGCGCTCGCCGGGTGCTTCGGCTTTTCCGGCGATGATGTGGAAAAGAAATGCCGCGTCCTGTCCGGTGGGGAAAAGGCCCGGCTGGTGATGGCGACCATGCTGTTCAACCCGCCGAACTTCCTGGTGCTCGACGAGCCGACCAACCACCTCGACCTCGACACCAAGCAGATGCTGATCACGGCGCTGGCCGCGTACGAGGGCACCATGCTGTTCGTGTCGCACGACCGGCATTTCCTGGCGACGCTGTCCAACCGGGTGCTGGAACTGACGCCGGACGGCATTCACCAGTACGGCGGCGGCTATACGGAATACGTGGCGCGCACCGGGCACGAAGCGCCCGGTCTGCACAGCTGATCCGGGGCCGGCACACCATGAGCTTCCCCCGCGAGTTTCGTCGTCATCCTCCACCTCTCCGCTCCCAGCGGGAGCTTAGGAGAGGTGTCCACCGGTTCGGAGGAGGGTCATAGCCACGACCTGACCCCTTTTGCAAACAGCCCACCAATGCCTAACGGAACCATGACCCGCTGAGGGTTTCTTCCGCACTCCACAACCAGCAGCCACTGGCGCGCCCGCGTCGCTGCGACGTAGCGTTCCAAACGCCGGCGGTCGTCGGGCCGGCCATCGATGACCATGGCGACAGCTTTGAACTCCAGACCCTTGATGCGCCGCATGGCGCCGAGTCGCACGCCGGGTTCGACCGGCCCGGGGTCGGCCTTGTTGGCCTGCAGCTCCAGGCTGGAAATGCCCAACGCCGTCAGGGCCGAGCGCACCTCATCGACGATCCGCGCGATCCGTGGCGGATGGCCTATCCCTTGTCGGAGATTCTGCTTCTTGCGGTCTGCGGGACGGGTGCGTCTGCCCGCCGTCGCCTCGATCGTTCGGGTTCGGAGCAAAGCCGAGCTGAAGGATCGCTGCCGCCTCGAAACCCGCGACTACATTTCCTCCGCCACGCTTTCCGCCCAGGCGGCGGCGGCAGCCGTGCGCGGGCATTGGGGCATCGAGAACCGCTTGCACTGGGTTCTCGACGTCGTCTTCAACGACGACCAGTCCCGCCTGCGCAAAGGACACGGCGCCCACAACATGGCGGTCGTCCGCCATTTCGCCATCAATCTCGTC
>DASWVP010000646.1:0-3457 GCA_036401175.1 Azospirillum sp. | reverse complement strand
CGGGGCCGGTGAGGAATCCGGCCACGCCGGTCAGCACGCCGCGCATGCCGGCGGCGGCCGCCTCGAAGGCGGCGAGCGCCGTCATGCCGGTGCCGAGCGCCGCCCGCATCGTCACGAGGTTGGCGACGAAGGCGGCCAGGCCGGCGAGGGCCGGGGCGAGCGCGCGGCCGGCGAAGACGGTGCCGAGCGCCACCACCAGCAGGTCCACGTTGTTCACCACCGCGGCCAGACCGTCGGCCACGGCGGCGATGGTGCCGTTCTCCTTGAGCGCCGTGAGCCAGCCCTCGAAGGACTTCATGGCGTCGGCGGCGCGGAACACGGCGGCCGTGAAGGCCGGGGTGAACAGCTCGCCCAGGCGGGTCAGCGTGTCCTCCACGTAGCGCTTCATCGACTGCAGCTGCTTGGAGGCGGTGCCCATGGCCGCCTCGTAGGCGCCGGCGATCAGCTTGCCCTGCTCGAGCACGGCGTTGACGCGGGCGGTGGCCTTCTCCTGCTCGCTCAGCGCCCCGGCCGCCTTGTTCAGCTGGGCGGCGAGCTTGGCGTAGGACTGCTCGAAGTTGACGGTGATGCCGATGGTCCGCAGCACGTCGATCTGGGCGGTCTTGATGCCGTGGATCAGCGTGTTGAGGGCCTGGCTCGAGTTGAGGTTGCCGATCACCGCGGCGTCCTGGGCGATGCGGGCCAGCTTGGTGGCGTTGGCGAGGTCGAGCTGCGCCTGGAGGAGCGCGATCACCGTCTGGCGGGATTCCGCCATGGTGATGCCCATCTTCTGCACGCCGATGGCCGCCTCCGCCACCTGCCGGCCGGTGAAGCCGGACGACCGGCCCACCCGCTCCAGCACGATGTCCAGCGTTTCCAGCCGGGCGGCGAGGTTGGTGGCCTCCTGCACCAGCTGGCCCAGCTTCCAGGTGGCGAAGCCCAGGCCGACCACGGGGGCGAGGTCGCGCAGCAGCCGCATCGGGTTGAGCATCGTCTCGATGGCGCGCACGGCGCGCAGGCAGGCGGCCTCCGCCGCCCCCACCTGCCCGGCCATGGCGCGGGCGCTGTGGCCCATGGCGTCGAGGTCGCGCGTGGCGCCGCGCACGGCGCTGGTGTCGACGCCGATGCCAAGGCTGATGAGGTCGGTGTCGCCGCTCATGCGCGCCTCCGGGCGTCACGCCGTCTTGGTCCTGGTGCGGTCGCGTTCGGCTCGCGCCTGCTCGGCCTGATGGCGCAGGTACGCATCGTCGAGGGCGGTGATCACCTCGATCTCCCACGGCGCCGGGCGCAGCCCGGCCACGGCCGCCCACGCCTGGATCTCGCGGAAATCCAGGGGGTTGGGGCCATAGCCGTTGGAGCCGCGGCGGCCGTGGAGATCGAGGAACCAGCGCCAGAGATGCTCGGAGCCGTAGGGGGGCGGCGCCTCGAGGCGGTCGAGCATGGCCTGCGCGGCCGCGTGCCCGGCCCGGGCGGCCGCCCGGTAGTGGTCCGCCGCCGTGGCCCCGTCGGAGCCGCGGGAGGACATCTGGAACTGCAGCTCCGCGTGGGCGATCAGCTCGTCGCGGAGCTGCTCATAAAAACCGCGTCATCCTGCAGCCCGCGGTTCACCAGATCCTTGAACCACGCGTAGCGAGGGTCGGTGAGCAGCCTGGTGGCGTTCTCCGGGCTGTGCTCGAAGGGGGCGCCGCCGAGCGGCGGCGGGTTCCGCCAGCCGAGCAGGCGCTTCATCATGTAGGCGAGGTTGTCGGCCTCGACGGCCTTGGGATCGTCGCCCTGGTCGCCCTTCATGCGGGCGCGCCGCAGCGCCTTGCGGGTCTGCTCGTTCTTGGCGTCGATGCTGTTCTTGTGGCCGGGGCCGGCCAGGAGCAGCGTCCACGGCTGGCGGTTGGCGCCGAGGATGGGGTCCTGCGTGCGCGGGTCGCGCACGACCAGCTCGCCGGTGTCGCCCATCTCCAGGGCGCCGAGATCGAAATCGGTGGACATGCAATCCTCTTGGGTCAGGGAAAGGTGGGCGGGCGGCGGGTCAGGGGGCCGAAGGGGTTGGGGGCGCGCCGCGCCGGGGTCGCGGCCGCCGGCCCGCCTACAGGGTGGAGTCGATGATCGAGATGGTGGTCTTCTCGTAGGCGGTGCCGGCGCCGCCGGTGCCGCGCAGGAGCGCCTGGAAGGGCACGGTCTGGATCAGGCCCTTTTCGCCGTCGTCCTTGTTGGCGCCGCCGACCTTGAGGCGGCCCATGTGGATGGCGAGGAAGTCGGTGTCGGCGGCCGAGCCGACGTCGAGCTTGACCAGCAGCTCCACCTCGCTCTCGTCGATGAAGTAGCCGCGCACCGTGTCGTCCTCGAAGTAGCAGGTGAACTGCCCGCTCACCACCACGCGGCCGGGGAAGACGTCCGGGGTGGTGTTGGAGCCGACCGTCTCGCCGGTGGTGTGGCCGCCGGTGATGGTGATGGTGAGGCCGGTGACGGTGGCGATGTCGCTGCCGCCGAGGCGCAGGCTGCCGTTCACCGCGGCGGTGAGGCCGGTGGTGGAGGCGTCGGCCGGGCTGCCGAAGTAGGCGGCGTCGCCCGTCTGCATGTCCTTGCCCATCCAGGCCGACTGGATGGTGGCGATGCCGGTGGCGGGCAGTTGCAGATTGGCGCTGGTGGGCACGCAGCCGAGAAACTGCTCGGACTTGCCGATGTCGGAATACCAGTGCTCGATGGTAAAGCTGTCGCGGGTGTGGCCGCTGGTCGGCACCCACAGCTTCTTGCCGGGCACGGCGATGGTGACGCCGGTTTCGCCCGAGCCAACGTTGGTCAGCGTCTCGGCCACCGTGAGGTCGGCCGCGGTGATGGCGGTGACGCGCAGGTTGCGGGCGTTGTTGGCGGCGGTGACGCTGCCGGCGGCGCGCACGATGTCGCCGACCTTGAAGCCATCCGCGAGCCACGAGCCGCCGGCCCGGTGGACGGTGTGGGTGCCGGTGACGGTGACCTCGCTGCCGACGCCGGAGGTGAAGGTGGCGCCGGCGGTCCAGCCCTTGCGCAGCAGGGCGGCGAGCGGCAGCTCATAGGTGCCCGGCGACAGCTCGCCGTTGATGTTGCCTTCGACGCGGCGCGTGCCGTGGCGGAAGTCGTCGACCTGCTGGTGGGCGGCGATCTCCTGGCTCTGGTAGGTGTTCTTGCGCAGGTCGAGGTCGGAGCTGACGCGGCGCAGGATCTGGCCGCCGGACGAGCCGGCCGCCACGCCCCACGTGGTTTCCTTCTTGATGCGCAGTTCTTTGAAAACACCCGATGCGATGGTCATGGAGGGGGGCTCCAGGCATGGAAAAGCCCGCCGCGGCGGGGACCGGGGCGGGCGGGTGCGGGGTGGCGGGGCGGGCGCTAGTTCAGCGCGTCCGCGGCCATCGCCTGGATCGCCTTGAGGGCGCGGGTGACCGCGTCCTCGCGGTCGGCGCCCCACTCGAAGCGGGCGATGGCTTCCAGCGTCCGGCGCATGCGCGCG
>DASWVP010000645.1:0-9696 GCA_036401175.1 Azospirillum sp. | reverse complement strand
GCACCGCCCCCATTCTGGCCGGCGTTCTGCAGCTGGCGGATCAGGTCGCCCGGCGTCGGCAGGTCGGCGGCGTAGGCCAGCCGCACGATGATCATCTCCAGCGCCTGCTGCGGCACCGGCGCCGCCTGCACCTCGCCCAGCCCCTTCAGCAGAAGCTGCCACGCGCGCGTCAGCGCCGGCATGGACAGCCGGGCCGACATGTCGGATCCCCGCGTGCGCTCGGCCTCGGGCAGCGCCGGGTCGGCGGCGGTGGCCGGCACCACCTTGAGCCGCGTCAGGTTGTGCACGAGGTCCAGCAGGTCCTGCAGGATCACCACCGGGTCGGCGCCCACGCGGTGCAGCTCGGCCAGGGTGTCCAGCGCCTCCGCCGGCTTGGCGGAAATGGCGCTGTCGAACAGGTCGATGACGCGGGCGCGGTCGGCAAGGCCCAGCATGTCGCGCACCTGCACGACGCTGACGTGCGCGCCGCCCAGCGCGATCGCCTGATCCAGCAGCGACAGCCCGTCGCGCACCGAGCCGTCGGCGGCCCGCGCGATCAGCGCCGCGGCGTCCGGCTCGATGGTGGCGCCTTCCTTTTCGGTGATGCGGGTGAAATGCTCCTTCAGCACGGCGCTGTCGACCCGGCGCAGGTCGAAGCGCTGGCAGCGCGACAGCACCGTCACCGGCACCTTGCGGATCTCGGTGGTGGCGAAGACGAACTTCACGTGGGCCGGCGGTTCCTCCAGCGTCTTCAAAAGCGCGTTGAACGCGCTCTTGGACAGCATGTGGACCTCGTCGATGATGTACAGCTTGTAGCGCGCGGCGACGGGGGAATAGCGCACGCCCTCGATGATCTCGCGGATGTCGTCGACGCCGGTGTGCGACGCGGCGTCCATTTCCATGACGTCGACGTGCCGGTCCTCGGCGATCGCGCGGCAGTTGTCGCACACGCCGCAGGGATTGATGGTCGGCCCGCCGGTGCCGTCGGGGCCGGTGCAGTTCAGCGCGCGGGCGATGATGCGGGCGGTGGTCGTCTTGCCCACGCCGCGCACGCCGGTCAGCATGAACGCCTGGGCGATGCGCCCGGAACCGACCGCGTTGGTCAGCGTGCGGACCAGCGCGTCCTGGCCGATCAACTCGTCGAAATTCGTCGGGCGGTACTTGCGCGCCAGCACCCGGTAAGCGATTCCGGCGGAGGCGGTGTTCGGCGTATCGGTCACGATGTCGGTCACTGTGGGGCGCATCCGGGCGAAAAGACGGCTTCACGACGTCGCGTGTGCGGCCCGCAGCATAGCGGCACCGCGGCCCGGTGGTCAGTCAAAAACGACGCTGTGGGGAATAGGGTGGGAGACTGGCTGAACGACCCGAGCCGGAACTCGTTGCGGCTGCTTCCTTCCGGACCTGACCGGGTTGGCGAGGGACTCGTCCGCCGCCAGCCTCCCGCGCCCAATATCGGCACTCCGCGCGGCGGATGCAAGGCGAATCCGCGCGGGCAGGCCGTTGGGTTTTCGCTGGCGCTCAACCCAACCTACGGGTCCGTCGTAGGTTGGGTTGAGCGCCAGTGAAAACCCAACGTCAGGACGCTTCCCCGGCCGCCAACGCCCGCAGATCCTCGGCCACCTTCCCCACCACCGGCGCCCAGGCGCCGGGTTCCGGCTGGCGGTAGAGGCGCAAGCTCGGGTACCACGGGCTGTCGTCGCGGTCGGCCAGCCAGCGCCAGCAGCCGTCATGGCGCGACAGCACCCACACCGGCTTGCCCATTGCCCCGGCCAGGTGGATGACCGAGGTGTCGACGCCGATGACGAGGTCCAGGCTGGCGATCAGCGCCGCCGTGTCGTCGAAGTCGCCCACCTCGTCCATCAGATCCACCAGCTCCAGGCCCGGCGGCGGCGCCTTGGCCTGCGGCGCCGTCTCCTCGCCCTTCTGCAAACTGTGGAAGCGCACGCCCGGCGTGCCGGCCAGCGGCGCGAACTGCGCCAGCCGCATGGAGCGGCGGCGGTCGATGGCGTGGGCGCTGAGCTTGCCGCGGCGCGGGTTGCCGGCCCACACCAGCCCGACACGCAACGCCCCGTCGTCCGCCAGCCGCGCCCGCCAGCGCGCCGCCAGCGCCGGATCGGCGTGCAGATAGGGGATGTCCGCCGGGATCGTCTCCAGCCGCGTGCCGAAGGCCAGCGGCAGGCTCAGCAGCGGGCAGTGCAGGTCGTGCGCCGGGCGCGGCTCCCCCACGGCGATGACGCGGTCGATGCCGGCCATGCGGCTGGTCAGGCGGACCAGCGGCCCCGGCACCTCCAGCACCACGCGCGCGCCGCGCGCCGCCACCATGGGTGCGTAGCGCACGAAATGCAGGGTGTCGCCGAAGCCCTGTTCGGCGTGCAGCAGGACGGTCCTGCCCGCCACATCCTCGCCGCGCCACACCGGGCCGGGAGGCAGGGCCGCGTCGCCGGTCTTCCAGCGCCACTCGTATTGCGCCCAGCCGCGCGCGAAGTCGCCCCGGTGCAGCCGCGTCAGCGACAGGCCCAGGTGCGCGGTCGCGTGGTCCGGGGTCAGCGCGATGGCGGTCCGGTACGCCGCTCCGGCCTCCGCCGGGCGCCCCTGTTCCAGATGCGCGTTGCCCAGGTTGTGGTGGGCGGAGGCCAGCGCCGGGTCCAGCGCCAGGGCGCGGCGCACGGCGACGAAGCCCTCGGCGAAGCGGTCGTTCTCGCGCAGCGCGTTGCCCAGGTTGGAATAGACGCGCGGGTAGGCGGGGTCCAGCGCGATGGCGTTGCGGTAGGCGGCGACCGCCCGCTCCGGCTCCCACACATCGACCAGCACGTTGCCCGCGTTGATGTAGGCAGCGGTATAGCCGGGGTTGAGGCGGATGGCCGCGCGGTAGGCGGCGACCGCCTCGGGCAGTTCCCCGCGCTCGGCCAGCGCGATGCCCAGGTTGAAGTGCGCCGCCGGGAAGCCGGGCGCCAGCCGCACGGCCGCCCGCGTCGCCGCCAGCGCCTCGTCGAACCGGCCCTGCTGTTTCAGCGCGACGGCGAGGTTGTAGTGCGCCTGCCCCTCGTCCCGCACCGCCAGCGACCGCTCGATCAGGCGGATGCCCCGCGCGGCGTCGCCGCACTGGGTGGCGAGCACGCCGGACATGTGCAGGGTGTCGGCGTCCGCCGGGTCGATCGCCTGCGCCCGGCGGTACAGCGCCCCGGCTTCGGCCAGCCGGCCGGCGGTGTGGAGTTCCAGGGCGCGCCGCAGATCGTCTCGGGCGGTGGGCGGCGCGGCGTTCGCGTTCATGGCTGGTCCGGAAAAGGCGAATCCCGCCGGGACCCTACACCTTTTCGATGGGCACCGTCACCACGCCCCGGTGATCAGGCCGTAGACGGCATAGCCGAGCGCCGCGACCACCGCCCAGGAACCGGCGATCAATGCCACCCACAGCAGCACCAGCCCCGGCCCGCGCATGCGTTCCACCACCGGCTCCGGCCGCGTGTCGGCGGAAACCGGGCCGATGTCCGCGACATCCGGCGGCAGCGCATCCGGCGCCATGCCTTCCAGCGGCGCGGCCGGGTGGCCCATGCGGCTGGTGGAGGGGCGGCGGGGCAGGGTGGCGGGATCGGACAGGGGACGCATCGGGGGTGCCACGTGTTGTGGGCGTGGATCACTCTATCCCACTTTCGCACGGATGGGGTGGGACCAAAAGCGGCAATCCCTGAACGGGACAGGGGCGCCGCCTGTTCCGTGCGGTGTAGCGCCGACGCGCGGCGGGCGGGGCACGGCGTCCCCGCCCGCCGTTTCCGCCTTACTTCTTCAGCGCCGCGACGCCGGGCAGGTCCTTGCCCTCCAGCCACTCCAGGAAGGCGCCGCCGGCCGCCGACACGTAGGAGAACTGCGCCTCGACGCCGGCCGCGGCCAGCGCCGCCACCGTGTCGCCGCCACCGGCCACCGACAGCAGGCGGCCTTCCTGCGTGCGCTCGGCCACCAGACCGGCGACGGCGTTGGTGCCGGCGTTGAAGGGCACCAGCTCGAACGCGCCCAGCGGGCCGTTCCACACCACCGTCTTGGCGCCCTGCAGCTTCAGGCCCAGGAACTCGACCGTGGCCGGGCCGACGTCCAGCGCCATTTCATCGGCGCCGATGGCGTCGGCGGCGACCGAACGGTGCGCGGCGTTGGCCTTGAACTCCTTGGCGACGATGAAGTCCTTGGGCAGCAGGATCTCGCAGCCGGATGCCTTGGCGGTTTCCATGATGGCGCGGGCCTGATCGGCCATGTCCTTCTCGCACAAGGACGCACCCACATCGGTGCCCTGCGCGAACAGGAAGGTGTTCGCCATGCCGCCGCCCAGCGCCAGCATGTCCACCCGCTTCACCAGATTGCCGAGCAGGTCGAGCTTGGTCGAGATCTTGGCCCCGCCGACGACGGCGCACACCGGCCGCTCCGGCTTCTCCAGCGCCTTGGTCAGCGCCTCCAGCTCGGCTTGCATCAGGCGGCCGGCGGCGGCGGGCAGGTGCTTGGCTACGCCCTCGGTCGAGGCGTGCGCGCGGTGCGCGGCGGAGAACGCGTCGTTGACGTAGACATCGCCCAGCTCCGCCATCGCCTTGGCGAACGACGGATCGTTCTTCTCCTCCTCGGCGTGGAAGCGGGTGTTCTCCAGCAGCACCATCTGGCCGGGCTGCGCGGCAGCAATGGCCGCCTTGGCCTTCTCGCCGACGCAATCCTCGGCGAAGGCGACGTCCTGGCCGACCGCCTTCGACAGCTCCGGCAGGACCAGCCGCAGCGAATTCTTGGTGTCCGGCCCGCCCTTGGGACGGCCGAAGTGCGAGAGGATCACCACCTTGGCCCCCTTCGCGGCCAGTTCCTTCAGCGTCGGCGCCAGACGGTCGATGCGCGTGGTGTCGCTGACCTTGCCGTCCTGCACGGGCACGTTCAGGTCGGCGCGCACCAGCACCGTCTTGCCGTTCACGGCGAGGTCGTCGATCGTGTTGAAGTCGGTCATTGGTGGCGCTCCCCCGGTTTCGGGCTGGTGTTGGAATCGACCGCAACGAAGCACAGCTTCCGGCGCTTTGCAACGCCCGCCGGCAGGGGAAACACCCTCCCCGAAGGGGTGGGCGGCCACTCGCCGCAGGCACCGCCGCACCCCATGTTCCTGCCATGACCGACGCATCGGAACGCATATCGGAACGCATCGGCCCGGTGGGGCGCATCGCTTACGCCGCGGCCCAGACCGCGCGTGTGGCGTGGTTCTTCGGGCAGTACGCGCTGGCCGCGCGCCTTTCCGGCCCGGCGGTGCCGCGCGACCGGCGGCCGCGCGGCCTGTCCATGCCCGACACCCGCGGCATTCTGGCCGAGCTGCGCGCGCTGATGGAGCGCGACCTCGCCAACATCGCGGCCGGCACCTACCGCATGCCGCACGACCTCGTGCCGGCCCCGGCGCGCGTGCTGGCGGACGCCGCCGCCTTCTTCCGCGACCTGCCCCAGGTGGCGCGGCGGCGGCGCGGCGGCGTCGGCTTCGAGGTGCGCGAGAACCCGCCGCCCGAGGCGGAAAAGGCGGCGGAGCGGCTGCCGCCGTACTATCGGCAGAACTTCCATTTCCAGACCGACGGCTACCTGTCGGCGCGCAGCGCGCGGCTCTACGACCATCAGGTGGAGGTGCTGTTCGGCGGCGGGGCGGACGCCATGCGCCGGCAGGCGCTGGTGCCCATCTTCGAGCACCTGAAGGACCGCGCGCTGGCCGACTGCCGCCTCACCGACGTGGCGGCGGGCACCGGGCGCTTCCTCACCTTCGTCAAGGACAACTGGCCGCGCCTGGACACCACCGCCGTGGACCTGTCGCACGCCTACATGGCCGAGGCGCGGCGGCGGCTGGCGCCGTGGGCGCGCAGCACGCGGGTGGTGCAGGCGGCGGCCGAGGCGCTGCCCCTGCCCGACGCCAGCCAGGACGTGGTAACCTGCGTCTACCTGTTCCACGAACTGCCGCGCGGCGTGCGCGCCCGCGTGGCGGCGGAGATCGCGCGGGTGCTGAAGCCCGACGGCATCGCCGTGTTCGTCGACAGCCTGCAGCGCGGCGACAACCCGGCCATGGACGGTTTGCTGGAGCTGTTCCCGCTGGCCTTCCACGAACCCTACTACGCCGATTACGCGGGCCAGGACCTGGGCGCGCTGTTCGCCGGCGCCGGGCTGTCCGCGCGCTCCTCGACGCTGGCCTTCCTGTCCAAGGTCATGGTGCTGGCGAAGGACGGGGCGGAGGCGCCGTCATGAAACTGAAACAAAACTGTAAACTCGGGCCGACTAGGCAGTGTCCCGTCCGGCGGTGTACAAGGTTCGGCAGCGAACGACCGATGGTCCTGGGGGATGGGAATGGCCCGCGCACGCCATGGCTGAGGACACCAACCGCGAGACGGAGCTGAAGCTCGCCGTCCGCCCCGAAGATCTGGGGCGGCTGCGCGGCGCACCGGTGCTGAAGGAACGCGGCACGGGCAAGGCGGTCACCCGGCAACTGGAAAGCACCTACTTCGACACGCCCGACCGGCGCCTGTCGCGCCGTCAGGTGACGTTGCGGGTGCGCAAACAGGGCGCCCAGTACGTCCAGACCGTCAA
The DNA here is from genome assembly GCA_036401175.1 of Azospirillum sp. Classification (GTDB taxonomy): domain Bacteria; phylum Pseudomonadota; class Alphaproteobacteria; order Azospirillales; family Azospirillaceae; genus Azospirillum. The sequence continues at coordinate 3,147 of DASWVP010000645.1, read as the reverse complement.
GGGCGCGGTCGCCGACGACGGCGGCCTGTCGCGCGACGAGTGGGAATGGCCGGTGGCCGGCCCGGCGCCCGACCTGTCGCTGATCACCGAACCGGCGGCGCTGGCGCAACTCGGCACGCTCGCCGAATCGGAGCTGGAGCCGGTGTTCGCCAGCCACATCCGCCGCACCGTGCGCCTTCTGAACGGCGCTGCCTCCACCATCGAGCTGGCGATCGACGAGGGCGAGATCCGCACCCCCGCCGGCGCCGTGCAGCCGGTGGCCGAGCTGGAGCTGGAGCTGAAGGGCGCGGGCGACCCGGCCGACCTGTTCGCCGTGGCCCTGGAACTGGCCAAGGTGGCCCCCTTGCGTGTCGAGGTGCGCACCAAGGCGGCGCGCGGCTACGCGCTGGCATCGGGCGAGGCGGACGGGCCGGTGAAGGCGGAAAAGCTGGCGCTCGACGCTTCGGTGACGGTGGAGGGCGCGCTGTGCCGCATCGTGCGCAGCTGCCTCAACCATCTGGCCGCCAACGAGGCGTGCTCGCTGAAGGGTGCCGATCCCGAGGGCATCCACCAGATGCGCGTGGCGCTGCGCCGGCTGCGCTCGGCCCTGGCGCTGTTCCGCCCCTTCGTGCCGCCGGAGCAGTACGACCGGCTGGTCGGCGAGGTGAAGTGGCTGGGCGGCCATCTGGGGCCGGCGCGCGACTGGGACGTCTTCCTCACCGAACTGCACGCCCCCGTGCGCGACGCCTTCGAGAAGGCCGGCGAGCACGGCGCCGCCCAGGTGGGCGAGCTGCACGCGCTGGAGCGCGCCGCCGAGGCGCGGCGCCAGCGCGCCTACCAGGACGCGCGCGAGGCCATTCTGTCGGCGCGCTACGGCGCCTTCCAGCTTGACCTCACGGCGTGGCTGGAGGGCCGGCACTGGCGCGGCCAGCCGGTGAGCGAGCAGTCCGCCCGCCTGTTCGAGCCGGTGGACACCCTGGCCGGCGAGCTGCTGGCCAAGCGCCACCGCAAGGCGCGCAAGGCCGGCAAGGGCTTCGCCACGCTGTCGGTGGACGACCGCCACCAGCTTCGCATCGCCCTGAAGAAGCTGCGCTACGCCGCGGAGTTCTTCCGCCCGCTGTACGCCGACAAGGCGGCGCGCCGCTACATCCAGCAGCTCGCCGGCTTCCAGGACGCGCTGGGCCACCTGAACGACGTGGCGACGGCGACGCGGCTGCTGCGCGACCTGCACGACGACGGCAGCACGGCCGCCGCCGGCGAACGCCGCGCCGCCGGCATCGTCATCGGCTGGCTGGCGCGCGGCATGGTGGACGCCGAGCCGTCCCTGGTCGCCCAATGGGAAGGCTTCGAGGACGCCAAGCCGTTCTGGAAGGGCGGCGTAAGGGGGTAGTTGCCTTCCCCCTCCCCCAGCCCCGCTGGGGGAGGGAGGGACCCAGCCGAAGGCTGGGAGGGTGGGGGCCGGTTGTTTGCGAAGATCAGCGGCGCCCTGGCTGGCGGAAGAGGGACTGATCAAGAACACGAAGATCAAAAGATCAAAAGATCAAAAGGATCGTGCCGACGCGCTCGCCTCGCGCCGGAGCCGTAGAACCCGCAAAACCTTATGATCTTCTGATCTTTTGATCTTCGTGTTTTTGATCCGGACTTCCGTCGCCAGCCGACAAAACCCTCACATCCGCGCGACGATGAACAGGCGCTTGAACGGGAACAGGGTCGATCCGTCGGGGCGTTCGGGGTAGGCGGCTTCCAGGCGCTCGCGGTAGGCGGTGAGGAAGGCGGTCAGCTCCGCGCCCTGCAACGCCTCCAGCACCGGCACCAGGGCCGAGCCCTTGAGCCACTGGAAGACCGGCGCGTCGCCGTGCAGCACGTGCAGGTACTCGGTCTCCCAGATGTCGACGCGCTTGGCGAGCGGCGCCAGCCAGTCGAAATAATCCTGCGGGGCGTGCACCGGCCGCGGGCGCAGCACGCCGTCCAGCCGGTCGCGCCAGGGTCCGGCCGCCGCCGTCTCCTGCAGCAGCGCGTGCGAGGGGGCGCTGAAGTTGCGCGGCATCTGCACCGCCAGCACGCCGCCGGGGGCCACCGCCTCCAGCAGTTCGGGAAACAGCGCCGCGTGATCGTCCAGCCAGTGCAGCGCGGCGTTGGAGATCAGCAGCTCCACCGGCCAGTGCGGGCGCCACGTGCGCAGGTCGGCGCGCAGCCAGCGCACGCGCGACGGCGTGCCCTCCGCCCAGGCCAGCATGGCCGGCGAGTTGTCCACCCCCAGCACCTCGGCCTGCGGCCAGCGCTCGGCCAGGACGCGCGACAGGTGGCCGCCGCCGCAGCCGAGGTCGACGATCCGCTTGGGATCGACGGTGGGCAGGGCGGCCAGCAGGTCGTGCGCCGGCCGCCGGCGCAGCGCGTCGAACAGCGCGTACTGGTCCGGGTCCCAGCTCATGCGGTGCGGGCCGGGGCGCAGATCGGGGCGTGGGTCAATGCGGTGGCTCGTGCGGGGAGGTGTGGCCGTCGGCGCCGGAGTCCCGGCGGCCGTAGTGGCTGTCGATCATGTGGAAAATGTACGCCACGCAGCCGACGAAGACCAGGAATCCGCCCCAGTAGAAAGAGGAATCCTGCGCCCGCGACGCCGCGAACAGGCCGATGAACGCCAGAATGCCGACGGCGCCGCCGGTGATCCACTTGCCCGTGCCTGCCACGTCCGCCCTCCCTTGTCCGGCGCGCCGTCGTCGCGGCGCTTCGGGCAGCAAGATTGGTGCAAGACCACGAACGAATCAATTGCCGACGCTTCGTACGAACGAATCCAGGAAGAAACTGAACGTAGCCGGCGCTTCTCATAGCCCCTCTCCCTTGACGGGAGAGGGGTTGGGGAGAGGGTGGTTACGCCCGGCAGGGCGGAAGAGAGTCTTGTTCCGGCTGCCGCCGGTAATCCCCCTCTCCCCAACCCCTCCCCCGCGAGGGGGGAGGGGCTTCATGATAAGCCACAAGCCGCTCTAATATGGCAGGTCCAGGGCGAACACCGTGCCCGCCCCCGTCGACTCGACAAGGCGCAGGTCGCCGCCGTGCGCCCGCGCGATCTCGCGCGCGAGGGCGAGGCCCAGGCCGATGCCGCCCGCGCGCGCCGCACCGGCGAACGGCTCGAACCGGTGGTCGCGCGCGCGGGGCGGCAGGCCGGGGCCG
>DASWVP010000644.1:0-25889 GCA_036401175.1 Azospirillum sp. | reverse complement strand
AACCCAACCTACGCAGAATGCTTCCGTAGGTTGGGTTGAGGCCAAAGCCGAAAACCCAACGTTGGGCCGTTCCCGCTACATCGCCTCGCGCCAGGGCGGCTCGCCCACCACCAGGGCCTCGGCGTCGGCCGGCGGCATGGGGCGGGCGAAGTGGTAGCCCTGGCCGTAGTCGCAGGCCAGCGCGCGCAGCAGGTTGGCGTCGGCCGTCGTCTCGATGCCCTCGGCGATGACGTCGAAGCCCAGGAGGCGCGCCAGATCCACGATGATGCGGACGATCGCCCGGTTCTCCTCCGACTGGTGCATGGCCGAGACGAAGGAGCGGTCGACCTTCAAACTGTCGATGGGCAGCTTGTGCAGGTAGGACAGCGAGGAATAGCCGGTGCCGAAGTCGTCGATCGACAGCTTGATGCCCAGCGCGCGCAGGCCCTCCAGCAGCTTGATCGACTGCTCGGCCTTCTCCATGACCGCGCTTTCGGTCAGTTCCAGCTTGATCCACGAGGGCTCGACGCCGGTTTCGCGCAGCACGTCGCGCACCTGGTTGACGAAGTCCGGGTCGGCGAGCTGGCGCGTCGACAGGTTGACGCTCATGAACAGCGGGGCCGAGCCGGGCGTGCGCTTCTCCTGCCAGTCGGCAAGCTGCAAGCACGCCTCGCGCAGCACCCATTTGCCCAGCGTTACCACGAGGCCGGTGCTCTCGGCGATGGGGATGAAGATGCCCGGCGGGATGTTGCCGCGCTCGGGATGGCTCCAGCGCACCAGCGCCTCGAACCCGGCCAGCCCGCCGGTGACCATCTCGACGATCGGCTGGTAGGCGACCCACAGGTTCTCGTTGCGCTCCATGGCGTGGCGCAGGTCGTGCTCGATCCGCACCTGCTCGACGACGTGCGCGTGCATGGCCGGATCGAACCAGGCGTGGCGCGCGCCGCCGCCCTCGCGGGCGCGGCCGGTGGCAATCTCGGCGTCGCGCAGCAGGTCCTCCGGCCGTTCGTGCGCCTCGCTCCAGGTCGCCACGCCGATGCTGGCCGACAGGAACACCGCGGCGCCCGAACTGGACCGCGCCGAGCGGACGACGCCGGTCGCCGCCGCGATCCGTTCCTCGATGGCGGGCGTGTCGCAGTCGCCGGCGACCAGCATGGCGAAGGCGTGGTCGCTGACGCGCGCCAGCAGGTCGACCGGGCCGCCGTCGCGGCCCAGGCGGTGCGCCAGATCGATCAGCAGCTCGTTGGCGAAGCCCTGGCCCAGGCTGGTGCGGATCTCGACGAAGCGGTCGATGTCGATGATGACCAGCGTGAACGGCTCGCCCACCGCCTGATAGTCGCCCATGTGCTTGAGCAGCAGCAGGCGGTTCGCCAGCCCGCTGACCGGGTCGTAGTAGGCGAGGCGGAAGAGGTCGTCCTGCATCTGCCGCCGCTCGGTCATGTCCTGCATGAGCACGAAATAGCCGGCGATGGCGCCGTCCGGACGGCGGTGCGGGCCGTGCAGGCGCACGACGTAGCGCTGCTGGCCGCTGCCGTTGAAGGGCATCCAGCCTTCGCTCTGCACCACCTCGCCCTTCAGCGCGCGCTCAGCCATGGACTGGGTGGCGCGGAACTGCTCCTCGCCCATCGGCTCGGCCACGGTGCGGCCGATCAGGCCGGACAGGTCCCGGCCCATGCACTCGCGATAGGCGCGGTTGGCGTAGATGTGGCGGCGCTCGGAGTCGAGCAGCGCCACCATGACCGGCATGGTCTCCAGCACCTGCAGGAGCGTGTCGAGCGCCGGCGTGGCGGTAGCCGTGCCGGACAGGGCGGCAGCCAGCGCGTCGAGGTGGGGATCCAGGGTCATGGGCACGGGAGGCGGGCACCGTCAATCAAGCAATATCGAACAATTACGCGAAACCCCGTCCGCCCGTCAAAACCAAAGGCACCCCGCGCGCGCGATGACACAGGGATTTCCTACCGGTGTGGCGCGGCCGGTGGAAATGGGGGGGCCGGAGCGCCGCATGGCTGTGTCGTCCATCGTGGGCGTCGATTCATCGGGCTTCCCCGTCTATAGTTCCAGGGCCCGCGCCACGCCGGCCCGTCGAAGGCTGGTCGCCGGGCGCTGCAGGGAGAAAACGGCATGGCACTGAATGATCTTCTGGTCGTCGTCGACGACTCCGCGGCGTCCGCCGCCCGCATCGCCGTGGCGGCGCAACTCGCCAACCGGCACAACGCCCACCTCACCGGCCTGTACGTCGTCGCCGCCGCCACCATGCCCGCCTACGTCGACGCGGAAATCCCCGAGGCCGTGCGCGTCGCCCAGCGCAACGCCGCGGACGAGCGGGCGCAGGCCGCCGGTGCCGCGTTCGACGGCATCATGCGCCGCTTCGGCCTGACCGACCGGTCCGAGTGGCGCGCCGTGCGCGGCACGCCGACGGACGTCGCGGCGCTGCACGGCCGCTACGCCGACCTCGTCGTCGTCGGTCAGGTCGACCCGCGGCGCGACCACGACGTTCCCGTGGTGCAGCCGGCCGATCTGGTGTTCGAGTGCGGCCGGCCGCTGCTGGTCGTGCCCTACGCCGGCACCTTCGACATGGTGGGCGAGCGCGTGCTGGTCGGCTGGAACGCCAGCCGCGAGGCGGCCCGCGCGGTGGGCGACGCCATGCCGCTGCTGACCACGGCGCAGCGCATCGTCGTGCTGGCCGTCAACCCGAAGACCGGGGTCGAGGGGCTGGGCGATGCGCCGGGGGCCGACATCGCGCGTCACCTGTCGCGCCACGGCACGCGCGTCGAGGCGACGCACATCGCCACCAGCGAGGTGGAGCCCGGCGACATGATGCTGAACACCATCGCCGACGAATCCTGCGATCTGGTGGTGATGGGCGCCTATGGCCGCTCGCGCCTGCGCGAACTGGTGCTGGGCGGCATGACCCGCTACATGCTCCAGCACATGACCGTGCCGGTGCTGATGAGTCATTGATCGGACGCGCCATAAAAAAAACGCCGGGCCCAAAAAAGAACGCCGGGCCTAGGGGCCCGGCGAGTTTCTGTGGGTACGTGCTTGGCCTTAGATAGGCACTCCCACGGTGTTCCGCATCCCGTCCTGTACGCCTATGCCGCCCGGCCAGGGGCTATGACGTGCGCGGTCAGGGCCCGTGCCCGCCCGGCCCGGCGCGCTGGTCGTCGTCCGCGGCGGCGCGCTCGCGTTCCAGGGCGCAGGCGATGGCGAGAAGGTGCAGCGCGCCCGGCAGGCGGGTGAGGGACTGGCGCTGCTCCTCGGTGTCCGCCCGCAGCGTGCGGCGCAGCCGGACCAGCAGACGCATCAGCGCACGCGCCGGGATCAGGTCGAGCGGGACGTCGGGCACGACCGGCTCGGCGAACGCCGTCTGGATCGCCCGCAGGCTGGAGAGGACGTAGTCCTGGTCGCCGGCGGTCAGCGCCAGCGGCCATTCGGGGGCGCGCCGGATCAGGCGTTCCCCGGCGAAGTCGATGATCCGGTCGGTCATGGCGCCTACCCTCGCGCGCGGCTTCTCTCCAGCGGCCCGGATGAGGGGCCAACCCGTAAGATGACCCCGAACGCGGCGCGAATCGAGTGTTTTTCCGCGCGCGCATGGCGGAACCGCGCCTTGCCCCTCATCCCTTCGCCGGCACGGACGACAGCGTCGTCCCGTTGATCGCCGCGCAGCGCTCCGGCTCCAGGTTGACCAGCGGGCCGTCCTGGGTGCGGCAGTTGCCGGCCGTCGGTTCAGGGGAGTTCACCGCGATCCCGGCGCTCTTGCCGCTCTTGGCGCTTGTTGGTTTGGCGGGTGGTTCTTCGGCGGGCGGGGCGGCCGGCGCGTCGAGCGACAGCGCGCTGGCCGGCACCCAGACGATGGTGCAATCCCGGCCGGTGGCGATGCGGATCGCGTCCCGATTGGTGATGGCCGAGGCGCCGTTGTCGTGCAGGATGTCGATGCCGTCCGGCCCGGTGATCCTGGCGGGCGGCAGCGTGGCGAGGAAGACCGAGTGCGGCAGGCTGTACCAGTAGCGCGTATCGACCTCGGCCGTCATGTTCTGCGCCGCGGCGTGGGCCATCAGGCCGATCAGCGCGATCATGGCCCCGGCCGCCATCGCGGCGCCGCCGTTGTTGCCGTTTCCATAGTTGTACCGGTTGGCGTTGGCCATCACGCCGAGCCCGGTGGCCACCCCGACGGCGCCGGCGGTGGCCGTGGCCTCCTTGGTGCCGGCCTTCATGGCGAGGATCTTGTCCATCTCCCGGCCGCCGCGGGTGGTCGCCTGGAAGAACAGCTCCTCGGCCAGACGCAGGGCGTGCCGCTGCCGGGCGACGCGCACCTGATAGCCGCCCTTGGGACCGTTCTGTTCCCGGTAGGCGAGCTTTTCCTTGTGCTGCCCGACCGCCTCCTTGGACGGGCCGGCGCCGGCCTCGACGAGGACGAGCAGGCGGTCCTGCGGGGCGGGCGGCGTGACGGTGCCGCGCGCCTCCGCCGCCTCCTTGAAGTTCTCGTCGGCCCGGCCGGGGCTGCCGGTGCACTGGTTGGTCCAGCCTTCCAGGAAGGCGGCGACGGCGAAGTCGGCGCGGTGGCGTTCGTTCTCGGCGAAGCTGTCCTGCAGCATCGCGCCCTTGAAGCTGGCCCGCGCGTTCTCGTAGTCGCCCTGCATCATGGAGACGAGGCCGCGGTAGTAGTAGGCCATGGCCCGCTCGTGCGGTTCGCCCTTGAAGTCCTTCTCCGCTTCGGCGTGCCAGACCGAGCGCGCCTTCTCCGCCTGCGGGTTGTCGGCGTAGACCGCCTCGATGCCGGCCAGGGCGTTGTCGAAGGCCTCCGCCGCCAGATCGAGGCGCCCCAGGTCGAGCGCGTCCTTGCCGATCCGCATCCAGTTCAGCACGGCGTCGCGTTTTCCATCGATGACGATGTTGCGATACCACCAATGCAGGCTGGCCGGCTTGCCGTCCTGCAGGGCGGCGACGGCCTTCGTCTGCTCCGGCGTCTCCGGAGTGGTCTTGTTGGCGGCGGTCGTCTTGCACGAAACCAGCGCCAGGGCGGCGGCGGCGAGCAGGAGATGGCGGGCGGGACGGTGCATGGCGCGGGCCTCCTCGGCCGGGATCAGGAGGTCGGCGCGCCCATGGGCTTGGCGGCGGACGCCGGGCGCTGGGCCTCGCGCAGGGCCTGCAGGAAGAACTCGTCGGTGACGACGCGGCGCACGGCGTCGCTCAGCGCCTTCTGCATGGCGTCGCGGGCGTTCTCGCCGCCCATGATCATGACCTCGCCGATCTTTCCTTCGCCGGCGATGCCCTTGCCGTACAGCATGCGGCCGTCGGTGCCGCGGACCTGGACGTTGAGGTGCGCCTCGGCCACGCTGTCGGCCGACCAGAAGCCGGTCTTGAAGTCGGCGTAGAAGCGGTTGACGTCGACCAGCACGAAGGCCGGGCCTTCGCCCAGCTTGAAGCCGCGGTCGGTGAGTTCACGCTCGATCGACTGGCGGACCAGCGTCGGCACGTCCTGCTTGGCGCGGATGGCCGCCATCTCCATGCCGTAGCCGTTCTTCTTGACGCTGATGCGGTCGCGGTTGTTCGGCCGGCCGTCCAGCGCCGTGACCTTGACGGAAACCGCCTCGGCGCCCGGCACGGGGGCGGCCGCGACCGCCGGCGTGTACGCGAGGTCGACGGCGTCCTCGGTCAGCGCGCAACCCGACAGGGCAAGCGCCAGAACCGCCCCCACCAGCACCGACCGCAACGCTTTTCCCGCCATTTTCCGCTCTCCCGACGTGTGTGCCCACTTGTGTTTCGGTGGGCACGGATGGATCATTGTCGCGCCGGTCGCCCTATGCGTGCCGGCCTGGTGTATGCGTAATGTCTTACGCGTGTGAAATGCAAGTGTTCGTCCAGCAGGCGCAGGACGAAGCCGGACAGGAGCGTGGAAGTGGCGGAAGTGGAGCGGCGTCGGGGGCCGGGGTGGCGTGCGGCCGGTGTGCTGGCGGGTCTTCTGCTGGCGGGGTGCGGCGCGTCGACGGCGAACACGCGGGGGATGCCGGCCATCGACATCGACCCCAGCGCGCGCGGCCCGGTGGGCGGCGTCGGGATTGAGGGTCAGGACATCATCGCCATGACCGACCGGATGATGCGCGACATGCTGCAATCGCCGGTGCTGGCGAACGCCGCGCGGCCGCCGCAGGTGATCGTCGATTCGGAGTATTTCCACAATGAATCGGCGCAGCGCCTGAACCGGAACGCCATCGTCGATCGCCTGCGCGTCGGTCTGACCAACGCCGCCGGGGGCCGGATGATCTTCGTCGCCCGCCACAACGCCGACATGGTCGAGCGCGAGCGCGGCCTGAAGCGGGCCGGCAGGGTCGACATGGGCACCACCGGGCTGACGCGCGCCACCGCGGGCGGCGATTACCGGCTGAGCGGCCGGGTGTCGTCCGTCGACGCGGTCAACGTCCGCTCCGGCGTGGCGCAGCGCTACAACCAGATCGTCTTCGAGATGGTGGACCTGGAGCGCGGCACCATCGTGTGGAGCGGCCTGTACGAATTCACGAGGGCCGCCGCCGATGACGTCGTCTACCGCTGAGCGCCGCCGGGGCGCACTCGCCCTGTTCGCCGCGCTGGCCGGCGCCGCCGTCCTGCCGGGCTGCGCGCCGGCGCCGCGCGTCCAGTGCGACTTCACCCCGCTGACCATGGGCGAGGAGGTGCTGCCGGCCGGGCCGGTGCTGGTGGCGCCGACGCCCGGCACGATGCGGCCGGTGCCGCTCGACACCGTCTCCATCCTGGACGGCGGGCTGCGCAGCCGCGTCATGGTGCAGTCGGTTACCGCCGGGCGCACCGCGGTCGGCAACGTGGAGGTCGGGGCGCGGCTGATGAACTGCACCGACACGCCCATGCCGGTGCAGGGCCGCACGCAGTTCCTCGACGAGGCCCAGCGGCCGGCCGAACCGCCCTCGGCGTGGCAGCGGCTGCACCTGCCGCCGCGCTCGTTCGTCAGCTATGGCGAGGTGTCGGTGGCCGGGCCGCGGGCGGCCAGCTTCCTCATCGAGGTGCGGAGGGCCGACTGATGCGCACGCCCCGTCTGGCGATGTTGGCGCTATCGGCACTGGTGGCGCTCCCGGCGGCGGCGCAGGACGCCGGCTGGTACCGGCAGGGCCTGCCCGATGTGCTGGCGCCGGCGGCGAACACGGCGCCCGACGCGGTGGTGGGCGCCTTCCGCGCGGCCTACCGCAGGCACGGCAGCCCGCGCGTCGCCGTGTTCTGGATGCGCCGCCTCAGCGACCGGGTCGCGCCGGAATGGCGTAGGGTGGAGCGCGTCGAGGAAACGGTCGGCGTCGTCGCCTCGGGCAGCGGGCGCACCACGGTGATCGGCGGCTATGGCGCCGCCGTGGCCGATTCGCACGCGTCGGGTTCGGTCGCCGGCCACCGCACCCGGACGCGCGAGGTGACGGGCGGGGCGGTGCCCGACGCCGCCGACGACTGGCTGCCGGAGGAGCACTCGCAGGCCGCTGAGGCGGCCCTTTTGCAGGAGTTCGGGCGGGCCGGCGTCAAGCTGGTGGACCGCGCCGCCATGCTGCGCCTGCAAGGCGCCGGTGCCGCCGGAACGGACCGGCCGAACCCGCAGGCCATCGAGGCGGCGGCCCTGCGCGCCAAGGCCGATCTGCTGGTGGAGATCACCGCCACGCCGTCGGCGGACAGCGCCACCGGCGTGCAGTACCGCATCGACGTGAAGGACACCCGCAGCGCGCTGATCCTCGCCAGCTTCGTCACCGACGCCGAGCCGCGCGCCGGCGCGCGGATGCAGTTCACCACCAAGCCCGGCCGCGGTTACGTGGCGAAGACGACCGGCGCCCCGCTGGGCCAGGAGCTGGCGTTGCAGGTGATGGAGCAGCTTGCCGCCGGCTGGCGCCGCTGACGCGGTTCAGATGTCGTCCAGGGTGACGAAGCAGACCTTGTCGGGACTGCCCTTGGCGGTGGGCTTGTGGGCGGCGATGGCGTCGGTGATGGCGTCCAGCGTCACGCCGTGCTCGCCGGCCGGGATCGTCACCGCGACGCCGCTGACCGACAGCAGGGGGAAGCGGCGCACCGTGCCGAAACGGTCCTTGGCGGTGATGTGCCCGGCGGCGCGCGAGGCGGCGTCGTACAGGCTTTCGGCGTCGGACCGGAAGGTGGCGGCGAGGTCCTGGACGCGCCGCCGCATCTCCGCGCCGGTCTGGCCGCCGACGCCCAGGAAGAAGTCGTCGCCGCCGATGTGGCCGGCGAAGCCGCCGCAGGCCGAGGCCAGCACCTTCAGCCGTTCGCCGAACATCTGGATGGCGCGGTCGCCCTGGCGGAAGCCGAAGGTGTCGTTGAACGGCTTGAACCAGTCGAAATCGAAGTAGACCAGCGTGTGCGCCGCGTCGCGGTCGTCCAGCGCCTCCTCGATGTGGCGGATGATGGCGGCGTTGCCGGGCAGGCGGGTCAGCGGGTTCTGGTCGGTCGCCATCGCCAGGTTCTTCTCGTGCACCAGACCGATCAGCGCGCGGCTGGTCAGGAAGCCGGCGTACTCGCCGCTTTCGATGATGATGACGCCGTCCTCCGCCGTCTCCTCCGAGAACGCCTCGATCACGCGGTCCAGCGGCGTGTTGATGTCGCAGACCGGGCACTTGGCCAGCAGGTCGACCAGCGTCTTGCTGTGCCCCTTGTTGTTCAGCAGGTCGCGGCCGTACTTGGAATAGACGTACTGCTTCAGGTCGCGCTCGCGCAGCAGGCCCAGCGGCAGCCCGTGCTTGTCGACGACCGGGGCGATGGGCGGGTTCTGCCCGTCGCGGAAATAGTCGAAGATGATGCTCTTGGGTTCGTCGGCGCACACCGGCGGGATGCGCTCGATCACCTCGGCGAGGCGCTGGCGCACCTCCGGCGGCTGGCGGCGGTCGCGGGCGTTCAGCGTCTCCACCGTCGCCATGCGCAAGGGCAGGCGGGGCAGGTCGAGCGCCGGGCGGGCGATCAGGTAGCCCTGCATGAAGTCGCAGCCGATGTCGCGGCAGGTGTAGAACTCGGCCTCCGTCTCCACCCCCTCGGCGATGGTGAGGATGCCCAGCGTGTGCGCGTAGCCCACCAGATGGTTGACGATGGCCCGCTTGCCCAGGTCGCGGTGGATGTCCTGGACGAAGAAGCGGTCGATCTTCAGGTAGTCCGGCTTGATCTTGTACAGCAGCTTCAGCCCGGCGAAGCCGACGCCGAAGTCGTCGAGCGCCAGCCCGACCTGATGCTTGCGGTAGGTGGCGGTGATGTCCTCCATGTCGACGGCGTCGCGGACCTCCTTGTGCTCGGAGATCTCGTGCACGATGGACAGTTCCTTCGGGCCGGGCAGCAGCACCGGCGACACCGCCTGCGCCCCGCCGACCACGCGCGCGTCGATGTTGAGGAAGAGCTTGGCCTCCCGCCAGCCGTCCAGCGAGCAGTACTTGGCCACCGCCTTGGCATGCAGCTCCGCCTCCACCATCGGCAGCACGCCGTCGGCGTGCGCGTCGTCGAGCATGGCGGGAACGCTGGAGAACATCGTCGGGTCGATGCCGCGCAGCAGCGCCTCGAACCCATGGCAGCGGCCGGTGCGCACGTGCACGATCGGCTGGAAGGCGTGCTCCAGGCCGTCGAGGATGCTTTTCCAGGCGCGTTCGCACGGCCGCGCGCGCCCGGCGCGCCGCATGTCCATGAGCGGGCCTTCGCCGGGATAGGGCATGTCCGCCAGGGCGGTCGCCAGCGGGATCTGCGCGGGGGCGGTCATCGTGGTCCTCTGCCGTCGGTCCGGAGACGCCGCGGTGACGCGGGGATGCGCTCCTGATCCGGCAGTGTACGCGCCGGGCGTTGCAGATTTATGGCGATGCCGCGTGATGGTTGTGTCAATGCGGTCTGAAGGCAATGCGGCCCGGACGCGACATGGCGCCGCCGACGGCGGTGCCGTCGCGGGATGATTCATACTGTCTGGATTGTCCGTTCCGGATCTGCTGATCCGCGCCACCCCCCGGAGGGAGATGGAGCGGGCGAAGGGATTCGAACCCTCGACCCCAACCTTGGCAAGGTTGTGCTCTACCCCTGAGCTACGCCCGCAGAAACTGGCGCGAGTGACGGGACTTGAACCCGCGGCCTCCGGCGTGACAGGCCGGCGCTCTAACCAACTGAGCTACACCCGCGCAAGGGAGCGCCTATATACGGCGCGGCTTGCGACAGGGCAAGCACTGAATTCAAGGGCGCGCACTTTTTTTTCGGATAGGGGGCGCTGGCGGCCGTCCGGCTGGGCGTCGGCGCGCTGCCGGAGGGGGCGGGGTGGATACACGTCTACGGCATGGCGCTGCTCACCGGCATCGGCTTCACCATGAGCCTGTTCATCGGCGGGCTGGCCTTCCCGGAGGAGGGGTACGGCACCGCCGTGCGGATCGGCGTGCTGAGCGGATCGCTGCTGTCCGCGCTGGCGGGATACGTGGTGCTGCGCTTCGTCGCCGTCCGCCGGCCAGCGGTCCCGGCGGCGGAAGCCGCAGCCTCGGACGCGAGGGGGTGAGCGTGATGGCCGTGCCGAAGGTCCTGGCCGCCGCCGTCCTGGGCCTGCCATCGCGTAGACCGCTGGCCTGTGCCCACAGCCTCATCCCCCACCCAAAAAACCGCCGCCAACCCGTTGGATTGGCGGCGAGTTGAACAGGGAGGCTTCACGTCTGGGAGACGCCGGGTCCGAAAACCCGCTCCCGGGGGGGAGCCCCGGGGGAAACGCCGGGTGCTGCGACGCAGCAACCAACGACGCAAGAATTGAGCATTTGCCCCCTTCCATGCCATCGACATGTCGATGATCCTACCATGCGCATCGCGCATGGCTTTGAACCTGTTGAATTTACAACTGGAATCGCGGCGCGGCGGGGTCACCACCAAAGACGCGGCCCGTGCCTGGAAAACTGGCACGGGCCGTGACGGGGCGGGCAAAAAGGCGGCGACGCGTCAGAAATGGCTTTCCGCCACCTTGCGCACGAGGAAGTCGCGGAACACCGCGATGCGCTTGGAATGGCGCAGTTCCTCGGCGTAGACGAAATAGGCGTCGACCTTCGGGCTGCTGATCTCCGGCATGACGCGCACGAAATCCTTGGTGCCGTTCACCAGGAAGTCGGGCAGGGCGGCGATGCCCAGGCCGCTCTCCACCGCGCGGTAGATGGCGTACATGCTGTTGACTTGCAGGATCGGCCGGCGCGCGCCGGGCGGCGGGTCGCCGACCTCCAGGATCCAGTTGACGTTGGCGATGGGCGCCCGCACGTCGGGCGGGTAGGCGATGATGTCGTGCTCCGCCAACTCGTCCGGCGTCCTGGGCGCGCCGCGCCGCTTGATGTAGCTCTGGTGCGCGTACAGGTGGAAGCGGACCGCCATCAGGTGGCGCTGGATCAGGTCGGGCTGGCGCGGCGTGTTCATGCGGATGGCGATGTCCGCCTCGCGCATCGCCAGGTCCAGCTCGTTGTCGTCGATCAGCAGCGTGAGCTGGATGTCCGGGTAGATCGACAGGAATTCCTGGATGCGCGGCGTCAGCCACGTGGACCCGAAGGCCACCGTGGTGGTCACCTTGAGCGGCCCTTTCGGGTACTCCTTGCTCTCGGTCAGCATCGCCTCGGTCATCGACAGCTTGGCGAAGACCTCGCGCGCCGTGCGGTGCAGCAGCTCGCCCTGTTCGGTCAGAATAAGGCCGCGCGCGTGGCGGTGGAACAGCGGCACGCCCAGGCTCTCTTCCAGCGCGCTGATCTGGCGGCTGACCGCCGACTGGCTCAGGTTGAGGGTCTCCCCGGCATGCGTGAAGCTGCCTGCCTCGGCTACGGCATGGAACACCCGCAGCTTGTCCCAGTCCATCGTCCCGTCCTGTTCGTGGGCGGCGGAGAATTCTTCCCCGCTCTTCTTTTGTTTGCGTCGGCATGATCATGCCGCAGACCAGTTATAACCGTAACGCGGCACCAACGCACGCGCTACCGTGAACATCGGCACAAAAACCGGGCAAGCTTTTACGCAATCCGACTTTGGTATGGGTCAGCCACCCGCTTGCGCAACCGCCGCGGCGCGCAAGGCGGTGATCGTCGTGCGTGTGGTGATCTGCTCGGGATCGACTCGCAGTTCGATGACGGCGGGCTTGCGGCTCCACATGGCTTCCCAGAACGTGGGCACGAAGTCCTTCGTGCGCTCCACCACCGCGCCGAACGCGCCGTAACTCTGCGCCAGCGCCGCGAAGTCGGGGTTGGTCAGGTCGGTGGCGCTGAGGCGGCCGGGGAAGCGCTTTTCCTGGTGCATGCGGATGGTGCCGAACATGCCGTTGTTGATGACGATGATGATGGGCGCGGCGCCGGTGTGCACGGCCGTCGCCAGCTCCTGCCCGGTCATCATGAAGCCGCCGTCGCCGACAAGGCCCAGCACGACGCGCTTCGGGTTCGCCAGCTTGGCCGCCACCGCCGCCGGCACGCCATAGCCCATGGCGCCGTTGGTCGGCCCCAACTGGCGGCCGGGGCGCCGGTACAGCAGGTGCCGCTGGCCCCAGCCGGAGAAGTTGCCGGCGTCGGTGGTGACGATGGCGTCCACCGGCAACCGGTCGCGCAGCCAGCCGAAGATCCAGCCCAGGTCGACGGGGCCGGCGCAGGGCTCCGGCTCCAGCCACACCAGCCAGTCCTCGCGCGCCGCGTCGGCCCAGGCGCGCCAGCGCGGCTCCGCCCCCTCCGGCGCCAGCGGCGGCAGGGCGGCCAGCGCGGCGGCCATGGCGGCGCTGCCGGACTGGATGCCCAGCGTCGGGCGGAACACGCGGCCCAGCTCCTCGGCCAGGGCGTGGACGTGGATCAGCACCTTGCCGGTTTCCGGCACCTCCAGCAGCGCATAGCCCTGCGTGGTGATCTCGCCCAGCCGCGCCCCCACCACCAGCAGCAGGTCGGCCTCGCGCACGCGGGCCAGCAGCTTGGGGTTGGAGCCGGTGGTCAGGTCGCCGACGAAGCACGGGCTTTCGTTGTCGAACACGTCCTGCCGCCGGAAGGAGCAGCAGACGGGCAGCGCGTTGGCCTCGGCGAACGCCTTGATGTCGGCGCAGGCGGCGTCGTCCCAGCCGGGGCCGCCGACCAGCACCAGCGGCCGCTCGGCCGCCGCCAGCAGGTCGCGCAGGCGCTCCACGTCGGCGGGGCCGGGCTGAGCGATGGTGGGGGCGTAGGGGCCGGTGTCGCGCACCGTGACCATGTCGCCCAGCATGTCCTCGGGCAGCGCCAGCACCACCGGGCCCGGCCGGCCGGAGGTGGCGACGTGGAAGGCGCGGGCGATGTATTCGGGGATGCGTTCGGCCTGATCGATCTGCGCCACCCACTTGGCGACCGAACCGAACATGCGGCGGTAGTCGATCTCCTGGAACGCCTCGCGGTCGAACTGGTCGCGCGCCACCTGTCCGATGAACAGGATCATCGGCGTGGAATCCTGGAAGGCCGTGTGCACGCCGATCGACGCGTTGCACGCGCCGGGGCCGCGCGTGACGAAGCCGATGCCCGGCCGCCCTGTCAGCTTGCCGTACGCCTCCGCCATGAAGGCCAGCCCGCCTTCCTGCCGGCAGGTGACCAGCCGGATTTCCGGCGTGTCGACGAAGGCGTCGAGCACGTCCAGGTAGCTTTCGCCGGCGACGCAGAAGGCAAGCTCGGCGCCGTGGATGCGCAGCGCGTCGACAAGGACGCGGGCGCCGGTGCGGGGGAGGAGTTCGGACATGTCTCGGGCCGGGACGGTTCGTTGCGCGATCAATCACAGAGTTAAGGGCCGGCGGCGGGGGGCTGTCAACGCATCCGGCCGACATCCTCACGGGCGCTTGCCTTTTCGGGGGGCCGCCGGTATCCCCGAATGGTCGTTTTCGCGAGGAGGACATGCGTATGCCCGTCCAGCCGCCGACTCAGCCGACCGTGACGCGCGACCAGGTGATCGAGATCTGCGGACCTCTGGACGACATGCGCATCGCCGGCATCATCGCCACCGGCGCCACCGCCGCCGAGGTGATGGAGGCGTACACCTGGCTCGGCTCCGACGACTATCTGGCGACGGCGACGCACCGCCAGCCCGCCGGCCGCGTCGCCCGGATCGTCGAGGTGCTGAAGGCCGACGAACCGGACTGGGACGACCGGTAGGACTTTCCGAACAACGGCACGTCGTAGGTTGGGTTGAGCGCCAGCGAAAACCCAACGTGTTCGCAACGCCGACGGTGTTGGGTTTTCGCTTCGCTCAACCCAACCCACGGTTCCGGTGCGGCGGCGACGTTTGCCTGATCACGACACTCCCGCTGGACCACCGCCGCGCCGCTCCCCATAGTTGGGCGGGTTCGAATGTGTGGGGAGGGATCGGTCGTGCGGCGAAACCGATGGGGGGCGCTGGTGCTGGCCGCCGGCATTCTGGCGTCCGCGCCGGCCTTGGGCGCCAAGGACGAGCTGGTGATCGGCATCAGCCAGTTCCCGGCCAACTGGCATCCCTCCATCGAGGCGATGGCGGCCAAGTCCTACATCACCGAGATGGCGCGCCGGCCCTTCACCACCTACGACGCCGACTGGAAGCTGGTGTGCATGCTGTGCACCGAGTTGCCGGCGCAGGACAAGGGCACGGCGGTGCTGGAGACGCGGCCGGACGGGGGGAAGGGCTATGCCGTCACCTACACCATCCACCCCAAGGCGACCTGGGGCGACGGCACGCCGGTGACGACGAAGGACGTGCTGTTCACCTGGGAGGTCGGCAAACACCCGCAGAGCGGCTTCTCCAACTTCGACCTCTATTCCCGCGACATCGTCGGCGTCACCGCGCGCGACGACCGGACCTTCACCGTGCACCGCCACAAGCCGCTGTGCACCTACGCCGAGATCAACGACTTCAACATCCTGCCCGCGCACCTGGAACGCCCGGTGTTCGAGGCCGACCCGGCCGCCTACCGCCTGCGCTCCAAGTACGAGACGGACACCACCAATCCGGGCCTGTGGTTCGGCCCCTACCGGATCGCGGCGGTCGAGCCGGGGGCGCATGTGGTGCTGGAGGCCAACCCGACGTGGTGGGGGCCGAAGCCGCCCTTCAAGCGCGTCGTCGTCAAGGCCATCGAGAACACGGCGGCGCTGGAGGCCAACCTGCTGGCCGGGCAACTGGACATGATCCCCGGCGAAACCGGGCTGCCGCTCGATCAGGTGCTGGGCTTCGAGAAGCGGCACGGCGGCCGTTTCAACGTGGTCTACAAGCCCGGCCTGTTCTACGAGCACATCGACGTCAACCTCGACAACCCCGTGCTGCGGGACGTCCGCGTGCGCCGGGCGCTGCTGCACGCCATCGACCGCGAGGCCATCTCCAAGCAGCTCTTCGCCGGGCGGCAGCCGGTGGCGCACAACCAGGTCAACCCGCTCGACCGCGTGCACAGCGACGACATCGCCAGATACGCCTACGACCCGGCGGCGGCGGCGGCGCTGCTGGACGCGGCCGGCTGGACGCGCACCGGCACCGGCCCGCGCCGCAACGCCAAGGGCGAGACGCTGACCCTGGAGATCATGACCACCGCCGGCAACCGCACGCGCGAGCTGCTGGAGCAGGTTCTGCAGGCGCAGTGGAAGCAGGCGGGCATCGAGGTGCGCATCGCCAACGAGCCGCCGCGCGTGCTGTTCGGCCAGACGCTGCGCGAACGCCGGTTCAAGGCGATGGCGCTGTTCGCCTGGATCTCGGCGCCGGAAAACATCCCGCGCACCACCATGCACTCCACCATGATCCCGACCGCCGCCAACGGCTGGGCCGGGCAGAACTACACCGCCTTCAAGGACGCCGAGGCCGACCGGATCATGGACGAGCTGGAGACGGTGTGCGAGCCCAAGGCGTCCCAGGCCCTGTGGACGCGGCTGCAACAGATCTACGCCGAGCAGCTTCCGGCCCTGCCGCTCTTCTTCCGCGCCGACCCGCACATCCTGCCCAAATGGGTCGACGGCATCGTCCCCACCGGCCACCAGTACGCCACGACGCTGTGGATCGAGCATTGGAAGGTGAAGGAGTGAGGGGGGAGAGTAAATCTCCCTCCCCCTGCTCCGCAGGGGGAGGGAAGGAGCCCATGCGAAGCATGGGAAGGGTGGGGGCAACGGCCTTTGCGGCAGGCGTTGAGCCGCTGATCTTTGCCGACAACTTGCCCCCACCCTGCCCGCTCACGCGGGCTTCCCTCCCCCTGCGGGGCAGGGGGAGGGAGATTCAGTGACCCGCTTCCTCCTTTCCCGCCTGTTCCAGGCCGCCGTCGTCCTGCTGGTGATGAGCGTCTTGGTCACCGTGCTGCTGGGCCTGATGCCGGGCGATCCGGTGGACCTGATGGCCGCCGGCAACCCGCACATGACGCCGGCCGACGTGGCGCGGCTCAAGGCGCTGCACGGGCTCGACAGGCCGCTGCACGAGCGGTATCTGAACTGGCTGGCGGCGGCGCTGCGCGGCGACTTCGGCTATTCGCGGCTCTATTCCCAGCCGGTGCTGGCGGTGCTGGCGCCGCGGCTGGTCAACACGCTGCTGCTGCTGGGCGCGGCCTTCGTGCTGGCGATCGCGGTGGCGCTGCCGCTCGGCGTCTTCGCGGCGCGGCGGCCGCATTCGTTGGCGGACGACGCGGTCAACCTGTTCTGCTTCGCCGGCATCTCCATCCCGGCCTTCTGGCTGGCGCTGCTGCTGATCCTGCTGTTCGCGGTCACGCTGGGTTGGCTGCCGGCGTCCGGCGCCGGGCCGGTGGGCGATGCCGCGTGGTGGGAGCGGCTGCCGTACTTCGTGCTGCCGGTGCTGACGCTGACGCTGGCGAGCATCGGCGGCTACACCCGCTATGTGCGCGCGTCCATGCTGGTGGAGCTGCGCCAGGACTATGTGCGCACCGCCCGCGCCAAGGGGCTGTCGGAGCGGCAGGTGGTGTGGCGGCACACGCTGCGCAACGCCTTCATCCCCATCGTCACCATCGTGGCGCTGGAGTTCGGCACGCTGTTCTCCGGCGCCCTGGTGACCGAGACGATGTTCGCGTGGCCGGGCATGGGCAAGCTGATCTACGATTCGATCATGGGCAACGACGCCAACGTGGCGCTGGTGGCGCTGCTGCTGGCCACCGCCACGACGCTGGCCGGCAATCTGATGGCCGACGTCGCCTATGCCGCGCTCGACCCGCGCATCACCTTCCGGGAACTGCGGACATGAGCGGGCGCTTCCTGCGGCGCTTCGCCCGCCACCGCCTCGCCGCGGCGAGCGCCGTCCTGCTGGCGCTGCTGGCGCTGGCCGCCGTGGCGGCGCCGCTGGTGGAGGCGGCGCTGGGGGTGGACCAGACGGCGGTCAGCCTGCTCGACCGCTTCGCCCCGCCGTCGCCCGGGCACCCGCTGGGCACCGACGAGCTGGGGCGCGACCTGCTGGTGCGGTTGCTGTACGGCGGGCGGGTGTCGCTGTTCGTCGGCGTCGCGGCGGCGCTGGCGGCGGCGCTGATCGGCACCGGCGTCGGGCTGCTGGCCGGCTTCTTCGGCGGGCGCACCGACGCGCTTTTGATGCGCATCACCGACGGCATGATCGCGCTGCCGCTGTTGCCCTTGCTGATCGTGCTGGCGGCGGTGGACCTGACGCGGCTGGGCGTGCCGGCCTCCTGGGCGGGGGCGGAGGACGCAAGCCTGCTGCGCATCGTCGTGCTGGTGGCGCTGTTCGGCTGGACCACCGTGGCGCGGCTGGTGCGCGGCGCCACCCTGTCGGCGCGGCGGCGCGACTATGTGCTGGCGGCGGTGGCGCTGGGGGCGGGCAGCCGGCGCATCATGTTGGCGCACATCCTGCCCAACGTCGCCGCCCCGGCGGTGGTCGCGACGACGCTGACCGTGGGCAACGTGATCCTGCTGGAATCGGTGCTCAGCTTCCTGGGCCTCGGCATCCAGCCGCCGCTGCCCAGTTGGGGCAACATGCTGACCGGCGCGCAGGACCTCGTCTCCACCGCGCCCTGGCTGGCGGTGTGGCCGGGGCTGCTGATCTTCGTCACGGTGATCGCGGTGAACCTGCTGGGCGACGGGCTGCAGGACGCGCTGGACCCGCGGGCGGTGGGGCGGGCGTAGGGGGGCTTTCCTTACAAGGCGATCCGGGCCTGGATGCCGTCGTATTCCGCGCACAGATCGCCACTTTCCCCGCGCTCGATCAGGCCGGTTTCCGTCAATGCCTGCACGTCCGCGTGCACATTCTTGTAGTCCCGGCCGAGGGCCATCGCCAGCGCGCGCACGCTCGCCGTCGGATGGCGATGCAGATAGCGCAGCAATTCCAGGCGTTTGCTCGTCAGCGTTCGGGCCAGCGTGTCCCAGTCGGCGAAGTCGATGGAGCTTTCCGGCTCGACATGCTCCCCACGTTCAGCGCGGTGTACGGCGTCGGCGACTTCGGCGGCGATCTCCCGCAGCCCCTTGCCCACCGTGATCTGCAATTCCGTCATAGCCGTTCTCCTTGCCTTACCGCTCCCGCACGAACTTCACATCCCCCGCGCTGCGCGGCACCAGACGCACCGCATAGGGTGAGGTGCGCACCAGCGCCACCGCCTGCGTCGGGCCGGGCACCTGCTCGCGGTAGGTCACCACCGGCGCGCCGTCGCGCTCTGCGGCGGATCGCAGCAGCACGGCATAGCCGGCCGTGTCCTTGGGGCCGAGGAAGACGGCCACCGCCATGCGGTCGTCCGGCAGCGCCGACGGGGCGGGCTGGCCGATGCGGGCCCACAGATCCCGCCATTCCTGCGGGGTGCGGGCGGTGACGTAGGCGCGCTCGTACGCTTCGCTGTCCGGCCCGTTCCAATAGGCGCCGGGGATGGCGTCGGCCGGGGCGGTGCCGCGCTCGCCCACCCGCTCCCCTCCCGTGGTCTGGCAGCCGCCGGCGAGGACGGCGGCGAGCAGGAGGGCGAGGGCGGGGCGGCACGGCATGCGCATGGGTCAGGGGCTCCGCGGCAGCAGGGTTTCGACCAGCGTGGCCCAATAGCTGGCCCCGATGGTCAGGATGTCGTCGTTGAAGTCATAGTGCGGGTTGTGCAGCCGGCAGCCCGGCGCCCCGCCGCCGTGGCCCAGCCAGACGTAGCAGCCCGGCCGCTCCGCCAGCATATAGCCGAAATCCTCCGCCCCCATGGACGGGTCGGGGTTCCACACCACGCTGTCCGCGCCGACCACCGTGGCGGCGACCTGCGCGGCCAGTTCGGCCTCGGCCGGGGCGTTGATGGTGGGCGGGTAGCCGGGGCGGTGCTCGAACGCCGCGGTGGCGCCGAAGGCGGCGGCGATGTTCTCGGCGACGCGGCCGATGCGTTCGGGCATCAGCGCCCGCGTCTCCGGGCGCACGGTGCGGATGGTGCCGTGCAGCTTCGCCTCGTCCGGGATGACGTTGAAGGTGGTGCCGGCCTCGACCCAGGTGACCGACACGACAGCGCTGTCGAACGGGTCGGTGTTGCGGCTGACGATGCTCTGCATCGCGGTCACGATGTGGGCGGCGACCAGCACCGGGTCGATGCCCTTGTGCGGCATGGCGGCGTGCGCGCCGTGCCCGCGCACGGTGATGGTGAACTGGTCGGCCGCCGCCATCACCGGCCCCGGATGCACGGCGATGCGGCCGGCCGGCAGGTCGGGCCAGTTGTGCAGGCCGAACACCCGGTCGCACGGGAACCGGGTGAACAGTCCCTCCTCGACCATCTTCCGGCCGCCGCCCTTGCCCTCCTCGGCGGGCTGGAAGATGAGGTGCACGGTGCCGTCGAAGTTGCGCGTCTCGGCCAGATAGCGCGCCGCCCCCAGCAGCATGGTGGTGTGGCCGTCGTGGCCGCAGGCGTGCATGACGCCGGGATGCTTCGAGGCGTGGCCGAAGCTGTTGGCCTCGGGCATCGGCAGCGCGTCCATGTCGGCGCGCAGGCCGATGGCGCGCGTGCCGGAGCCCTGGCCCGTGATGGTGCCGACGACGCCGGTTCCGGCCAAGCCGCGGTGCACCGCGACGCCCCATTCGGCGAGCTTCGCGGCCACGATGTCGGCGGTGCGGTTTTCCGCATAGGCCAGTTCGGGGTGCGCGTGGATGTCGCGGCGCCACGCCGTCATGTCGGCGTGGAACCCGGCGATGCGGTTGATGACGGGCATGTGCGGTGTCGCTTATTCCGGAACGGCCATGCCGCGCTGCACGGCCGGGCGGGCCAGGATCGCGTCGTGCCAGCGCTTGAGGTTGGCGTAGCGGTCCAGCAGCCCGCCGCCGGCCACCGCCGCGGCGGCGATGAAGGGGAAGCAGGAGATGTCGGCCACGGAATAATCGCCCGCCAGATATTCCTCCTGCGCCAGCCGGTCGTCGAGCGCGCCGTAGCAGCGCAGCAGCTCGCCCTTGAACAGGTCGATGGCGTAGGGGATCTTCTCCGGCGCGCGCACCGAGAAGCGGAACATGTCCAGCGCCGTCGGGCCCAGGTCGCTGATGCCCAGCATCAGCCAGCTCAGCGCCTCGGTGCGCATGTCGCCGCCGGGCAGCAGGCGGCCGGTGCGCTCGGCGTAGTGCATCAGGATGGCGCCGGAGCCGAACAGGCGCCGCGTGACGCCGCCCGGCATCTCCTCGACCGCCGCCGGCAGCTTGCCGATCGGGCTGATCCTCAAGTACTCCGGGGACTTGTTCTCGCCGCCCATCAGGTCGAGCTTGTGGACCTGATACTTCAGGCCAAGCTCCTCCAGCAGGATGGAAGCCTTGTGCCCGTTGGGCGTGGCGAACGTGTACAGCGTGATCATCGGTGGTGTACCCTCCCCGGTACGAACGCACGTGTTTCCCACACTGTGGCTGATTTGGCCGCGCAACACCAGAGCGTGCCGGAGGGAGCGGGGCCAGGTCATGGATGCCAAGGAACGGCGTGTCGTCGTCAGCATGCTCACGGTGACGGCCGCCATCCTGCTGTCGGGGGCGGCCAGCCTGGGGTCGAACGTGCTGGTCGTGCGGCTGGACGCGGTGGGCAGCGTGATCGAGCTGGTGGCGCTCGCCATCACCTACGTGGCGCTGCGCCGGGCCAGGGCGGCGCCGAGCGACGACTACAACTATGGCCTGGGCAAGCTGGAGAACCTGTGCGGGCTGCTGTTCGCGCAGGTGCAGATCGTCTATCTGGCGGTCTTCGTGTGGCTCGCCGTCGGCCGGCTCGGCGCGCCGACACCGCCGGAGGGGGCGGGCTGGGGCGTGCTGCTCTACGTCTACGGCGCCGTGGTCACCGGGCTGATGATGCGCTGGTCCGGCACGCTGAACCGCGAATCGCCGTCGCCGGTGGCACAGTCGCTGTGGCGCGGCTACCAGATCAAGTTCTGGGCGAACGTCACCACCGGCGTGGTGCTGGCGCTGGCCGCGCTGTTTCCCGACCAGCCGCTGTCCGAATACCTCGATCCGCTGAACGTGCTGGTGCTGTGCGCGCTGCGGCTGCGCAACATCCACCGCATGCTGAAGGAATCCGGCCGCGACCTGCTGGACGCCGCGGTGGACGAACATGTGCGCCTGATCATCCTGCGCGAACTGGCGCACCGCTTCGACGCCTACGACGACCTGCTGGGCTATGAGACGCGGCGTTCGCCGGGGGTGACCTTCGTCACCATCCACCTGGGCTTCTCGCCCGACCGCCCGCTGACCGACGTGTTCGACGCGGTGGAGACGCTGACCAAGGCGATCGAGACGCACGTCGCCGGGGCGCGCGTCTCCATCGTGCCGCACAAGGCGACGGTGCCGGTGTTCGCCGAGGCGGCGCCGGAGAGGCGGGAACATTCGCCGTGCGGGGCCCCCTCACCCTGACCCTCTCGGAAGGGAGAGGGGGGTTCCCGACGCCGCGCCCCCTACACCGCGCGGCTGTGCTTGCCGGCGCCCGTGCTCAGGTAGGTGTCGAAGCGCGCGGCGGGCAGGCGCATCAGCGGGCGGGCGGACTCCGGCACGCTCACCCGGCGGCCCTCCACCGTCGCCACCCCGTCGGCGACGAGGTCGTCCATGCCGGCCAGCTCGGCGTCGAAATGGTCGGCCGCCATGCCGTACCGCACCGCGAGATCGCCGACGTCCACCGTCATGTCGCACATCAGCCGCTCGATCACGGCGCGGCGCAGGCGGTCCTCGTCGGTCAGGCGCAGGCCCTTGACGGTGGCCAGCCGGCCGGCGTCGATCGCCTCGGCGTAGTGGTCGAAGGGCACGGCGTTCTGCATGTAGCCCTGCGGCATCTCGCCGATCGACGAGGCGCCGAAGCCCAGCAGCACGTCGGCGTCGTCGGTGGTGTAGCCCTGGAAGTTGCGGCGCAGCTTGCCCTGCGCCATCATCACCGATAGCTCGTCGGTGGGCTTGGCGAAGTGGTCGAGCCCGATGGGCGTGTAGCCGCCGCCGGTCAGCGTGCCGGCGATGGCGGCGAACTGCGCCCAGCGGCCGATGGAATCGGCCAGCTCCGCCTCGACGATCTTCTTCTGGTGCGACTTCATCCACGGCACGTGCGCATAGCCGAAGACCGACAGCCGGTCGGGGTCCATCGCCATGGCGATCTCGGCGGAGCGGGTGACGCTCTCCACCGACTGGCGCGGCAGGCCGTACATGAGGTCGAGGTTGACGTGGCCGATGCCGTTGCCGCGCAGCCATTCCAGCGTGCGCTCGGTCATTTCGCGCGGCTGGATGCGGTTGACGGCGGCCTGGACGTCGGCGTCGAAATCCTGCACGCCCAGCGAGGCGCGGTTGACGCCGGCGCGCCCCAGCGCCTTCGCCATGTCCTCGGTCAGCGTGCGCGGGTCGATCTCCACGGCGATCTCGGCGCCGTCCACCACGTCGAAATGCCGGCGCAGATGGTCGATCAGCGCTTCGAAATCGGCGGGCGTGGTCATGGTCGGCGTACCGCCGCCGAAGTGCACGTGGCGCACCTTCAGCCGGCCGGGGATGGCGGCGGCCACCAGCTCGATCTCGCGGCGGATGTGCTGGAGATAGCGGGTGATCGGCTCGTAACGCGCGACGATCTTGGTGTGGCAGCCGCAGTACCAGCACATTTCCTTGCAGAACGGCACGTGCAGGTACAGCGAACCGGCATGGGTCGCGGTGTCGAGCGCGGCGAGCCAGCCGCCGTACACCTCGTGCCCGACGTTCGGCGAGAAGTGCGGCGCCGTCGGGTAGCTGGTGTAGCGGGGCACCCGCGCGCCGTCGTACTTGGCGAGCAGCGCGGGGTCGAGCGTGCCGGAGAGGGCGGGGGCGGTCTGTGCGTTCGTCATGGCGGCGAATGTGGGGGCGGGGCCGGGAAAGGTCGTTGATCCACGTCAAGCTTTCCGTTGTCTCATCCCCATGCGCGCCGCGCAACGGCCAAGCTTCCGCCGGACGGGTTTTCGCCCGGTGGGTTTTCGGCCGCCGCTTCCTTCCGCCGGCCTCTACACCGGCGTGCGGACGCGGCCGGCCAGTTGCCGTTCCAGGTGGCGGTGCAGCAGGTTGATGTTCTTGCGGTTGGCTTTGAAGGCGACGTCGAAGATGGTGCCGGCCACCGGGATCGAGCCGACCAGCCAGTCGAGGAAGACGTTGCCGCCCATGCGCAGCAGCAGCGACTTGGGCACGCCGTAGCGCGCCGCCTCGGTCACGATGTAGGCGGAGACGATGGCGGTCGCCGTATCGCCGACCACCGGAAGCAGGCTGGCGATGCCGTCCAGCCCGATGCGGATGGGCGTGCCGGGGATGGTCCAGCGCGAGTCCAGCCACCACGCGAGCCGGCGCAGCCGCTCCAGCCGCTCCAGATCGAGATCGAGTTCGGGCGCCGGGGTGGCGCGGCGGTAGGGAGGATAGTCGGTCGTGCTCATGCCCTGCTCAACCGCCGCCGCGGGCGCCGGGTTCCCTGCCCCCCTAGCGTGACGGTTCCACGGCGCCCGCCGGGTGCGGCATCACGGTGAGGCGCAGCACCGCGTAGCCGGCCAGCGCCGAGGCGATGGACCCGGTCAGCACGCCCAGCCGCACGGCCACCGCGTGTTCCGGATCGGCGAAGGCCAGCGCGCCGATGAACAGGCTCATGGTGAAGCCGATGCCGGTCAGCACGGCCACGCCGTAGAACTGCGCCCAGGTGGTGCCGATCGGCATGGGGGCGAGGCGCAGCCGCACCGCCAGCCAGGTGGCGCCCATCACGCCCACCTGCTTGCCCAGGAACAGGCCCAGCGCGATGCCCAGCGGCACCGGCTCGGCGAGGCTGGCGAGCGTCACCCCGTCGAGCGACACGCCGGCGTTGGCCAGTGCGAACAGCGGCATGATGCCATAGGCGACCCAGGGGTGCAGGGCGTGTTCCAGGCGGTGCAGCGGGGCGTGCGCGGGGGTTTCGCCGTCCACCGTCTTCAGCGGTATGGCGAAGGCCAGCGCCACGCCGGCCAGCGTGGCGTGCACGCCCGACATCAGCACGCACACCCACAGCACCACGCCCAGCACCATGTAGGGCAGCAGCCGGCGCACGCCGATGAGGGTGAGCCAGCCGAGCGCCAGCCCGGTGACCGCGGCGAATCCCAGCGCGGTGGGGTTCAGGTCGTGGCTGTAGAAGGTGGCGATGATGAGGATGGCGCCGAGGTCGTCCATGATGGCGAGCGCCAGCAGGAAGATGCGCAGCGATTGCGGCACCCGCGACCCCAGCAGCGCCAGGACGCCGACGGCGAAGGCGATGTCGGTGGCCGCCGGGATGGCCCAGCCGTGCAGCGTCCGCGGCGTTTCGTAATTCAGCAGCACGTAGACCAGCGCCGGCACCGCCATGCCGCCCAGCGCGGCGATCCCCGGCAGCGCCGCGCGCGCCGGGGTGGACAGTTCCCCCTCCATGGCCTCGCGCTTGATCTCCAGCCCGACCAGCAGGAAGAACACCGCCATCAGCCCGTCGTTGATCCAGAAGTGGAGCGGCTTGTCCAGGCCGATGCCGTCGACGTGCAGGCCCAGGCGCAGGTGCAGGAACCCTTCGTACAGGGCCGCCGCGGGCGAGTTCGCCCAGAGCATCGCCACGGCGGCGGTGACCATCAGCACCACACCGGCGGCGGCTTCGGTCTGCAAGAACGTCCGGACGGCCGAAAGCCTCATGGGTGGTATTCTCCTCGTCTGTCGCTGTCCCCATCTTCAGAGCGACGGCCGGTCAGCCGTGACAACAGGTGGGGTATCGCAAGGTGCTTCTTGCACTGCAAGAAGCAGCATTTCGCAGGCGCGAAATGATGGGATGAGAAACGATTGGCGGTGTGCGGCGAATCGCCGCCTCCCTCTGGGGGAGGAGAAGGCTAACCGCTTCATCCGTCACGGTGATTTTCCCTCCCTGGGCTATCGTCATAAGCCGTCTAAGGGCTATATGTCTTTTTCGCCGCTAGCCAGTGATCCGTTACTTCAGGAACAATGGGCCTGTCGAAAGAAAAAAGATCGAATGCGGAAGTTTTTCGGGGAGGAACCCATGGAAGCCCTGTACTGCGCCTGCTGTGGCCGGCCTTTCAAACGCGCGCACCAGCGCGGCCCCGCGCCGCTCTACTGCTCGCGCGACTGCCGCCGCCAGATCGAAGTCCGCCGCCGCACCTGGTCGGCGATGGAGGTCGCGGGCATGCGTGCGCTTCATGAGGGAAGGGGAGAGGCCCGCGCCGTCGCGGTCGGCTGGTAACGGCCGGCCAGCCGTCTTCGGACGCGTAGAGGGGCACCCGAAAGGGTGCCCTTCGCTTTTTTACGGACCTCCCTTTTCAGCGGACTCCCTTTTCAGAAGACTCCTCCGTCGGCGCGTTCCGTGTTAGAACGTAACAGGAACATATTCCCCGCCCTTCCGACCGGAGGCCCTCCCCCATGCGCGACACAATGCGCGACACCATGCCCGCCGTCATGCCGTCCAAGGCCGCGCGTCTCGCCGCCCTGCGCGACCGCATCCGGCGCATCGAGGGGGTGGGCGGGGAGGGGGCGCGCGTGCTGCCGCTGGGCGTGCCGGAACTGGACGGCGCCCTGCCGGACGGCGGCCTGCCGCTCGGTTGCCTGCACGAGCTGGCCGGCGAGGC
>DASWVP010000643.1:0-6824 GCA_036401175.1 Azospirillum sp. | reverse complement strand
TGGGCCATTTCCTGGAGACGGCGGCGGCGCTGCTGCCCGAGGTGGAGGTGCAGGGGCTGGTCGCCGCCGACCTGCGGCGGCTGCGTCTGGAATGGCTGGGCCTGGAACAGGCGTGGACGCGCCTTCGGCGCGGCCTGAACGGACGGGGCGCGAACGGGTGGGGCAGGCGCCGCGACGGCGGCGTGCCGGCGGCGCAGCTCGACGCGTTCGAGCGCCGGCTGCGCGCCGCCACCGCGCGGATCGAAGGCGCCAGCCGGGCGCACCAGCGCGGCTACGCCAACCTGCGGCAGTGGAGCGGCAGCTTGCAGGAGGACGTCCGCCGCCTGCGCATGCTGCCGGCCGAGACGCAGTTCGGCGATCTCGGCCGCATGGTCCGCGATCTGGCGCGCAGCCACGGCAAGGAGGTGGAGGTCGATGTCCAGGGACTGTCCACCGAGGCCGACCGCGAGGTGTTGCAGCGGCTGAAGGACCCGGTCATCCACCTCGTGCGCAACGCCGTCAGCCATGGCATCGAGCCGCCGACGGCGCGGCTGGAGGCGGGCAAGCGCGCGGCCGGGCGCATCATCGTCACCGTCGCCGTGCAGGACGGCCGCTTGACCGTGCGCATCGAGGACGACGGGCGCGGCGTCGACGACGGTGCCATCGCGCGCCGCGCCGTCCAGCGCGGTCTGCTGAGCGCCGGGGAGGCGGCCGACACCCCGCGCGAGCGGCTGCGCCAGTTCCTGCTGGAGCCCGGCTTCAGCACCGCCGACGCGATCACCGAACTGTCCGGGCGCGGCATGGGCATGTCCATCGTGCGCGAGGCGCTGGCGCGCCTGCAAGGCACGCTCACGCTTGACGACCGGCGCGGCGGCGGCACGGTGGTGACGCTGTCCGCCCCGGTGCTGCTGTCCAACCGCCGGCTGCTGTTCGTCGCGGTGGGCGAGCATGTGCTGGCGTTGTCGGCGAGCGACGTGGTGCGGCTGCACCACGCGGCGGCCGGCGACGTCTTCACCCTGGCCGGGCGGTCGATGCTGCGGCTGGACGACGCCGACCTGCCGGTCACGACGCTGGCCGCCTACCTGGGCGTGTCCGACGCGCCGCCCGCGTCCGGCCGGCTGGCCGTGGCGGTCGTCCGGCGCGAGGGGGAAGGGCCGGTGGCGCTGGTGGTGGACGGCTTCCTCACGGCGCGCGACGGGCTGGTGTCCTCAATCGAGGAGGTCGGGCTGGACCCCGCGCGCTTCCTGGGCACCGTGCTGCTGGAGGACGGGGCGCCGGCGCTGGTGGTCAACCTGGGCGGGCTGGGGGCGACGCTGGGCACGGCGCCCGTCTTCGACGCGGCTTCGCCCGTGGCGGCGGCACCGCCGCCGGTCATCCTGGTGGTGGACGATTCCATCACCACGCGGACGCTGGAACGCTCGATCCTGGAGGCGCACGGTTACACGGTGGAGCTGTGCGTGGACGGGCGCGACGCGCTGGACCGGCTGGCCGGCACGCACGTCGACCTCATCGTCAGCGACGTGGAGATGCCGCACATGGACGGCTTCACGCTGTTGCAGTCGGTGAAGGGCGATCCGCGCACGGCCGGCATCCCCTTCATCCTGGTCACCTCGCGCGATGCCGAGGAGGACCGCGAGCGCGGCCTGCGCCTGGGGGCCGACGCCTACATCGTGAAGACCCGCTTCGACCAGGGCGAGCTGCTGGAAGGGATAAGGCGCCTGCTATGAGCGGCCAACGCAAGGTCCAGGTCCTCGTCGTGGAGGACTCGCCGGTGGTCCAGGAACTGCTGGTCCACACCATCAACCAGGATCCCCGGCTGGAGGTGGCCGCCGTGGCGCCCTCGGCCGAGGCCGCGCTGCGCCTGATGGGCAAGGTGAAGCCGGACGTGGTGTCGCTCGACATCCGGCTGCCGGGCATGAACGGCCTGGAAGCGACCAAGCGGATCATGCGCGAACACCCGCTGCCCATCGTCGTGGTGGCCGCCGACGTGCACGGCGGCGACATGAACATATCCATGAACGCGCTGCGCGCCGGGGCGCTGTCGGTGGTCGAGAAGCCCGGCAGCCTCAGCCGCGCCGACTATGCCGCGGTGGCCCGGCACCTGTGCGGCCAGCTCTTCGCCATGAGCCAGGTGAAGGTGATCCGCCAGCGTTTCGCCACCGCCGCCCCGCCGCCGCCCAGACCCGCCGCCGCCCCGCCGCCCGTGGCGACGGACGCCCCCCACAGGTTCGAGGTGGTGGCGCTGGTCGCCTCCACCGGCGGGCCGAACGCGCTGGTGAAGGTGCTGAACGGACTGCCGTCCGGCTTTCCGCTGCCGGTGCTGGTGGTGCAGCACATCGGCGCGTCGTTCGTCGGCGGCTTCGCCGCGTGGCTGGGCACCGTTTGCCCGCTGCCGGTCGAACTGGCCGAGCACGGCGCCCAGCCGCGGCCCGGCCACGTCTACGTGGCGCCCGGCGACAGCCATATGGAGGCCGGGCGCGCCGTGCTGCGCCTGACGCGGGGCGCCCCGGTGTGCGGCCAGCGGCCGTCCGGCGACGTGCTGTTCCAGTCGCTGGCCGACGCCTTCGGGCCGGCGGCCATCGGCGTGCTGCTGACCGGCATGGGCGAGGACGGGGCGCGCGGCCTGCTGGCGATGCGCGAGGCGGGGGCGTATACCATCGCCGAAGACGCCTCCACGGCGGTGATCCACGGCATGCCCGGCGAAGCGGTGAGGCTGGGCGCGGCCACCGAGGAACTGCCGCTGCCCAGGGTGGCGCCGCGTCTGCTCGACCTGCTCGCCTCGAAGGGGGGAAGCCAATGATCCCACCGCTGAAGACGCCGAACACGCCGAGCGTCACCGTGATCGACGCCTCGCCGACGCAGAGCCTGCTGCTGCGCCACAAGCTGGAGGAGCGCGGCGTCGCCGTCACCGCCGCCGACACGCTGCCCGACGGCCTCGCCGTCCTGGCGGCCGGGGCGCCGGCGGCGGTGCTGCTGAACCTCACCACCACCGGCGCCGACGCCGCCGACGCGGTGAACCGCATCCGCGAACGTTGCCCCGACGTGCCGGTGCTGCTGGTCGGCGGCGCGCCGGACCTCACCCACGACGGCCGGCGCGTCCACATCCTGGCCGGCGGCGGGGCGGACGGCGCGGTGCGGGAGATCTGCCGCCTCGTGGCGCTGCCCGACGCGCGGCCCTCGGCCGAGGAGGTGCTGCACCGCGCCCGCATCCTGGTCGTCGACGACAGCGTCACCTACCGCGAGTTCCTGCGCCTGGAACTGGAGGAGGTGGGGTGCGCGGTCAGCGTCGCCAGCGGTGCGCAGGAGGGTCTGGACGCCCTGGCCGGCGCGGCGTTCGATTGCGTGGTCATCGACCTCGTCATGCCCGGCATCGCCGGCACCGAGCTGTGCGAAGCCTTCGACCGCAGCCGGCGCCGCGAGGGGCGGCTGTTCGACATCCTCGTGCACACCAGCCAGGATCGCGAGGACCTGCTGATCGCCTGCCTGAACGCCGGTGCCGACGAGTTCGTCGGCAAGTCGCACAGCGTGGAGGTGCTGAAAACACGCTTGGCGACGCTGCTGCGCCGCAAGTTCTACGTCGAAGACGTGGTCCTGCCGCGCGCGAAACTTGGGTAATACGCGCTATGGACTATACTTTTGATAGGTTTATCGGGTGAGGGTGGGGGGGTAGTGTGGCTGGACGTCTTGCCTTCGACGCCGCCGACGGCACCCCCGGCATAAGACCCGCGGCCGCAGACCGGGCGCGCAGCACGAAAGGCTCCTTGTGGATCTGTCCGCCGAGCACGACAAGCTCAGCCCGTGCATGGCCGAGCACATCTGGTCGGAATCGCTCCGCAACGCGCTGCGCGTCTGCCGGATGAGCGCCGGCCCGGCGCTGCTGTTCAAGGGCCCCACCCACGCCGTCCATTTCAACGAGCCCTTCCGCCGCATGCTGAGCGGCGCCACCCCGCAGGGCCTGCCCGCCGCCCAGCTGCTGGGCGATGCGGGGGAGGCGCTGGTCCGGCGCCTGGACCATCTGCGTGCCGGCACCGAGGTGGCGGGGGAGGAGGGGCTCGTGCTGCGCCTCGACCCGGCGGGGGCTCTGGAATGCCCGGTCGAGCTGCGCTGCGCGCCGGTGATGGACGCCGGCACGGTGGTCGCCATCTTCGCCTACGCCGCCATCCCCGCGGAGGGCGCCGAGTGCGACCGGTTCGAGGACTGCGTGCGCGTGCGCACCGCGACCGTGGACGAGGCCGGGCGCGGCAGCGCCGCCAAGGCGCGCTTCCTGGCCGCCGCCAGCCACGACCTGCGCCAGCCGTTCCAGGCCATGCGGCTGTTCCTGGGCGTGCTCGACCAGCAGGTGACCGATCCGGCGGCGTCGACCACCGTGGCGCGGCTGGGCGAGGCGCTGGAAGCGGGCGAGCGGCTGCTGCACGCGCTGCTGGACATCTCCATCATCGATTCCGGGACCATCGAGCCGAAGGTGACGGACTTCGCCCTGGACGCGCTGCTTCGCCAACTGGTCGAGGAATGCCGGCCGCAGGCGGCGGCCAAGGGGCTGCGGCTCAAGGCGCGGCTGTTTTCGGCCCGTGGCCGCACCGATCCGGTGCTGCTGGAGCGCATCGTCCGCAACCTGTTGAGCAACGCCATCCGCTACACCCACACCGGCACGGTCCTGGTCGCCATGCGCCGGCGCGGCGCGGCGATCCGTGTGGAGGTGTGGGACACCGGTTTCGGCATCCCCGACGATCAGGTCGCTGCCATCTTCGAGGAATTCCACCAGTTGGAGAACCCAGAGCGCGACCGCACGCGGGGCTTCGGCCTGGGGCTTTCCATCGTGCGGCGCCTCGCCGGGCTGCTGGATGTGCCGGTGGACGTGCGCTCGCAACTGGGACGCGGGTCGGTGTTCACGGTCATGGTGCCGCCGGGGGGCGCGCCGTTGCCGGCCGATGGCGGAGGGCCCGGCGCGGCCGGGATCGGCGAGGGGTTGGCCGGTGCAACGATCCTGGCCGTCGACGACGACGAGATGGTGCTGTTCGGCCTGCGCATGATGCTGGAGGCGTGGGGCTGCACCGTGGTGCCGGCGGCCGACCTGCGCGAAGTGATTGCCGGGCTGGACGCCCTTCCGGGGCCGCCGGAGGTGATCCTCACCGATCTGCGCCTGCCGGGCGGCGCCACCGGCTATGACGTCATCCAGCGCGTGCGCCGGCTGTACCGGCGCGACATCCCGGCCGTGGTGCTGACCGGCGAGGCCAGCCAGTCGCCACTGGCCGCCGCGGGGCCGCCGGGCTGCTGGTTGATGCGCAAGCCCGTGCAGCCGGACGAGTTGCGCGGCGTGCTGCTGACCGCCCTGGGCAAGGCCTAGCCGGCCGGCACCGGGGCGGCACGCATCGGGAGTACCCCGTCCCGCCACTTGTTCGCGAGGGGGCAGGGGGAATACCTGCAGTCCTAACAACACGGTGTCGGATCGCATGCGTTTTGCCCTGGTGCTCTGGGCGCTGGTCGCCGGACTGCTTTTCGCCGCTCCCGCCCCCTCCGTCGGGGCGGCGGCGGAGGGGGAGAAGCGTGTCGCGCTCGTCATCGGCATCGGCGCCTACCAGAACGCGCCGGAGCTGCCCAACCCGCCCAACGACGCCAAGGCGATCACCCGGTCCCTGCGCAAGCTGGGGTTCGAGGTCGACGAAAAGCTCGACCTGTCCAACCGCGGGCTGGCGGACGCGCTGCGCACCTTCGGCGTGCAGGCGTCAAAGGCCGACGTGGCGGTGCTGTACTTCGCCGGGCACGGCATGCAGGTGGGCGGCACCAACTACATCATCCCCTCCGACGCCAGACTGGAGCGCGAGCGCGACCTGATGTACGAGGCGCTGCCGCTCACCCTGCCGCTGGGCGAGGTGGCGCAGGCGCGCAAGCTGGGCATCGTCATCCTGGACGCCTGCCGCAACAACCCCTTCGTCGACCGCCTGACCCGCACGGGCACCAGCCGTCACAACATCCAGCCGGGCATCGGGCGGGTGGATGACACCCCCAGCGACACCCTGGTCGCCATGGCCACCCGCGCCGACGCGGTGGCCGAGGATGGAGCCGGCGACCACAGCCCCTACGCCGCGGCGCTGCTGAAGAACCTGGACCAGCCGGGGCTGGAGCTGAGCCTGTTCTTCCGCCGCGTCCGCGACGACGTGATGCAGGCCACGCAAGGGCGGCAGGAGCCGTTCGTCTATGGCTCGCTCGGCGCCGCCCCGTTCTACTTCAACCCGCAGCCGGAGAACCGGCGCCCGGTGCTGGCCGACCTGCGCCCCATCGAGGTGTTCGAGCGCGGCGGCACCGAGCCGCTGCGCATCGGCCGCCCCAGCGACCCCGACAGCGACCCGCTGTTCGCCCAGGTGGCCGGCCTGCCGCGCGGCGGCAACGTGCGCATCGGCGACCGCGTCGTGCTGATCGGCGACTATCTGACCATCGACCAGCTCGTCGCATCGACCTTCAAGCCGGACGGCAGCCATGTCGGCGACGCCGGCAGCTTCGATTTCGCGGTGATGGACGGGCGCGGCGGCGTCGCCAAGGGCGGCGTGCCGATCGTCGTCCGGCCCAGCAACCGCCCGCCGGTGGCGATGGCCGAGCGCACGGTCACGGTGTCGCCCAACGCGCTGCGCCTGGACGCCCCCAGCGACCCCGACGGCGACCCGCTGACGGTGATCGTCACGGCCGTGCCGGAGCAGGGCAAGGTGCGCGACGGCACCCGCCCGCTGAAGCCCGGCGACCGCCTGAACCCGGAGGCGCTGGCCGGACTGACCTTCGACCCCGAGCAGGCGAAGCCCGGCCGCGCCGGCACCTTCACCGTGCTCATCGAGGACGGGCGCGGCGGCCGCGCC
>DASWVP010000642.1:0-1752 GCA_036401175.1 Azospirillum sp. | reverse complement strand
GGCTCCAATCTTATTCCGCCATGGCCAACACGAAATCCGCGATCAAAGCCGCCCGCAAGTCCGCCCGTCTCCATGACCGGAACCAAGGCGTGAAGACCCGCCTGAAGACGCTGCACAAGAAGCTCGAAACCGCCGTCAAGAACGGCGATGCAGCCAACAGCAAGGCGGCCGCGGTTGCGTACACGTCGGCGATGGACAAGGCCGTGAAATCGGGCGTCGTGCACCGCAATGTCGCGGCTCGCGCCAAGTCCCACGTGGCCAAGATCGTCTTCGCCAAGTAAGCACCGGCGCGGATCCTGCGCCGAGTCATTCTCCCGCCCCGCGCTCAACCCGCGGGGCTTTTGTTTGTGCCGCCGCAAACCCGCACCGGCGCGCGTCTGTTGAGTGCGGGCGGGTCACCGCGGTCCCGCCAACCAGCCGCAGAAAACGCCCGCCAAAAGCCGCCCGGCGCGACGGTGTCCCAGGGGTCCAGGCTTGAGGCCCGGGCGAACCCGCGCCCATCATCCGGCCACTCGTGGACACTTCCTGCGCCAGCTCCGCCTGCGTCCGCCGTCGCTTTCTGCCGTGGGACGCTGCGCTGTTGCCGCAGGTCGTGTCGTGGCTGGCGGAGGGCTGGTCGGGCGACCAGCCGCTGGATTTGTCGGAGCTGCTCGTAATCGTCCCGACACGGCAGTCCGGACGGAGACTGCGCGAGGCGCTCGCGGAATGCGCGGCGCGGCGCGGCGCGGCGGTGTTCCCACCGCGTGTGCTCCTGCCGGAGGCGCTCGTCGCGCCGCCACCGGAGGGCGGGGCGGCGAGCCGGCTGGAGTCGCTGCTCGCCTGGGCACAGGTGTTTCGTGAACTCCCGCTGGACGACTTTCGGGAGGTGCTGCCGGTGGATCCGCCGGTCCGCAACTTCGCGTGGGCGCTGCAGCTGGCAGAACAGTTCGTGCGGCTGCAACGGACGCTGGCAGAGGCGGGGTGGCGACTGCGCGACGTGGCAGGGCGGGTGGGGCGGGATTTTCCGGAGTGGGAGCGCTGGCGACAAATCGGGGAACTGGAGGCGCAGCACGAGCAGCGGTTGCGCGCGGCCGGCCGCGAAGACGCGCCAATCCTGAGGATCCGGCAGGCACAAGCGCCGTCGCTGCCCAACGGCGTCCGCCGGGTGGTGGTGCTGGCGGTGCCGGATCCGCAGCCAATCGCGCTTCGGGCGCTGAAAGTCCTCGCGCGAACCGTGCCGGTGGAGGTGGTTGTTTACGCCCCCGAGACGGAGGCGGCATCTTTCGATGAGTGGGGGCGGCCACGTCCGGATGATTGGACGCGCCGCGCACTGCGGCTGCCAGGGTTCGCCGAACGCATCCACGTGTGTGCGGACCCCGAGGAGCAGGCGGCAGCGGTGGCGGCGCTGGCCGCGGCAGATGGCGACCCCACCGGTCGGCTGGGCATCGGCGTCGCGGATCCCGAGGTGCTGCCGCTGCTCGAAGGCGAACTGCAGCGACGCCGGCTGGAATCGTTCAATCCTGAAGGCCGGCCGCGACACGGCGATCAGCTGTATCAGCTGCTGCAATGCTGCGCTGCGCTGGTACGCGACGAGGCCTGGCCCGCGGTGGAGGCGCTGGCCCGTTGTCCGGATTTTCTGGCGTTCCTGCAGGCGCGACTCGGGGCGGGGTTCTCCGTCGCACGTTTCCTGCGCGGCCTCGACGCGCTGCATACCCGGCACCTGCCGGCGACGCTCGGTGACGCGCTGGCCCAGCTGAGGCGCGCGCCGGAGCC
>DASWVP010000641.1:0-15571 GCA_036401175.1 Azospirillum sp. | reverse complement strand
GCCGTCCGTATCACCCTTTCGATCAATGCTATGGCATTGATCTGTCGGGTTTTACCGGCGGCGCTCGATGGAAGCGATCAAGCGCCGCCGGTATGAGCTTCAGATCAACTGCACGTAGTGCTCCGGCTCGGATTCCGCGTTCCAGCGGGCGGCGAGCTGGCCCTTGGCGTCGATCTCCAGCGACAGCCAGTTGCGCGCCCGCACCATGCGGCGGCCGGTTTCGGCGAACGGCGGCATGTCCAGCGTGTAGCCGTCGAAGGGCGTCTCGCGCCGGCCCAGCAGGTGCTCCATCGCCGCGCCGGCCAGCCGGCCGGGAGGAGGGTGGACGATGCCGGAGGCGATGAGCTGCCAGATCTCCGCCCCGCCGCCGCGCAGCACGCCGCGCGCGCCGAAATGCACCTCGCCGGACAGGACCGTGACGCGGCATCCGGTGCGCAGCGAGAATCCGGCCAGCAGCTCGACCATGCGCCGCCATTCCGTGCCGTGGGCGTGGCTGCGCCACTGGTCGCGCAGGTCGTCGGACAGCGGGTGCCGTCCGGGCAGCATATCCACCAGCCGCTCGATTCGGCCGAGGTCCGGGAACACCAGCGGCACGCTGGACATCAGCAGCAGGTGCCGGCAGCCGGTGAAGCGGTCGAGCCAGCCGGGCAGGGCGTCCCAGCTCCGCTCGGCGATGATGCGGCTTGCCGTGCGCTCGCTGCGCAGGTCCGGGGCGAAGATGCCGAGGTCGCCGATGCGGAAGCCCTGGGTGAAGGTGCCGCGATCGGCGCCCCACACGCATTCCGGCAGCGACTCGGGCGCGGCGCCGAGCTGGAACAGGGTGAAATGCCGGCGCGCCACCATGTAGACGGCGCGATTGGGCTTGGCGTGCATCTCCGCGTCGGGCAGCGATCCCCAGCCGTCGAAGACGTCGTGGTCGTCCCACATCATGATCGACGGGATGCGGGACAGCGCCTCGGCCACCTCCGCCTGCCGCCAGAGCCTGACGTAGCGGGTGAAGTAAAAGGCCATCGCCTCTTCGGCCATGGCGGCGTTGAGCGGCTCGGCGAATCGGGCGGGCGCCCGGCGCTTCGCCCATGCGGCCAGGGTCGGGCACTCCTTCCACACGCCGTCGGCGTAGAGCTGGTCGCCGCCCTGCAGCAGCAGGTGGAAAGGGGATTGGCGATGGTGGTCGAGCAGGCGCGTCCACAGCGCATTGCGCGGAACGGGATGACGCTTCAGCGCCTCGTCGTCCTCGACCCCGTTGCACGAGGTGTAGGCGAGGCGGGGGGGGCGCCCACGGCCAGGAACCGTGAAGCGCCAGGGCCCGGCGTCCGGCCCGGAGTCCGGGAAGCCGTAGGTCA
This sequence comes from Azospirillum sp., assembly GCA_036401175.1. GTDB lineage: Bacteria > Pseudomonadota > Alphaproteobacteria > Azospirillales > Azospirillaceae > Azospirillum. The sequence continues at coordinate 14,228 of DASWVP010000641.1, read as the reverse complement.
CCTCGCTGTCGTGGACGCCGCGCGGCACGGCGAAATCGAAGCGCCAGAGGGTGCGGCGGCGCCATGTGGCGACGTGCCGCGGCGGCACCGGCAGCCCGACACCGTCGACGCGCAGATCGTCCGGTTCGGCGTCGCCGTCGATGACGAACAGCGCCGAGAGGCGCCAGCGGTCGCCCTGTTCGCCCCGGAAATACAGCACCGGTCCGAGGATGAACCGCGGTTGCCCGAAGTCACGCGCCATGCCTGCCCAACCCTGTTTCGACCACCCATCCCATAGACGCATGCGCGCGCCTGGGAAAGGCCCCGCAAGAATGCCCACAGGAGAGAGTGCACCGGCGCGCGGCTGCCCGCCGACATTGACAATCGTCAAACACCATCGGCAGTAGGTATCATACGCTTTGGTGGTGCATACCGGTGGCAGCCGCGGGCGGAGCGTTATGAACTGGCTCGTGAGCGATTCGGTGGACATGCTGATGGCTTTAGGGCGCAGCGTTGGTCTGCTCGCCCTGGTGTCCGTCGCCTATACCCATCTCATCCGCCGGCTGCCGCAGGGCAGCTGGGCGCGGCACGGCGCCATGGGCCTGCTGTTCGGCGTGGCCGCGGTGGTTTCCATGGCCAACCCGATGGTCATCGCGCCGGGCATCAATATGGATGCGCGCAGCGTCCTGCTGGGGCTGGCCGGGCCGTTCGGCGGCTGGGCGGGGGCGGCGGTCGCCGGCACCCTGGCGGCCCTGTTCCGGCTGTGGCAGGGCGGAGTCGGCGCGTTTGCCGGGGTCACGAGCATCGCGCTCACCACCCTGGCCGGCATCGCCTTCGCCCTGGTGGCGGCGCGCCTGGGATTGCGGATGCGCGCGCGGGCCCTGCTGGCGCTGGGCGCGGTGGTCGGGCCGATCAACCTTGCCGGCATCTTCCTGCTGCCAAGTCCGGAGCTGGTGGAGCGGGTCCTGGCGGCGGGGGCGCCGTCGCTGCTCGCCATTGCCGTGTTGGGCACGCTGTTCCTCGGCACGCTGCTGGAGCACGAGCGCGAGCGGCTGGAGGCGCAGCTGGCGCTGGGCGAGAGCGAGGGGCGGTTCCGGATGGTGTTCGACAGCGTGCGCGACGTCGTCTTCACGGCCGACCGGCGCGGCAACTGGCAACTCCTCAATCCCGCGTGGGAGGAGGTGACGGGCTTCCCCGTCGCCGGCGCGCTCGGCCGCTGCCTTCTGGACGACGTGCACCCGGATGACCGGGAGAAGGCGTCGGCCTTCCTCGACGCGCTCACCGACGGCTGGCTGCAGCACGGCCGCCACGCGATCCGCTTCCGCAGCCGCGACGGCGGCTGGCGCTGGACCGAGATGAGCGCCCGGCCGTTGAACGCGGTCAACGGCGGTCCGGCGACCGGCATTTCCGGCACCCTGAAGGACATCACCGCGCGCCGCGAGGCCGAGGCGGCGCTGCGCGAGAGCCGGCGACGGTTCCAGGAGATCACCTCGGTCCTGACAGAGGGGGTTTACGTCGTCGACGCCGACGACCGTGTGCAGTACGCCAACCCCGCGGCCGAGCGGATGCTGGGCTGGCGGCAGGACGAACTGGTCGGGCTCAACGCGCACGCCACCTTCCACCATTCCCACCCGGACGGCACCCCCTACCCGGCGGAGGCGTGTGCGGTGGCGCAGGCGCTGCGGGGCGGCAAGCCCTGTACCACCCATGTCGACCACCTGCTGCGCAAGGACGGCGCGTGGCTGCCGGTGGCGCTGGCCGCGGCGCCCATCGTCCGCGAGGGGCAGGTGCGCGGCGCCGTCGCCGCCTTCCACGAAATCACCGAGCGGCTGCGCCAGCAGCGGGTCCTGCGCGAGAGCGAGGAACGCTACCGCATGCTGTTCAACAGCTCGATGGACGCCATCATGGTGCACCGGATCACGCCGGACGGCGGCGCTGGACGCTTCGTCGAGGTGAACGACGTCGCCTGCGAGCGCCTGGGCTACACCCGCGACGAGCTGTTGTGCCGGACACCGGCCGACATCGACGAAACCGAATCGGCCGGGAACGAACAGCGCGTCGCCGCCGAACTGCGCGAACATGGCTTCGCCCTGTTCGAACGGGTGCATGTCGCCAAGGACGGCCGGCGGATCCCCGTGGAGATCGCGGCCCGGCGGTTCCAGCACGACGGGCAGCCGGCCGTGGTGGCGCTGGCGCGCGACATCACCGAACGCAAGCGGGCGGAGGAGCGCATCTACCACCTCGCCCATTACGACGCGCTGACCGACCTGCCGAACCGCCGCCTGCTGATGGATCGGCTGGACCGGGCGCTGGCGCTGGCGGCGCGGCACGGGCGCATCGTCGCGGTTCTGATGCTCGATCTCGATGGGTTCAAGCCGGTGAACGACCGCTATGGCCATGCCGTGGGCGACGAGGTGCTGACGGTCATCGCCCAGCGGCTGGACGCCGCCGTGCGCCGCGCCGACACGCTGGCCCGCCTGGGCGGCGACGAGTTCGTGGTGGTGCTGAGCGAGATCAGCACGGTCGCCGACGCCGAGATGGTGGCCGGAAAGGTGATCGCCGTGATCAACGAGCCGGTGACGCTGGCGGCCGGCACCATCCGCATCGGCGCCAGCGTCGGCATCGGCCTCTATCCCGCCGACGGCAACGACGCCGCCGCGGTCATGCGCGCCGCCGACAAGGCCATGTACCGGGCCAAGGCGCACGGGCGCAACCAGTACTCGGCGCCGGTGATCGCCTGACCGGCCGGAGGGCGGCGCCGTCAGTTGTGCGATTTCTTCGCGCGCAGGATTTCCAGCATGCGGGACGGCACCGGCTCTTCGAGCACGGGGTCGTAGAGGCGGTGCAGTTCCTGCACGTGCTGACGATGCAGGGCGAGCAGCGCCTTGGCCTCGGCGTCGGTTTCGACGGCAGCCTCGAAGTCGCGTCGCTCCTGCTCGTCAAGGGCGCCGTCAAGGTAGGCGTTGATGTGGCTCATCGTCACACGCTTCATGTCGTTTTGATCCCGGAACGTCGCCAGGAGTTCGCCCGGAGACGGGTAAGGTCCATGAGACGTCCGGCATTCTAATCCAGGATGGGGATTTGGAGGTGGAAAACTACCCCCTCTTAAGTGGTGTTCTCCCCGGCCATCGAACTCCGCGCCGCCTTCCCTCGACCACCGTTCTGCTCGTCATGTCTTCCCCCGAAGCCATCGCGCTCGCATCATACAACCGCAGTAACAGTGACTTGCGGTGCTTGTTCCAGCCCCCTCCCGCATTGGAACGCCGGTCGTCACGATCGTGTTGACCGGTTGTAGAACGGCCACACCCTGTCAAGAGGACAAAGACATGGCCCAGCAGGAAGCACGCCAGCCGCCGCAGCACCAGAACACCCAGCCCGGCCACCAGGACGAGATGACGCCGCAGCCCTCGTCGACGCGGCCGGAACACCGCGGCAGCGGCAAGCTGCGCGACAAGGTGGCGCTGATCACCGGGGGCGACAGCGGCATCGGCCGCGCCGTCGCCGTCCTGTTCGCGCGCGAGGGCGCCAAGGTCGGCTTCGTCTACCTGAACGAGGATGAGGACGCCGAGGAGACGCGCCGTCTGGTCAGCCAGGAAGGCCAGCCCTGCACCGTGCTGCGCGGCGACCTGGGTGACGAGGCCATGTGCCGCCGCGCCGTCGAGCGCATGGTGGAGGAACACGGTCGCATCGACATCCTGGTCAACAACGCCGCCGAGCAGCACCCGCAGACCAAGCTGGAGGACATCACCGCCGAGCAGTTGGAGCGCACCTTCCGCACCAACATCTTCGCCTATTTCTTCATGGCGCAGGCGGCGCTGCCGCACATGAAGGAAGGGTCGGCCATCATCAACACCACGTCGGTGACGGCGTACAAGGGCAACCCGATGCTGATCGATTACGCCTCGACCAAGGGGGCGATCGTCGCCTTCACGCGGTCGCTGGCGCTGGCGGTGGCCGACCGCGGCATCCGGGTGAACGGCGTGGCGCCGGGGCCCATCTGGACGCCGCTCATCCCCTCCACCTTCCCGGAGGACAAGGTCGAGAGCTTCGGCGCCGACGTGCCGATGAAGCGCCCCGGCCAGCCGGACGAGGTGGCGCCGAGCTATGTGTTCCTGGCGTCCGCCGATTCGAGCTACATGTCCGGGCAGGTCCTGCACCCGAACGGCGGGTCCGTGGTGAACGGGTAGGGGATGCACGACGTTGGGTTTTCGCTGGCGCTCAACCCAACGTCGGACGGTGCGATTACTTGTTGTGCCCGCTGATCTCGGCGTGCAGGGGCTTGGTTTCCTCGAACAGGCGCTGCTGCTCGGGCGATGCCTCGTGCTGGTGTTTGGACTTCCACTCCGCGTAGGGCATGCCGTAGACGGCGATGCGCGCCTCTTCGTCGGTCATGGCCACGCCGCGCTCCTTGGCGGCGGCGAGGTACCATTTCGACAGGCAGTTGCGGCAGAAGCCGGCAAGGTTCATCAGGTCGATGTTCTGCACGTCGGTGCGCTTGCGCAGGTGTTCGAGCAGACCGCGGAAGGCAGCCGCCTCCAGCTCGATGCGGGTGCGTTCGTCCATCGTTTCCTCCAGTTTTCAGGGCGGCATGGTGCCAAGCGGGCGGTCCGGAATCAACCCGGACGCTGCAGGGTCACGAAGCGGCCGTGCACGTGGAACTGCTTGGACGCCGCCCCGGCGGCGATGGCCTCGGCGACCGCCGTCGCGTCGCGCACGACGAATCCGGACAGCGTGTCGATGCCGTAGTCGAACAGGCGCGGCGTCAGCGGCGTGCCCGGCCCGACCAGCACCACGCGCGCGCCGCGCGCCGCCGTCAGCAGGCGCGGCAGCGTGCGGTTGGCCAGCGCCGAGGCGGTGACCAGCGCCCCCTCCGCGCCCGGCAGCAGCCAGTCGCAGGCGGGCTCCGGATATTCGCCGGGGCGCGGGGCGATCTCGATGACGTGGGCGTCGGGCAGGCGCTGCGCCACCTGGGGGAAGCCGCCGACCACCACGACGCGTCCCTCCACGCCCTTCAGCAGATCCAGGCCGTTGACGTCCGGCCCCCGCAGGTCGGCGCGGTTGTAGTGCGCGTTGAGCGCGGCGACGCCCACCGCCATCTCCAGCGGGTCCCAGGAGCGCGCGGCCAGCCGCGCCAGATCCTTCAGCCGCGTCCCGGCCCAGCCGTCCGGCGCGGGAATTCCGGCATCCGGGGCGAAAGCCGGGCGCGCCGCCAGCCCGACGCCGCCGTCCGCCTCCACCATCACCCACTTGGGGCCCACCAGCACGCGGCGCACCTCGGCATCCGCGACGCCCAGCGCGAGGTCCTCGTACAGGCGGGCGGCGCCCCACCAGCGCCATAGCGCCTCGCGGTCGGGCGTCAGCAGGTCGGTGTAGCCGCCGGTGAACGTCTGAAATTCGTTGATGAAGCGGCTGCCGACGCTGATCAGCACCGGGATGCCTTCGGAAATCGCCGTCAGGATCTCGTCCGACAGGCCCTCGCCATGTGCCTCCAGCCCGGCAAACTTGTTGACGACGATGAGGTCGGCGCGCTCCTCGATGGCGCGGCGCAACGCCTGGGTGGCGTCGGCGACGCCCGCCGGGTCGACGCGGCAGGCGCGCGACTCCCGCCCGAGGTTCTGCGAGATGGCGAAGGCGCGGCCGGTCGCCACGTCCACCAGCTCCATGCGGTCGGAACAGTCGTCGCGGGCGCCGTAGTTGCGCTGCACGACGCCGCCGACGCGGAAGCCGCGCTGTTGCAGGTCGTGCACGAAGCCGTCGAGCAGGGCGTCGACGTGCTCCGACCCCGGTCCGTGGATCACCGCGCCGGGGCGCAGATGCGGGGGCGTGGCGGGGCGGAGCGGCTGGGGCATCGGGGGCTTCCTAGAGGCGGCGGCGGATGTGGTAGACGAACACATCCTCACGTTTTTCGTGGGCGATCAGCTCGTTTGCGGTCGTGTTGCAGAAGTGTCGGAAATCGATGGTGGAGGCGGGATCGGTGGCGTAGACGATCACCTCCTCGCCGTCGGCCATGGTGTCCAGCAGGGCGCGCGTCCGCAGGATGGGCAGCGGGCAGTAGAAGCCTCGCACGTCGAGTTCCCTGGGCGGCACGCCGGTGCTCCTTGATGTGAAAGTCCGGGGCGGAGTTTAGCGCCGGGCACCCCGAAGCTCCAAGCGTACGGAGGTGCCGGGCGGCGGAAATCGCTCCTGAATTCGCGCGGGATGGCGGGACCTTCGCCGCGCCGGCGTGTTGTTCGCGGTTGAGGAGACAACCAGCGGGAAGCGATCAGCCATGGCGAACGGGCCTTTCGACAAGGTGGTGGTGATCACCGGTGCCTCCAGCGGGATCGGGCGGGCGACGGCCCTGGAGTTCGCGCGGCAGGGGGCGGCGGTGGCGCTGGTGGCGCGCAACGACGCGGCCCTGCACGAGGTGGCCGAGGCCTGCATCGACGCCGGCGGGCGGGCCATGGTGCTGGCCGCCGACGTCGGCGACCAGGAACAGATGAACCGCGTGGCGCAGCGCGCCGCCGACGCCTTCGGCGGCATCGACGTGTGGGTGAACAACGCCGGCGTCATCGCCTTCGGCCGCCTGGAGGAGATGCCGGAAGACGCGTTCGAGCAGGTGATGCGCACCAACTTCTTCGGCACGGTGAACGGCTGCCGCGCCGTGCTGCCGCACTTCCTCGACCGGGGCGAGGGGGTGATCATCAACAACGCCTCCATCGTCTCGACGGTCGGGCAGCGCTACGCCTCGCCCTACGTGTCCAGCAAGTTCGCGGTGCGCGGCTTTTCGGAATCGCTGCGGCAGGAACTGGTGGACGAGCCGGGCGTCCATGTGTGCACGGTGATGCCGGGGTCGATCGACACGCCGCTGTGGCAGCACGCCGCCAACTTCACCGGCCGCGCCGTGCGGCCGCCTGGATCGGTGCACCCGCCGGAGGAGGTTGCGCGGGTCATCGTCGCGCTGGCCCGCGCGCCGAAGCCCGAGGCGTTCGTCGGCGCCGGACGGATGGCCGAGCTGGGCCACGCCCTGGCGCCCGCGCTGACCGAGCGCGCCATGGCGCGCATGGCCGAGCGCAGCATGTTCGAGAACCGCCCGGCCGCCCGCACCGACGGCGCGCTGCACCAGCCGACCGAGCTTTACGAGGCGCACGGCGGCTGGGGCGCCGTGCCTTCGGCGGATGACGGAATGCATGGCGGGCAGAGCCGCTTTTCCTGGACCAACCTTGCGCTGTTCCTGATCCCGCTCGGGCTGATGAGCCGGCTGCCGCGGGCTCCGCACCGGCAGGGGATCGGCTGACACCACGAAAACGCCGGCGGAAACGGCCTCCGCCGGCGTTTTCGGGTGGGGTATGGCGGGGCGCTCAGGCGCCGCCGATGCCTTCGATGAACTTTTCCCCGGTCTTCGGATCGATGTTCTCGCCGCTGCCGGGCGTGCCGGGCTTGGCCTCGTCGCGGCGCGTCGTCTGCGGGTCGTTGGGCTGCATGCCCTTCCACTTGTCGTCTGCCTGATCGGGCTTCTTCTGCTCGGCCATGGCGTCCTCGCGCGGTTGCTGGTCCTGTCCAGGCAAACAGCGGGGCGGGGACATCCTCACGGGCCGGCGGTTGAAGGGCTCAGGCAACCGAAGTGGAGGAACACGCCATGGCGAAGGACCCGCAACATCTGGACACCGCCGCGCGCAACCGCGCCCCCGCCGCCGGCATGAACCCCGGCGACGAAGCACCGCCGGGCACGCCTGGCACCGGCGAGAACTTCTGCCCCATCTGCCACGGCGACGGCCGCGTGGACGACGTTCCGTGCGCCAACTGCGGCGGTACGGGCAAGATCGTGCAGGGGATTGGCGGGGTGTAGGGGAAGTGGCGGATGGGGTGGGATTCGAACCCACGGTAGGCTCTCACCTACGGCGGTTTTCAAGACCGCTGCCTTAAACCACTCGGCCACCCATCCATGCCGGCTCGCGGCGCCGGTCCGGCTTGATAGTCCGGCACGTCCGCGGGGGTCAAGAGCCGCCGTGCGGGCGGGTCAGAATCGGAAGCCGTCCTCCAGCAGCGCCAGACAGGCGTCCGTCGCTTCGGTGTCCAGCTTGGTGCCGCGCTGGCTCCGCAGTTCCTCGCAGGCGGCGTCGAGTCCCTTGGCCGGACGGTAGGGGCGGTGGGAAGTGATGGCTTCCACCACGTCGGCCACGGCGACGATGCGCGCCTCCAGGCTGATCACGTCGCCGGCCAGCCCGTGCGGGTAGCCGGAACCGTCCATGCGCTCGTGATGCTCAAGGACGATGCGGTGGATGGCGTCGTCGAACTCCACGCGCTTGACGATGTCGTGGCCGTACACGGTGTGCAGCTTGATCAGCTCGAACTCCTGCGGCTCCAGGCGGCCGGGCTTCGACAGCAGCTCGGCGGGGATGCCGATCTTGCCGATGTCGTGCATGAGCGCCCCCAGGCGGATGCCCTCGACCTGCCCCTCGTTCAGGCCCAGGCGCCCGGCGATGGCGGCCGAGAGCAGCGCCACGCGCGCCTGATGGCCGGCGGTGTAGGGATCGCGCCGTTCGACCGCGCGCCCCAGCGCCTCCGCCGTCTGGTCGAGGGCGGAGCGCGCGCCGGTCAGCGCGGCGAGTCGCCCCCGCTCGGCCTGATCGCGCCGCCGGAACTCCCGGCGCAGCAGCAGCCACAGCGCCCCCGTCGTCATCGCGACGTAGATCAGGCCCTTGGCAATCTCGAAGGCATAATGCCCCCCCATGTCGACGCCGAACAGCAGCGTGGCGAGGCCGTACCCGGCCAGGATCCACACCGTGCCGAATGCCGCGTACAGGATGGAGATGGAATGCGCCGACAGCGGCCGCATGGTGCCCTCGCCATGAAGCGAATTTCTATATGACAACATAGCGCGAAGGTGGTGTCTTGCCCGTGGTCAATTCGTTGAAAGACGAAGTGTCGCGCCCACGTGCCGATCGGCCTACGTACGGATGGGCCGGCCAAGGCTGGAAAGGCGTTTCAGGCGCTTGGGCGGGGACGGGGAGTCGGAGAAATCGGGCAGGCTGGGGGCGCGGGCCATGACCTTGCGCACCATGTCGGCCGTCTCGTCCAGCTCGTCGAGCGTGCTCTGCGCCACCTTGCCGGCGAACTGCGGGCGCGTGAGCTTGGAGCGCATCTCGCTGATGATGCGCAGCTCCGGCTCGAACATCTCGCGCGCGCCGATGGGGAGCACCTGGTCGTCGCGCATGCCGAGGAAGTAGTTGCGCGTCGCCTTGATCAGCACGCTGGAAAGCAGCACGTCCATGCGTTCGAACTCGGCGCGCAGATCGTCCAGCTTGCTGTCGGTGAGGCTGGTCAGCCGCTCCTCGGTCAGCGCCACCAGCGCGCGGACCTCCTCCACCTTCCTGCGGAAATCGAGGAAGGAGGCGAAGCGGTCGTCGTCCATGTCGCGCGTCGCCCTGTCGGCAAGCGCCATGGCGTCGCGGGCCTGCCGCTCCAGTGCGGCCAGCAGCTCCTCGACCTCCTTGCGGCTGTAGTCCCGCCTCCATACCATCGCCCGCCGCCCCGCCGTGTCACGCCCTCACCATACGCGCGAGCACTTAACAAACATTTTATGGAAATCCAATCCCATGCGGAGTCACGCGGGCGAATCCGCCAGTTCCAGAACCACCGGCGTGTGGTCGGACGCCTTCTCCAGCCCGCGCGGGCCGCGGTCGATGGTGCAGCCCACCAGCCGGTCGGCGGCCTGGGGCGACAGCAGGAAGTGGTCGATGCGCAGCCCCAGGTCGCGCGGCCAGCAGCCGGCCTGATAATCCCAGAAGGTGTAGGCGCGCGCGTCGTCGTGGAGCGCGCGGTAGGCGTCGGTGAAGCCCAGGTTGATGAGCGCCCGGAACTTCCGCCGCGACTCCAGGCGGAACAGCGCGTCCTGGCTCCACCCCTCGGGATCGTAAACGTCGCGCGCCTCGGGGATAATGTTGTAGTCGCCGCCCAGAACCACGGGCATGCCCTGGTCCAGCAGGCCGCGGGCGTGCGCCGTCAGCCGGTCCATCCAGCGCAGCTTGTAGGGGTACTTCTCGGTGCCCACGGGGTTGCCGTTGGGCAGGTAGAGCGAGGCGATGCGCACGCCGTCCACCGTCGCCTCGACATAGCGGGCCTGCTCGTCCTCCGGCTCGCCGGGCAGGCGGCGCAGCACGTCGCCGGCCGGCGTCTTCGACAGGAGCGCGACGCCGTTGTAGGTCTTCTGCCCGACGACCTCGACGTGATAGCCGAGGTCCTCGATGGCGGCGCGGGGGAAGGCGTCGGTCTCGCACTTCACCTCCTGGAAGAGCGCCACGTCGGGGGACGCGGCGCGCAGCCAGTCGATGACCAAGGGCAGGCGCGCCTTGACCGAATTGACGTTCCAGGTGGCGATCTTCACGGGGATGGCCGCCGTCAGACCGCGAAGGAATTGCCGCAGCCGCAGGACGCCTTGGCCTGCGGGTTCTTGATCTGGAAGGCGGCGCCCATCAGGTCCTCGACATAATCCAGCGTGGAACCGTCGAGCAGGTCGAGCGAGCAGTCGTCGGTGACCACCTTGGTGCCGTTGTGCTCGAACACGTGGTCGTCGTCGTTCACCGCGTCGTCGAAGGAGAAGCCGTACTGGAACCCGGAGCAGCCGCCGCCGGACACGGTGAGGCGCAGCATCACGCCGGGCTTGCCCTCGTGCTCGATCAGGAAGGCCACGCGCCTGGCCGCGCTGTCGGAGATGTGGAACGCGCGGGCGGTCGCAACGTCGGACATGGAGAAACCCTCATAAGCCGGAACCGGGATGCCGGACAGGAATGTAAGGCGCGCTGCCCCATGTGCAAAGAGGGTGGTTCGCCGGACCTTCATATCACCGCCTTCCCCGTTGCGCCGCACCCGTTGCCGGGGATAGTGTCCGCGCCATGACGGCGGACCCCTTCATGCCCGGCGAGGCGCGGCTTGCGCCCTACGCCTGCCACCCCGCGGACAGCCGCGGGCGGCTGGTGCATGAGGACGAGAGCCCGACGCGCTCGTGCTACCAGCGCGACCGCGACCGCATCGTGCACTCCGGCGCGTTCCGCAAGCTGAAGTACAAGACGCAGGTCTTCGTCTATCACGAGGGCGATTATTACCGCACCCGGCTGACCCACAGCCTGGAGGTGGCGCAGATCGCCCGCTCCATCTCGCGCGTGCTGGGGCTGAACGAGGATCTGGCGGAGGCGGTGGCGCTGGCGCACGACTTCGGCCACACACCCTTCGGCCACGCCGGAGAGGACGCGCTGAACGCCTGCATGGAGCCGTTCGGCGGCTTCAGCCACAACGACCAGACTTTGCGCGTGCTGACCCGGCTGGAACACCGCTACGCCGAGTTCGACGGGCTGAACCTGACCTGGGAGACGCTGGAGGGCGTGGTCAAGCACAACGGGCCGCTGCTCCCGTTGAAGGACGGCAGGAATCTCCCGGTGACCATCGACGCCTTCCGTTCGGTCTGGGACCTGGAGCTGCACACAAACCCCTGCGCCGAGGCGCAGGTGGCGGCGCTGGCCGACGATATCGCCTACAACAACCACGACATCGACGACGGCCTGCGCGCCGGCCTGTTCTCCATCGAGGAGGTGGCCGAGCTGCCGATGGTCGGCCCGATCGTCCGGCAGGTCTGCGACCGCCATCCGGGGCTGGAGCGCGGGCGGCTGATCCACGAGACCGTGCGGCGCATGATCAACGCCATGGTGAACGACCTGCTGACCGAGACGCGGCGCCGGCTGGCCGCCTTCGAGCCGGGCTCGGCGGCCGAGGTGCGGGCGGCGCCCGAGGCGATGGTCTGCTTCTCCGAGCCGATGCTGGCCGACCAGCGCCCCTTGCGCGCGTTCCTGCGGCACCGCATGTACCGGCACTACAAGGTCAACCGGGAAATGAGCAAGTGCAAGCGGGTGGTGCGCGCGCTGTTCGACCTGTTCATGGCCGAATCCAATTGCCTGCCCACCCAGTGGCAGCAGGACCTGAAGACCTCCGGCGGCGAGGGGGATGCCCGGGTGCGGGCCCGCCTCGTCGCCGACTACATCGCCGGCATGACCGACCGCTTCGCGCTGGCCGAGTACAGCCGCCTCTTCGACATGGATGCGAAGATCTAAAAAGATGAATATTTTCAAGACGTTCGAAAACGACATTCGGAAGATCCTCGAAGAGCTGGCGGCGTCCGGCGCGATCCCCCGGGGGCTCGACACGGCGCGCGTGGCGGTCGAGCCGCCGCGCGAGGCGTCGCATGGCGACCTGTCGACCAACGCCGCGATGGTGCTGGCCAAGCCCGCCGGCATGCCGCCGCGCAAGCTGGCCGAGATGCTGGTCGACAAGCTGAAGGCGCTGCCGGACGTGACCGGGGTGGAGATCGCCGGCCCCGGCTTCGTCAACCTGCGCCTGTCGGCCGACGTCTGGCGGGCGCGGATCACCGACATCCTGGCGGCCGGCACCGCCTATGGCGACAGCGACATGGGCCGGGACAAGGCGGTGAACGTCGAGTACGTGTCGGCCAACCCGACCGGCCCGCTGCACGCCGCGCACGGCCGCGGCGCGGTGTTCGGCGACGCGCTGGCGGCGCTGCTGGAAAAGGCCGGCCACAAGGTCACGCGCGAGTACTACATCAACGACGCCGGCGCGCAGGTCGACGTGCTGGCGCGCTCCACCTACCTGCGCTACCGCGAGGCGCTGGGCGAGGACGTCGGCGAGATCCCCGCCGGCCTGTATCCGGGCGAATACCTGAAGGACGTCGGCCAGGAGCTGGCGAAGCAGGATGGCGGGAAGTGGCTGGAAGCCCCTGAAAACGAATGGCTTCCGGCCTGCCGCGCGTTTGCCATCGCGCGCATCATGCGGTGGATCGAGGAGGATCTCGGCATCCTCGACATCCGCATGGACGTCTACACCTCGGAACGCGGTCTGGTGCAGGCCGGCGCCGTGGACCGGGCGCTGGCGACGCTGGAGGAGCGCGGGCTGATCTACGTCGGCGTGCTGGAACCGCCCAAGGGCAAGAAGCCCGACGATTGGGAGCCGCGCCCGCAAACCCTGTTCAAATCCAGCGACTTCGGCGACGACGTCGACAGGCCGCTGAAGAAGTCCGACGGCTCCTACACCTACTTCGCCAACGACATCGCCTACCACTACGACAAGGCGATGCGCGGCTTTTCCACGCTGATCGACGTGTGGGGGGCCGACCACGGCGGCTATGTCAAGCGCATGCAGGCGGCCACCACGGCGATCACCGAGGGCAAGGCGGCGCTGGACGTCAAGCTGTGCCAGCTCGTGCACCTGATGCAGAACGGCCAGCCGGTCAAGATGTCGAAGCGCGCCGGTACCTTCGTGACGCTGCGCGACGTCATCGAGGCGGTGGGCAAGGACGTGGTGCGCTTCATCATGCTCACCCGCCGCAACGACCAGACGCTGGAATTCGACTACGCCAAGGTGACCGAGCAGTCGAAGGACAACCCGGTTTTCTACGTGCAGTACGCACACGCCCGCTGCCGGTCGGTGCTGCGCCTCGCCGCCGACGCGCTGGCCGGCCGGGACCTGTCGCCGGCCGGGCTGTCCGGCGCCAACCTGTCGCGGCTGGAGGACGAGGCGGAGCTGGCGCTGGTCAAGCGCATGGCCAACTGGCCGCGTCTGGTCGAATCCGCGGCGGAAGCGCACGAGCCGCACCGCGTCGCCTTCTACCTGCACGACCTCGCCTCCGATTTCCACGGGCTGTGGAACAAGGGCAAGGATGACGCCACGCTGCGCTTCCTGGTGGATGCCGACGCCGAGCTGACGCTGGCCCGCCTCGCCATGATCAGCGCCGTCGCCACGGTGATTGCGTCCGGCCTGCGGGTCATGGGGGTGCAGCCGGTGGAGGAGATGCGCTGATGCCATCCAACAGCGAGGTGAACTACGCCGCCGATCCCTACGGCTACCCGCCGCAGAAGGGCCGGCGGCGCGGCCTGATCGGGCTGGGGTTCGCCGTCGTCGGCATCGCCGCCTTCGCCGGGGTGATCATGTTCGCCTACGGCCGTGGCGACCGGCTGGCGCCGGACGGCGGCCCGCCGCTGCTGGAGGCCGACGCCACGCCGCACAAGCTGCGCCCCGAACAGCCCGGCGGGCTGGACGTGCCGCACCAGGACAAGCTCGTCTACGACCGGCTGAACGGCAAGACCGGCTCGGGCCGGGGGCAGGTCGAGCACCTGCTGCCGCCGCCCGAGCAGCCGCTGCCGCGCCCGGTGGTGACGCCGGCGCTGCCGCCGCCGCCGCCGCCGCTCGCGGCCCCCACCGTCGCC
>DASWVP010000640.1:0-5782 GCA_036401175.1 Azospirillum sp. | reverse complement strand
GAAAACCCAACGTGCTCGCCGTGCGACGGGTGTTGGGTTTTCGCTGGCGCTCAACCCAACCTACGGCTCTCAGGCCCGCCCTACGAGTCGTAGCTCATCAGCGCCGTGTAGGGGATGTCCAGGCGCTCGTTGCCTTGCAGGAACGTCAGCTCGACCATGAAGGCGGCGGCGCGCACGTCGGCGCCGACGCTTTTCAGCAGGTGGATCGCCGCCGCCATGGTGCCGCCGGTCGCCAGCAGGTCGTCCAGCACGACCACGCGCTGGCCCGGCCCGATGGCGTCGGCCTGCACCTCGATGGTGTCGGTGCCGTACTCCAGGTCGTAGGAATGCTCGACCTTGTCGCCGGGCAGCTTGCCGCGCTTGCGCACCATGATGAAGCCCTTCCCCAGCGCCAGCGCCAGCGGTGCGGCCAGCAGGAAGCCGCGCGACTCGATGCCCACCAGAAGGTCCGGCTCGTGCGGGCGGATGGCTTCGGCGAGCTGGCGGATCGCCTCCTGCCACGCGGCGGCGTCGGCGAGCAGGGGCGAGATGTCGTAGAAGAGGATGCCGGGCTTCGGGAAGTCCGCGACGCCGCGGATGTGGTCCTTCAGGTTCATATCGGTGTTCCTTGGAGGCGGGGGACCCGCGCAACCGGCTGTAGCGGCGGGGGCATAGTACCCGCGCCACCGGCCCGGCGTAAAGACCACCGCCACCCTTCGGGGGTGTCCAAGGGTTGACCCATGCCGGGTATCCCGCCAAGTTCGCTCGAAGGACAGGGAAAAAGGGGCAGGGCGCATGGCGCCGCAGCGGGCCTGGATGGACGCGTCGCGCACCGGCGACGGCGCATGGCTGGTGACGGCCGGCGGACGGTGGGACCTGGAAGGGGCCGGCGCCCTGTCGGGCGACCTGGACCGCGTGCGCCCGGACCCGCGCGGCGCGGCGGTGCGCATCGACCTCGGCGGGCTCGACGTGCTCGACACCGTCGGCGCGCTCCTGCTGGCGCGTCTGGCCGAGCGGCTGGCGGGCGAGGGGCACGCGGTGGAGGTGGCGCCGATCCGGCCGGAGCATGCGCCGCTGTTCGACGCGGTGCGCGCGGCGGCGGTGACGCCCGCCGTGCGGCAGGCGCGGTCGCACCCCATCCTGGACATGCTGGAGCGCACCGGGCGCACCACGATGGAGGCGCTGCGCGAGGCGGTGGATCTCCTGTCCTTCCTCGGCCTGATCACCGTCACCTTCGGCCGCGTCCTGGTGCGGCCGTCGCGGCTGCGCCTGACCTCGGTGCTGTTCCACATCGAGCAGACGGGGCTGAACGCGCTGCCCATCCTGGGCCTGCTGTCCTTCCTCATCGGCGTGGTGATGGCGTTCCAGGGGGCGGACCAGCTGCGCCGGTTCGGCGCGGACATCTACGTGGTCAACCTGCTGGGCGTGTCGATCCTGCGCGAGATCGGCATTTTGATGACGGCGATCATCGTCGCCGGCCGCTCCGGCTCCGCCTTCACGGCGCAGATCGGCACCATGAAGGTCAACCAGGAGGTGGACGCCCTCTCCACCCTGGGCCTCGACCCGGTGGAGCTGCTGGTGGTGCCGCGGGCGCTGGCGCTCATCATCAGCTTGCCGCTGCTGGCGTTCTATGCCGACGTGATGGGGCTGTTCGGTGGTGCGGTCATGAGCTACTTCGTGCTCGACATCACCTTCGCGCAGTTCCTGCGCCAGCTCCAGTTCGCGGTGGGGCCGGGCACGCTGGCGGTCGGGCTGATCAAGGCGCCGGTGTTCGCGCTCGTCATCGCCATGGTCGGCTGCTACGAAGGGTTGAAGGTGTCGGGCAGCGCCGAAAGCGTCGGCCGGCTCACCACCAAATCGGTCGTCGAATCGATCTTCCTGGTCATGGTGCTGGACGCGATCTTCTCGGTGCTCTTCTCGTTTCTGGGTGTGTGACGGATGCCGGACCAGGGGGTGCAGGGCGGGCTGGACCAGGGGGCGGAGGCCGCCGCGCGCGACGTGGTGATCCGCGTGCGCGACCTCGTCACCCGATTCGGCCGGCAGGTGATCCACGAGGGGCTCGACCTCGACGTGTGGAAGGGCGAGGTGCTGGGCGTGGTCGGCGGCTCGGGCACCGGCAAGTCGGTGCTGCTGAAGGAGATCCTGGGCCTGATCCGGCCGGCGGCGGGGCGGATCGAGCTGCTGGGGCGCGACACCGACCGGCTGTCGGATGCCGAGCGGGTGGCCGTGCAGGCGCGCACCGGCGTGCTGTTCCAGGACGGCGCCCTGTTCAGTTCCATGACCGTGGCCGAAAACGTCATGGTGCCGTTGAAGGAGCACACCAACCTGCCCGGACCGCTGATCCGCGAGGTGGCGCGCGTGAAGATCGCCATGACCGGCCTGCCGGCCGACGCCGGCCCGAAATACCCGTCGGAGCTGTCGGGCGGCATGCGCAAGCGCGCCGGGCTGGCGCGGGCGCTGGCGCTCGACCCCGACATCCTGTTCCTGGACGAGCCGACCGCCGGCCTGGACCCCATCGGCGCCGCCGCCTTCGACCAGCTCATCCGCAACCTGCAAAGGAGTCTGGGCTTGACCGTCTACATGGTGACCCACGACCTCGACAGCCTGACGTCGATCTGCGACCGCATCGCGGTGCTGGTCGACAAGAAGATCCGGGTGGGCACGCTGGACGAACTGCTCCGCGACGACCATCCGTGGATCCACGATTATTTCCACGGGCCGCGCGGGCGCGCGGCGCGGCATGCGGGGGGCTGAGGCACATGGAGACGCGCGCCAGCTACATCCTGGTCGGCAGCTTCGTGCTGGCCCTGCTCGCCGGGCTGTTCGTGTTCAGCATCTGGATCGCCAAGGTGCAGCTCGAGCAGTCGCGCGACACCTACTACATCTTCTTCACCGGTTCGGTGACCGGTTTGCAGACCGGCAGCCCGGTGCGTTACCGCGGCATTCCGGTGGGCACGGTCACCGACCTCCGCCTCGACCCGTCCAACGTCGGGCAGGTGCGCGTCACCGTCGAGCTGCAGGAGGAGACGCCGATCAAGGTCGATTCGATCGCCGCGCTGGAAATGCAGGGCATCACCGGCGGCGCCTTCGTGCAGATCACCGGCGGCACCGAGCGCAGCGAACGGCTGAAGGATTCCGAGCACCGCGGCGTGCCGGTCATCCCGTCGCGCCCCTCGACGCTGTCGGAGGTGGTCGAGTCGGCGCCGCGCCTGCTGGCCCGCATCCTGGAGCTGACCAACCGCGCGGCCGAGCTGCTGAGCAACGACAACCAGATGGCGCTGGGCGAGACGCTGCAGAACGTGCGCACGCTCACCACCCACCTGGCCACGGCGGCGAACGGCCTGGAAAAGACGCTGGAGAAGGTCGACGGGGTGCTGCCGCACCTGGACCAGACGGTGGTGCAGGCCGGGCGCACGCTGGGCACGCTGGAGACGAGCACCAAACAGCTGTCCGGCGACGCGCGCGAGCTGTCGCAGGCGCTTACCAAAACGTCGGCGCAGGTCAACGCCATGCTTGCCGAAAACCGCGCGCCGGTGCACGACTTCACGACCACGGGGCTGTATGAATTCACGCTGCTGATCACCCAGTTGCGGGACCTGTCCGGGCAGGTGTCGCGGGTGGTCACGCGACTCGAGAACGACCCGTCGAACTTCCTGTTCGGCGGCACCCGGCAAGGGGTGGAGGTGCGCGGAAAATGAACGGACGCACGGGAAACGCGCCGCGCGCGGCGCTGCTGGCGCTGGCGCTGGCGGTTGGGGTCGGTGGCTGCGCCGGGGCGCTCACCTCGGTGCCGGCCAAACTCTACACGCTCACCCCCGGCGCGCCAGCCGACCCGGCGCTGCCGCAGGTCGGCTGGCAGTTGCTGGTCGAGACGCCGGTGGCGCCGGCCGGCCTGGACACGCCGCGCATCGCGGTGGCCCGCACGCCGACCTCCATCGACTATTTCGCCGACGTGTCGTGGACCGACCGGGCGCCCAACATGGTGCAGGGCGTGCTGATCGAGTCGTTCGAGGACAGCGGCAGGATCGTCTCGGTCGGCCGCGACACCGCGGCGCTGCGCTCCGACTTCGTGCTGAAGACCGACCTGCGCGACTTCCAGGCGGAATACGCGTCGCCCACCGCCGCCAGCCCGGACCGCGTGCGCGTGCGCCTCGCCGCCAAGCTGGTCGCCATGCCGCGCCGGACCATCGAGGCGGGCGAGACCTTCGAGGCCGTGGTCCCGGTGCAGGGCGGCGGCTTCGCCCCGGTGGTCGCGGCGTTCGACACGGCGTTGCGGCAGGTGATGGGGCAGATGGTGGCGTGGACGCTGCGCAAGGGCGCCGCGGTGCGGCCGGCCGGCGGGGGCTGAATCAGGCTTGCGGCGCGGCGCTTGCCCCCATACCTATGCTGGCGGGTATCGGGCGGCGCGGAGGGCTGAGGCCGATGATCGACCTGACCGGAGTTCCCCGCGAGACCTTGCAGGCCATGGCCGAGGCGGCGGCCGAGGTGAGGACCTGCCAGCGCGTTCTCGCGAAGACCGGCGACACCGTGGTGGGCGAGCTGCTGCGCGGGCAGGGCAGCGTGTACGAGTGGCGGCACTACCCGTCGGGCGACGTCTACGACGCCGAGTACCACGCCCAGTACTATTACCATTGCCATCCCGAAGGCGAGCGGCCGGACGGCGAGCACGGCCACTTCCACACCTTCCTGCGGCCCCTGGGCATGCCGGAGGGCGTGCGGCCGGCGCCTTTGCCGGACCAGCCGCCCCCCGACCGGATGCCGCCCGCCGGCGACAACGACGCGCTGTCGCACCTGATCGGCATCGGCATGGACCACGCCGGCCACGCCGTGCGCCTGTTCACCACCAACCGCTGGGTGACCGGCGAGACGTGGTATCCGGCGGCCGACGTGATCCGCATGCTGGACAACTTCACGGTCGACCACGCGCGCCCGTCCTGGCCCGCCAACCGCTGGGTCACCGCCATGCTGCGCCTGTTCCGTCCGCGGATCGACACCCTGCTGCACGAGCGCGACGCCGCCGTCCGGCGTTGGGCCGACGCGCACCCGGGCACGAACGTCTACGAGGACCGCGCGCTGGAGGTGCCCTCGCAGGCCATGGTCACGGTGGAGGCGCAGGCCGCCGCCGTGGAGCGCGCGTTGCGCGGCGCGCGCCCGCGCGTGTCGATGCTGCCCGAGCCGCCGTAAGGGGGCGATGCCCGCGGCCGGCGTGTGGTCTTGCCGCAGGGGCGCGTTAACAAAGGTTCAACGCTTCCGTCCGATGCTGGCGGGGTGATCCAAACGCCTGATGTTTTGGCACAATTTGCTACAATTTTTGCGACAGCGGGGTTCCGGGGCCCGATGACGGAGCAGCTTACCAAGGAAGACGTGTCGCGTCTTCTCTCGGACCCGTCCCCGACCACCCGGGCGGATCTCGCGGCCAAACTCGGCCGTCAGTACGACGGCGACCTGACCGAGAGCGAACGCCGGCTGGCTGAGGAGATCATCCGCCACATGGCGCGCGACGCCGTGGTGCGCGTGCGCCAGTCGCTGGCCGAAAACCTGAAGGCCAACCCCAACCTGCCGCGCGACGTGGCGCTGACGCTGGCCAGGGACGTGGAGGCGGTGGCCATCCCGATCCTCAGCGTCAGCCAGGTGTTGAGCGACGACGACCTGCTGGAGGTCGTGCGCACGGGCACCGACGCCAAGCACACCGCCATCGCCCGGCGCCCGACCGTCGGGCCCAAGGTGGCCGACGCGCTGGTCGAGCAGGGATCGGAAGCGGCGGTGGCCGTGCTGGTGGCCAACGAGGGCGCGCAGCTCGGCG
>DASWVP010000639.1:0-1669 GCA_036401175.1 Azospirillum sp. | reverse complement strand
CGCGGATCTGAACTCCGGCCAAGCCCGCGCCATTATTCTTTTGGAAACGATTAAGCGCTACCACAACCGTATGTGGACGGTCGTTTTCGCGCATCGGCAACCGGACCTTGCCGGCCGCGACCGCCCCGGACGGAGGTCTGCATGCCCTTGAGCGTCCTGGAGGTGGCGGTCTACGCCATGGTGCTTTCGGCGGCGCAGCCGAAGCCCTACGAGTGCGTCATGGTGCAGCCGGACGGCGTCAACTGCACCAACGGCCTCGCCGCCGCGCCGAAGCCCGGCGGCATGGCGTTCAACAACGGCGTCGATGTCCTGATCACCCGCGACCGCAGCGTGGTGTTCTCGAACGGCATCCGCATCCACCTGGATTCGTCGATGTGGGCGCATTTCAAGCGCGGCGAGCAGACCGTCATCTCGGCGCGCCGCATGGACCCGCGCGGCACCCGCTTCAACTTCAACAACGGCTACACCTGCCAGCTCATGGGCAAGGAGCAGGACATGGCCCGCTGCTTCAAGCCGTAGCGCCTCACCCCAGCATCGGCACATGCCCGGCCAGGGCGAGCGCGGCGGCGCCGATGGCGACGCCGTAGGGGATCGCCTCCCCCGGCAGCAGCAGGCGCGGCAGCGCCGGCACTCCGTCGCCCGGCAGGGATGCCAGCAGCGGCGGCAGCATCTGGCGCGACAGCAGCAGCGCCAGCGTCAGCACGCCCCCCAGCACGCCGGTCAGCAGCAGGAACTCCGCGAGCTGGCCCAATCCCAGCCACAGCGCCACCGCCCCCAGCAGCTTGACGTCGCCGCCGCCCATGGCGCGCAGGGCGAACAGCGCCGTCCCCAGGGCGAAGGCGATGGCGCCGGCCGCCAGATGCCCGCCCCACGCGACGCCGTCCGGCGCCAGCAGCGCCACCACCGGGAAGGCCGCCGCCAGCGCCCCGGTCAGCCAGTTGGGAATGCGGAACGAGGTGAGATCCCACGCCATCGCCATGGCGAGCGGCACGGCGTAGAGCGTCGGCAACAGGGTCGCGGTCATCGGCGTCCTTCCCCCTTCATTGTCCCGAATTCATTGCCCGGACATGGCGGGCGTCAGCACGCGCAGCACCTGGATGGCCGGCGGCAGCATGATCACCGTCACCAGCCCCGGCAGCAGGAACAGCACCAGCGGCACCGACAGCTTGACCGGCAACTGGTGCGCCTTCTCCTCGGCGCGCAGCATCCGGCGCGAGCGCATCTCGTCGGCGCCGACGCGCAGCGCGTCGCCGATGCTGGTGCCCAGCCGGTCGGACTGGACGAGCAGGTTGACGAAGGCCCGCACCTCGTCCAGGCCGCTGCGCTCGCCCAGGCCGCGCAACGCGTCCTCCCGCGACCGGCCGGCGCGCAGCTCCAGCCCCATGATCATGAACTGCTGCGCCAGCACGGGGTGGATGGGCGCCAGCTCGTCGCCGACGCGGGCGATGGCGGCGTCCAGGCCCAGCCCGGCCTCGACACAGACCAGCAGCAGGTCGAGCGCGTCGGGGAACGCCTCGCGGATCTGCCGTTGCCGGCCGCGCACGCGGGCCGACAGCCAGGCCGCCGGCAGGTAGAACCCCACGGCGACCGCCGACAGCACCAGCAGCGCCAGCACGGCGGCGTCCGCCTGCGCGGCCAGCAGCGGCAAGGCCGCCGTGGCCGCCGCACC
>DASWVP010000638.1:0-2200 GCA_036401175.1 Azospirillum sp. | reverse complement strand
GGCAGCGGCAACACGATCCTGCATTTCGCGGGCGGCGAGGAGGTGACGCTCACCGGTCTGGCGCCGAGCGCGCTGAGCAGCGGCGACTTCATCTTCTAGCGATCCCACCGGATTCTTCCAGCGATCCTACGGATCGTCGCGGGTTGGCGCCCGACGCCAACCCGCGTTTGGTCGAAATGGCAAGGGACAAAAACGATATCGGTAATTTTCTGTCGCAAAATTATGCCCTCTTATGCGTTTGGAACCCGTAGACCGCGCGGCGGAGTCGGTCTATCCTGTTCCTCGTAGCCCGTATCGGCTAACGAAGGAGAGCCACATGAGCCTCGAGTCTCGCATCGATTCTCTCCGCACACGGCACGCTGCTCTCGATGAAAAGATACGCACGGAGCAGACCCGGCCCCTCCCCGACACACAGGCGCTGGCCCGCTGGAAGCTCGACAAACTCTACACGAAAGAGGAGATCGACCGCCTCGCGCGGCACTGAGGGGGCCACCCCCGCTCCGAAAACGTAAAGGGGGCTGCCGACGGCAGCCCCCTTTTTCGTGCCGGGAATCCGGCGTTGGGTTTTCGCTGCGCTCAACCCAACCTACAGCGGCGCCGTAGGTTGGGTTGAGGCGCCAGCCGCAAAACCCAACGATCGTCAGTGCCCGCCGCCGTCCTCGAACGACGGCGCTTGCAGGCCGGACGCCTTGAGCTGCTCGATCAGCGTGTCCTTCAGCCGCTCCAGCGCCGCCTCGCTGTTGGCTTCGGCGCGGGCGACCAGCACGTCCTGGGTGTTGGAGGCGCGCAGCAGCCACCAGCCGTCCGGCGTCGTCACGCGCACGCCGTCGATGTCGTTGACGTCAGCGCCAGCCGCCTTCAGGCGCGCCTTGACCTCTTCCACCACCGCGAACTTGCGCTCCTCGTTCACCTGGAAGCGGGTCTCCGGCGTGTTGACCATGTCCGGCAGGCCGTCGCGGATGTCGGCCAGCGACCCGCCGGAGCGGCTGACCAGACCGATCAGGCGCACGCCGCAGTACAGCGCGTCGTCGAAGCCGTACCATTTGTCGGCGAAGAAGATGTGGCCGGACATCTCGCCGGCCAGCGGCGATCCGGTTTCGGCCATCTTCGCCTTGAGCAGCGAATGGCCGGTCTTCCACATCAGCGGCTGGCCGCCGTGCCGGGCGATCTCGTCGAACAGCGCCTGGCTGGCCTTGACGTCGGCGATGATGGTGGCGCCGGGGTGGGTCTTCAGCACCTCGCCGGCGTAGATCGCCACGAGCTGGTCGCCCCACACCACGCGGCCCTTGTGGTCGATGGCGCCGATGCGGTCGCCGTCGCCGTCGAAGCCGATGCCCAGGTCGCAGCCCTGCGCGGCCACCGCCCGCTTCAGGTCCTCCAGGTTCTTCTCGACCGTCGGGTCCGGGTGGTGGTTGGGGAAGGTGCCGTCGATCTCGTCGAACAGAAGGACGTGCGTGCCCGGCAGCCGCGCCGTCAGGCGGCGCAGGATCTCGCCGCTGGCGCCGTTGCCGGCGTCCCAGGCGACCTTCAGGTCGCGCGGGCCGTCGTAATCCTTCAGCAGGCGGTCGACGTAGGCGTCCTTGACGTCGATCTCTTCGCTGGAGCCCTCGCCGGACACGAAGTCCGCCCCGGCGGCCATCGTGCCCAGGTCCTGGATCATCCGGCCGTACACCGGGCCCTTGCCCAGCATCATCTTGATGCCGTTGTACTCCGGCGGGTTGTGCGAGCCGGTGATCATGATCCCGGCGTCGGCCTCGCGGTCGCGCGTGGCGAAGTACAGCATCGGCGTCGGCCCAAGGCCGATGCGCAGCACGTGCAGGCCGGTGGAGACCAACCCCTCGGTCAGCGCCGCCTCCAGCGCCGGAGAGCTGGTGCGGCCGTCGTAGCCGGTGCACACGGTCCTGCCGCCCTGGCGCGCCACCATGGTGCCGAAGGCGCGGCCGACGGCGCGCGCATCGTCCTCGGTCAACGTCGTGCCGACGATGCCGCGGATGTCGTACTCGCGCAGGACGGTGGGGTGGAAGGCGTGGGCGCGGCTCATGTCGTCGCTTCCTCCGTATTGGGTGCCGTGTGCGGGCGGCCGATGCTGGTGTAGTCGAAGCCGGCCTTGGCCATGTCGGCCGGGTTGTAGATGTTGCGCAGGTCGACCATCACCGGCGCCGCCAGCAGGCCCCGGACCCGCGTCAGGTCCAGCGCCCGG
>DASWVP010000637.1:0-7067 GCA_036401175.1 Azospirillum sp. | reverse complement strand
CCGGCCAGCCGGCGGATGCCCGTCATGACGTTGTCGCCGGAATCCTTCGCGTCGTTATCGTTCGCGTCGTTCATGGGGCTAGCGGTCGCCGCCGAGGATGATGGGCAGGCCGTCCTTGCCCGAGCCGATGACCACCGTCTTGGCGTTGGGCGAGGTGGCCAGATCGCGGGTGGCCTGGATGCCCTGCCAGCGCAGCAGGTCGGGCGTCAGGCTCTGGCGGATGGTGTCCTGATAGGCCTGGATGCCGCGCGCCTCGATGGCCTTGCGCTCGGCCTCCCTCTGTTCGATCGCCAGACGGAAGACGTAGGCTTTCTGCTCTTCCAGCAGGGCCATCTTGCGCTCGATGGCCTCGCGCACCGTGTCCGGCAGCTCGACGGCGCGCACCAGCACGTCGTCGATGACGACGTAGCGGTCCTCGGCGTTGGACAGGCTGCCGACCAGGATGGATTCCAGGAAGCCGCGCTGGCTGGTGTAGACCTCCTCGGGGTCGTACTGGCCCACCGCCCGGCGCAGCACCGATTCGGTCTCCGGGAACACCACCTTGTCCAGGTAGTCGGGCCCGACGTTGATGTGCAACAGCGGCAGCAGGCGCAGGTCCGGCCGGTAGCGGATGGCGACCTTGAGGTTGACCGGCAGGCCGCCCTTGGTGAGCAGCCGGTAATCGCGCTCACGCGTCTGCAGGCGGACGTCGTAGATGGACATGCGGTCCCACGGCCAGATCAGGTGCACCCCTTCGCCGTAGATCTCGTCCAGCTCCGTGCCGAAGAAGAAGCGGTAGAGCACGCCCGCCTCGCCCGAGTGGATGGAGACGACCATGCGGCTCCACAGCAGCACGACGGCCAGCAGCACCGCCAGCAGCGTCAGGCTGAAGTAGGTCCGCCGCCGCTGCGCCCGCCGCTCCCGCCAGTACGACTCCAGCTCCTCGTCGTCGTACGGCTCCTGCCGTCCCCCGCCCCACTTGCGGAAGAGTGATTGCGCGATGTCGGTCATGCCGGCTCCAGATCCTTGCCTGCGCGTTCCCAGACCACCCGTCCCAGGTCCATCTTGATGACCCGGTCGGCCAGATGCCAATAGCGTTCATCGTGCGTCACGGCCACCACCGTCTTGCCGCGGGCCTTCAGGCCGGGGAGGATGCGGGTGTAGAACTGCTCGCGGAAATGCACGTCCTGTTCGGCCGACCATTCGTCGAAGACGTAGATCGGCCGGTCTTCCAGCAGCGCGGCGATCAGCGCCAGACGCTTGCGCTGCCCGGTGGACAGCGCCAGTTGGGTAAAGCGCCCGTCGGCGAAGCGGAGCTTGCCGGCCAGCCCCATCTCCTCGATCAGCGCGTTGACCGCGTCGGGGTCCACGTCCTCCAGGCCATAGAGCCGGTCGAACAGGTGGAAATCGACGAAGATGGCGGAGAACAGCTCGCGGAAGCCGGCGATGGAGCGCCCGCCCACCGGCCGCTCGTCCACGCGGATGACGCCGGCATCGGCCGGGTACAGCGCGGTCAGCAGGCGCGTCACCGTGGACTTGCCGCTGCCGTTGCCGCCCACCAGGAACACCGTCTCGCCGCGCGTCAGCGTCAGGTCGAACGGACCGGCGGTGAACTCCGCCGCGCCGGAGGCGTTGCGGTGGCTGAAGGTCAGGCCGCTGTAGGTGATCCGCCGGAAGTCGCGGAAGCGCGGCGCCATCGCGCGCGCCTCGTCCGTGCCAACCCCGCCGTTTTCGGAAAGCTGGCGGTTGATGGCGAGGATCGACTGCAGCCCGACGTCGGCGCGGGTGAACAGGGGCGACTGGCTGACGATGCGCGTCAGCGGCCCCATGCAGAACAGCACCACCGGGATCAACTGGAAGACCACCAGACTGTGGCCCTGGATGATCTCGGGGAAGGCGAAGCCGATGACTCCCAGGATCAGGTAGGTGACGAAGCTGCCCAGCAGCGCCAGATCGGCCCAATGGTCGCCGGAGATGATCAGCAGCATCTCGGTCGAGTGCGACAGCTTGCGGAAGCGGGCGAAGACCTCGTCGCTCTTGCGCTGGTTCAGGCGCAGCTCCTTGCCGCCGTGCACGAGGTCGGCCACGGCGTCGAGCATGTCCGCCTGACGCTCGGTGATCAGCTTGGCCGTGTCGCGGAAGCCCCGGGTGCTCAGCCGGTAGCCCGTCGCGCCCAGCACCACGGCGAGCAGGAAGACCAGCAGCGCCCACGGCGACAGCCACGTCAGGTAGAGCAGCGACGCCGTCAGCAGGATCGCCTGCTGCGCGCAGTCGATGATCATCGGGAAGGTCAGCGAGAGGTGGTTGGTCTCCTGCGCGATCAGCGTGTACAGGTTGCCGCGGCCGAGCCGGTCGATCACCGGCAGCTCGCTGCGACGCAGCTTGTCCATCACCTGCAGGCGCAGTTGCCTCAGCAGCCGCTCGATGACGAGGTTGGCGCGCAGCAGCGCGTAGCGGTTGCCGAGATAGTAGGTGACGAAGGCCGCCGCGTACATGGCCAGACTGAGCGGTCCCGGCCGGACGGCGTGCGCCACCGAATCGGTCACCTCGTTCACCGCCAGCACCAGCAGCGCGTTGGCGACGCCGGAAACCAGCGTCAGCAGCAGCATCAGCCGCAGGTCCTTGCGGTCGGCCCGCTTGAGGAAGTCGATCAGCGCCATGGCGTCACCCGGCCGACGGGGCGCCGGGCTCCGCCGCCTCCGCCTGGATCATGCCGAGGTCGAGGGTGAGGCGGCGGTCGCAGCACGACCAGTAGCGGTCGTCGTGGGTGACGGCCAGCACCGTCTTGCCGCGCCGTTTCAGGTCCGGCAGGATCTCGGTGTAGAAGACGTCGCGGAAGCGCGAATCCTGGTCGGCCGCCCACTCGTCGAACAGGTAGATCTCGCGGTCCTCCAGCAGCGCGGCGATCATCGCCAGCCGCTTGCGCTGGCCGGTGGACAGGCCGGTGGCGGTGAAGCGCCCGTCCTTGAAGTCGGTCTTCTCGTCCAGCTCCATGCGGTGGATCAGCGCCCGCACCCGTGCCGGGTCCACGTCGCCCAGGCCGTACAGCCGGTCGAACAGGTGGAAGTCCGGGAAGATGCCGGAGAACAGCTCGCGGTATTCCTGCCGGATCTCCGGCGTCACCGGCGCGCCGTCCACCAGGATGCCGCCGCCGTCGGGCGGGTAGAGGCCGGACATCAGCTTCATGGCGGTGGACTTGCCGCTGCCGTTGCCGCCGACCAGGAAGACGATCTCGCCACGGTTCAGCGCGAAGCTCCAGGGGCCGGAGGTGAACACCACCTGCCCGTCCGCGTCGCGGTAGGAAAAGGTGATGTCCTGGAAGTCGATGCGGCGGAAGCCCTGGAAGCGCGAGCCGTCCGGCGTCGGCGGGGTGCGCGCCACCGCCTCGTCCAGCCGCTCTTCCATGCGGTAGACGTGGCCCAGGCCGGTGTCGGCCTTGGCGTACAGGTGGGAGGCCGAGGTGATGGCGGTGACCGGGCCGACGCAGAAGATGGCGGCGGCCGCCACCTTGTAGATCACGTCGTTGTAGCCATGGAAGAACATCGGCAGCACGAAGATCACCACGCCCACCAGCGCGTACAGAAAGGCGTTGGAGAACTGCATCAGCGCCACCCAGCGGCTGCCGATGCCGGTGACGGCGGTTTCCAGTTCGCTCACCGTCCGGGTGAACTGATGGAACAGCGCGTCGTTCTTGTCGGCGTTGAGGCGGATCTCCTGAAAGCCTTCGGTGAAGCTGGTCATGCCGTCCAGCATCGCCGTCTCGTGGCCGTACACGCCGCCGAGCGCCCGGTTCAGCACCACCCGGCGGCGCCAGAAGATGGCGAGCCCCAGCGCCGTGAAGGCGCCCACCACCAGGAAGGAGGGCGGCGACAGCACGGCGATGTAGAGCAGGCAGAAAACCAGCAGGAAGCCGCTCTGCACCGCGCTGACGAACAGCGGCAGGTTCTGCGACAGGTGGTTCGTCTCCTGCGCCACCACGGCGTACAGCTCGCCCTGGCCGATCTGTTCCAGCGCGCGCAGCGGGGCGTGGCGGATCTTGTCGACGATGCGCAGCCGCAGCATGCCCAGCCGATGCTGGAGCATGCGGTTGGCCTCGTGCAGGGAGGCGCGGCTGGCGATGTAGAAGAAGGCGAAGGCGCCGACGTAGAGCAGCAGCAGCGTCCCGCTGACCGGTTCGGCCAGCGCCGCCTTCTCCCCCACCTCGTTGATCAGGCCGATGAGCGCCGCGTTGCCCAGCCCGGCGAGGCAGGTGACGGCAAGCGTCCCTTTCAGGGACGTGCGTGGACCTGTCGTCAGCAGACGGATGACGTGCATGGACGGGGACGCCGCTCAGGAATCGGATGGGGGCGCAACGTCAGGGACGCGGAAGCCCCGACATCCGCGCATCGAATGAGGTAGCGAAAGTAGCCGCCCACGGCGGAGACAACAAGCAGGCAAATCTCGGCCCGCCGGCGTTCCCGCCAGGGCGCGGGCGGAGCGGGGGCGGGGGCGGCATAGGCGCCAATATGGGCATCCGCGCATGAGCTTTAACGGTGAATCAACCCTTTACCGTCATCCCCGCGCAGGCGGGGATCCATGTTTCCGACGAACGGATGTAGCGAAAAACGTGGATCCCCGCCTGCGCGGGGATGACGAAATGAATGAATGACTGATCGCCGCATCAGTCAACGCACCAAATACGTGCATGTCAGCGCCTATGGCCGGGGGCGGCGGTCATACCGCCGGCGCCGCCTCCCGCTCGGCCGCTTCGGACTCCAGGCACCGGGCCAGCGCCGCCGCCAGGGCCTGCACGTTCGGGGGGTGGAGGACGCCGTAATGGTCGCCGGGACCGGCGACGGTCTCCAGCGCGCCGTGCACGGCCGCCGCCCAGCCGCCGCCCGGCGCCGCGCCGGTCCCGGCGGCGGCGAACAGCGTCGCGTCGCCCGGATAGCCGCCGGGCACGTAGCCGTCCATCGCCCGCAGGTTGGCGCGGAACAGGGCGAACATCCCCAGCGTCCGCGCCCGGTCGAGGGCGGGCGCGGCCCGGTCCAGCAGGCGCTCCAGGCGTTCCGCCGGGGGCGCCGTGGCCGGCGTGCCGGCCAGCAGGGGGGCCGGATCGCCGATGCCGCATTCCCGCGCGAAGGCGAGCAGCAGCGCCGCCTCGGCGTCGTCCTCGGGCAATCCCTGCCGCCGGAGTTGATCCTGTTCGAACGCCTTCACCACCTCGGGCGGATAGCTGTCGATCAGCGCCAGCGTGGCCACCCCTTCGCCGGCGTGCCGCAACTGCCGGGCCATCTCGTAGGCGATCACCCCGCCCAGCGACCAGCCGCCGAGGTGATAAGGGCCGCGCGGCTGCACGGTCCGGATCGCCGCGACGTACAGCGCCGCCAGCCCTTCGACGCTGCCCGGATGGCCGGCGGCGGGGTCCGGCGCCTGCAGCGCATAGACCGGCCGCGCGCCCCCCATGGCGCGGGACAGTTCCCGGTAGGCGAGCACGGTGCCGGCGGCGGCATGCACGCAGAACCACGGCGCGCCGCCGCCATCGGGCCGCAGGCACACCAGCGGCGACCAGGACGCCGCCTCCCGCTCCAGGAACCGGGCCTGCCCGGCGATGGTCGGCGCCTCGAACAGCGACGACAGGGGCATGTCCCGGCCGAGGCGCCGGTGCACCAGCGCGGCCAGCCGGACCGCCAGCAGCGAATGCCCGCCCAGGTCGAAGAAGTCGTCGTGCACGCCGACCCGCTCGACCCCGAGCACCTCGCGCCAGAGCCCGGCGAGCCGCGCCTCCATCTCCGTGCGCGGCTCGACATGGGCCGGCGCTTCCAGGGCGTCGAGGTCGTGGCGCATCAGCGCGGCGCGGTCCACCTTGCCGCCGGGCGTCAGCGGCATCGCCGCGAGCGGCACGAAGGCCGCCGGGATCATGTGGTCCGGCAGCACGTCCGCCAGCGCCCGCCGCAGGGTGGCGCCCAGGTCGGGAAGGCTATTGGCGGCGGGCACCACGAAGGCGACGAGCCGCGCGCCGCCGGGCGCCGGGCGGGCGATCACCACCGCCTGCCGGACGGCGTCCAGCGCCCGCAAGGCGGCTTCGACCTCGCCGCACTCGACGCGGAAGCCGCGGATCTTCACCTGATGGTCGCGCCGCCCCAGGAAGGCGATGGTGCCGTCCGCCCGCCAGCGCGCCAGATCGCCGGTGCGGTACAGCCGCTCGCCGGGGCGGAAGGGGGAGTCGATGAAGCGCTCGCGCGTCAGCTCGGGCTGGTTCAGGTAGCCTATGGCGACGCCGGCCCCGCCGATGTGCAGCTCGCCCGGAACGCCGACGGGAACCGGCTGGCCGTAGCCGTCCAGGATGTAGGCGCTCTCACCCGGCAGCGGGCGGCCGATGGGAACGCCGTCGCCCTCCCCGCCCCGGCCCCCGTTCATGCCGGGCACGTCCGGCGCGTCGGGGCCGATCTCGAACACCGTGCTGGTGATCGTCGTCTCGGTCGGCCCATAGGCGTTGACCAGCCGGCAGCCGCGCAACGGACCGCCGCGCCACAGGTCGAGCGTTTCCGGCGCCAGCGCCTCGCCGCCGACGATGGCCAGCCGCAGGGTGCGCAGCGCCTCCCAGTCCGCCGCCTGCCGGGTGTCCAGCAGAAGCTCGTGCAGGTAGGAGGGCGGCACGTCGGCCACCGTGATTCCCTGCGCGGCCACGGCGGCGCGGAAGCTCTGCGCCGACCACAGCGCGTCGGGGCGGACGACCACCGCCGCGCCGCAGGTCAGCGGGGGCAGAAGCTGTTCCAGCGACGCGTCCACCGTCGTCGCGGCGAAGTGCAGGACGACGTCGTCCGGCCCCAGCCGGTAGTGGTCCCGCATCACCTGGCAGTGCTGGCCGATCGCCCGGTGCGGGACCACCACGCCCTTGGGACGGCCGGTCGAGCCCGAGGTGTAGATGACGTATGCGGCATCCTCTGGCGCGACCGCGACCGCCGGCTCGACGCCGGCTTCCTCCGCTTCCAGCTCGTCCAGCGCGAGGCAGGCCGGGGCCATCGCCGGGGCCGCCGCGGCGACGGCGGCACGGCCCGTGGCGTCGGTCAGCAGCAGCCGCGCCCCGCTGTCGTCGAGGACGTGGC
>DASWVP010000636.1:0-18423 GCA_036401175.1 Azospirillum sp. | reverse complement strand
CGTTGGCCGCCGCCGCCAGCCCGACGTCGCGGGCGGTCAGGCGCCGGCCGGCCGGCAGCACCGCTTCGCCTTCGCGGAAGTCCAGGCCGGCGGGGCGCACGAACTTGCCGGGTGGTGGCGCGACCGGGATGCGGACGGTGTCGCCCTCGGCCGTCGCGTCCTCCTGCATCACCACGGCGTCGGCGCCATCGGGCAGCGGCGCGCCGGTGAAGATGCGCACGGCCGCGCCGGGGTCGATCGTGCCGGCGAAGGCATGCCCGGCGGCGGCCTCGCCGACGCGGCGCAGCGTCACGGGGGAATCGTCGCCGGCACCCGCAAGGTCGGCGGAGCGCACCGCCCAGCCGTCCATGGACGCGGCGGCGAAGGGGGGCTGCGTCAGCCGTGCCACCACCGGTTCCGCCAGCACGCGGCCCAGCGCCTCGTGCAGCCCGACGGTCTCGGCCGGCAGCGGCGGACAGTGGGCGAGCATGCGCGCCAGGGCCTCGGCTACGGAAATCATGCCGGGGACACGCTCCATTCGCCGCTCTTGCCGCCGGCCTTGTGGACCAGCTGCACGCCGGTGATGGTCATGCCGCGGTCCACCGCCTTGCACATGTCGTAGACGGTAAGCGCGGCGACGGACACGGCGGTCAACGCCTCCATCTCCACCCCGGTGCGGCCCTTGAGCTTGCAGGTGGCGGTGACGTCCACGGCGTCGCGGTCGGGGTCGCAGGTGAGATCGACCTTGACCGAAGTCAGCGCCAGCGGGTGGCAGAGCGGGATCAGGTCCGGCGTGCGCTTGGCGCCCATGATGCCGGCCAGCCGCGCCACCGACAGCACGTCGCCCTTCTTGACGCCGCCCGCCATGATCAGCGCCAGCGTCTGCGGCTGCATGATCACCGAGCCGCGCGCGGTGGCCGTGCGCTCCGTCTCGTCCTTGTCGGAGACGTCGACCATGACGGCGCGCCCCTCGCTGTCGAAATGGGTGAAGCCGGTCATCGATCCATTCCCTATGAAGCTTCGTTTACCGCGCCAACAATGCCTTGGTCGCGGCGGTCACGTCGTCCTGGCGCATCAGGGATTCGCCGACCAGGAAGCACTTGGCGCCCACCGTGGCCATGCGGGCGAGGTCGGCGGGGGTGTTCAGGCCGCTCTCGGCGACCAGCATACGGTCGGCGGGCACGCCGGCCGACAGCTCGACCGTCGTCGCAAGATCGACCGTCAAGGTCTTGAGATTGCGGTTGTTCACGCCCAGGAGCGGAGTTTTCAGATGAAGCGCCCGCTCCATCTCCGGGCGGTCGTGCACCTCGACCAGAACATCCAGGCCGTAATCCAGGGCCGCCGCCTCCAGTTCCGCCGCCTGGACGTCGTCGAGCGCCGCCATGATCAGCAGAATGCAGTCGGCGCCCAGCGCGCGCGCCTCGGCCACCTGATAGGTGTCGAGCATGAAGTCCTTGCGCAGCACCGGCAGGTCCACGGCGGCGCGGGCGGCGACGAGGTATTCGTCCTTGCCCTGAAAGTACGGCTCGTCCGTCAGCACCGACAGGCAGGTCGCCCCACCCCCAGCGTAGGCACGGGCGAGGGTCGGCGGGTCGAAGTCGGCGCGGATCAGGCCCTTGGACGGGCTGGCCTTCTTGATCTCGGCGATCAGGCCGTAGCGGCCCGAATCCACGGTCCGGCGCAGCGCGTCGATGAAGCCGCGCGGCGGCGACGCGGCGCGGGCGGTGGCGTCGACCTCGGCGAAGGACTTCGCGGCCTTGCAGGCGGCGACGTGGGCGCGCTTGTCGGCGCAGATCCTGGCCAGAACGTCGTTTGAATCGAGGGGGCTCATTCGGCCGGCACCGTCTCGTGCGTGATGGTGGCGAGGCGGTGCAGCACCGTGCGGGCCGCCCCGGAATCAATGGCTTGGCGGGCGATCTCGACACCCTGCTTGAGGTCGCCGGCGGTGCCGGCCACGATCAGCGCGGCCGCCGCGTTCAGCACGACGATGTCGCGGTAGGCGCCATGCTCGCCATCCAGCAGCGCGCGCAGGGCCGCGCCGTTGAAGGCGCCGTCGCCGCCCTTCAACTGTTCGGGGCGGGCGAGGAAGACGCCGGCCTCCTCCGGATGCACCTCGAACACGGTGACCTCGCCGTCCTTCAATTGGGCGACGGTGGTCGCTCCGGTGGTGGTGATCTCGTCCAGCCCGTCGGAGCCGTGCACGACCCACGCGGATTCGGACCCCAGCCGCTTCAGCACATGCGCCAGCGGCTCCACCCACTGCTTGGCGAACACGCCCAGCAACTGGCGCTTCGCGCCGGCCGGGTTGGACAGCGGGCCCAGCAGGTTGAACACGGTGCGGGTGCCCAGCTCCACCCGCGTCGGGCCGACGTTGCGCATGGCAAGGTGGTGGCGCGGCGCCATCAGGAAGCCGAACTTCGCCTCCCACAACGCCTTGCGCACCAGCGCCATGTCGCAGTCGAGGTTGACGCCGAGGGCGGCCAGCACGTCCGCCGCGCCGGACTTGGACGACAGCGCGCGGTTGCCGTGCTTGGCGACCGGCACGCCGCAGGCGGCGGCGACCAGCGCGGCGGCGGTGGAGATGTTGAAGGTGCCGGCGCCGTCGCCGCCGGTGCCGCAGGTGTCGATGGTGCCGGGCGGCGCCTCGATCGGCAGGGCCTTGGCGCGCATGATGCGGGCGCCGCCAGTGATCTCCTCCACCGTCTCGCCGCGCACGCGCAGCGCCATCAGGAAGCCGCCCATCTGCGATGGCGTGGCATTGCCGGACATGATGATGTCGAAGGCGAACTCGGCTTCCGGCTCGCTCAGCGCGGCGCCGCCCGCCACCTTGGCGAGGATGGCCTTCATATCGGTGATGTC
This sequence comes from Azospirillum sp., assembly GCA_036401175.1. Classification (GTDB taxonomy): domain Bacteria; phylum Pseudomonadota; class Alphaproteobacteria; order Azospirillales; family Azospirillaceae; genus Azospirillum. The sequence goes on along the minus strand of DASWVP010000636.1, from coordinate 15,585 downwards.
GCCGTGCTGCGCGCTCATGCCACGAGCTCCGGCTGGCGGGTCAGCGCCAGGAAGTTTTGCAGGATGGCGTGGCCGTGCTCGCTCTCGATGCTTTCGGGGTGGAACTGCACGCCGTGGATCGGCAGTTCGCGGTGGGCGAGCGCCATGATCAGACCGTCGGCCGTCTCGCCGACCACCTCCAGGCAGGCCGGCAGAGTCGCGCGGTCGACGATCAGCGAGTGGTAGCGCGTGGCGCGGAACGGCGAGGGCAGGCCCTTCAGCACGCCCTTGCCCTGGTGCAGCATGGTGTCGACCTTGCCGTGCATCGGCACCGGCGCGCGGACGACATGGCCGCCGAACGCCTGCCCGATGGCCTGATGGCCCAGGCACACGCCCATCAGGGGCAGCCCGGTCCTGGCCGCCGCGTCGATCAGGGGCAGGCAGATGCCCGCCCTGTCCGGGTCGCAGGGGCCGGGCGACAGCAGGACGCCGTCGGGCTTCAGGGCCAGCGCCTCCCCGACCGTCAGCGCGTCGTTGCGCCGGACGACCACGTCGGCGCCCAGCTCGCCCAGGTAATGGACGAGGTTGTAGGTGAAGCTGTCGTAATTATCGATGAGGAGCAGCATACTGGCCACCGGCGTTCCGGCATCGTTCCCGAGGGGGCCTACCCTAACCGCCCAGGGGGCGGATTTCCAGCCCCGGCGCATCGGGGCGGGTGGAACGCGTGATGCCATGACACTGTTGCAGCGCGCCGCGCCCGGTGCCACCCTCGCCGACGCCCACCCAGGAGACCGCAAAGCCCATGACCGCCGGCATCGCCGCCCCACGCCCGGAGCCCGCCTGATGGCACGCCGACGCGCCCGACCGGCAGGCAAGGGGCTGACCGCGACTCCGTTCCTGCTGGCGCTCGGCGCCGTGGCGGTGGTGTTCGGCGTGGCCGTCGGCGGCGCCGTGCTGACCGGCCGCACCGCGCCGGCCAAGGCGGTTACGGCCAGGACGGTGACGACCGTGAGCGCAGCCGTACCTGTCGAGCCGCCGGTGGAGAGCGCGCAGCCCGCGATCACCGAACCGGAGCCGGGGGTGGCCTTCGACGAGCCCGAGGTCGTCGCGCCGCCGCCGCCCGCACCGGTTCCGGCACCCGCGCAGGCGGCGCTGCTGGCGCCGCCCGTGCCGCCATCGCCGGTGCCGGGGCCGGCACCGGGCGCCGTGCCGCTGTGGCGCAGGAACGCCGTGCCCTTCGCCGCGCCGGGCGACCGGCCGGTGATCGCCATCGTCATCGACGACCTGGGTGTCGACCGCAAGCGCTCCGCCCGCACGGTGAAGCTGCCGGGGCCGCTGACGCTGGCGTGGCTGCCCTATGCCGAGCAGTTGCGCGACCAGACCCGGGCCGCGCAGGCCGCCGGGCACGAGCTGTTGCTGCACATTCCCATGGAGCCCAGCGTGCACGCGGATCCCGGCCCGGACGCGCTGCTCACCCGCCTGGACAATGCGGAGATCCAGCGGCGCTTCGCCCAGGCGCTGGCGAGCTTCGACGGCTACGTCGGGGTCAACAACCACATGGGCAGCCGCTTCACCGCCGATCGCGCCGCCATGGCGCCAGTGCTGGGCGAGATCCAGCGGCGCGGCCTGCTGTGGCTCGACAGCCGCACAACTCCGCGCAGCGCCGGTACGGCGCTGGCCGAGGAACTGCGCATGCCGCACGCCGGGCGCGACATCTTCCTCGACAACGTGCAGACCGTGGGCGCCGTGCGCGCCCAACTCGCCAAGACCGAGGCGGTGGCCCGCCAGCAGGGCTTCGCCATCGCCATCGGCCACCCGCACGACGCCACGCTGGCGGCGCTGTCCACATGGCTGCCCGAGGTGCGCAAGCGCGGCTTCGCGCTGGTGCCGGTCAGCGCCATCGTGCGCGCCCGCTGTTCCTGCTGATGAAATCAACCACCAAGAAAGGATCGGATCATGGCTGAGACATACAAGGTGGACGGCATGACGTGCGGCGGCTGCGTCCGCTCCGTCACCAACGCCATCACCAAGGCGGCGCCCGGCGCCATGGTGACCGTGGACCTGCCGACGGGAACCGTGTCCGTGGACGGCGCGCCGGCCGACACGGTGAAGGCGGCGGTGGAAGGCGCTGGGTTCGAGTTCAAGGGCGCGGCGTAGCCGTGAAGTGCAGGTTGGGTATTCGCCTGCGGATCAGCCCAACCTGCGCTTCCACACCAGCACTCCCAGCGCCCAGGCCAGCGACACGACCAGCGCTGCCGTCAGCGCCCAGGCGCGTCCGGCGGGTTCGGCCAGCAGGTGCAGGGCGAGGATGCACAGGAAGAAGCCGGGGTTGGTGATGAGCGCGCTGCGCATCGCCGCGGCCACCGCCGCGCCGCCCAGGCGCAGATGCAGGATCACCACCAGACTGGAGAGCGCGATCGGGTAGATCGCGCCGATGCCCGTCGCCGCCGGGCCGATGATGCGGCTGAGCGAGGTCACCGTCGCCACCAGCACGCCCACCAGCAAGGCCCGCAACGGCATGTCGTACCAGCGCGCCGGGGCTCCGGCCTTCTTCATCTCCGGGATCGGCCGGCGCGCCAGCGGGAAGGCCAGGGCGTAGAAGGCGGCGACCAGCGCCACCGCCCCGCCGGTCGTCCAGTCGGTCACCGCCTGCAGGGCGGCGGCGAGCGCGATCCAGGCGGCCGACGCCACGCCAAGCGTGACCGCCAAGGAATGGTAAGGGGCGAGGCGCACCAGCAGCACCAGGAAGGTGATCATCGCCGCATTGCTGGCGAGGCTGGACAGCGCCGTGTCGGCGATGAAGCGGTCGTCGTGCTCGATGGCGAGGATGACGTAGGCCGGGCCGGTGGAGACGGGCAGGGTGGCGATGACGCCGCCGAAGAACGGCCCCGCCTTCTCGGCGACGATGGAGGCCAGGACGACCACCAGGGCCGCCCCCAGCACCTTCACCAGCAGGGCGAGCCAGACGGCGTCGAGCATGGGAGACGCGCTATCCGCGCGCCGCGGCGCGCACGGTCTCCTCGGCGGCGCGGATCAGCGCCTTGGCCTTGTTGACGGTTTCCTGGTACTCGGATTCGGGGTCGCTGTCGGCCACCACGCCGCCGCCGGCCTGCACGTACATCGTGCCGTCCTTCAGCACCGCCGTGCGCAGCGCGATGCAGGTGTCCATGGCGCCCGACGCGCCGAAGTACCCCACGCAGCCGGCGTAGACGCCGCGCCGGGCCTTCTCCAGTTCGTCGATGATTTCCATGGCGCGGACCTTGGGCGCGCCGGACACCGTGCCGGCGGGGAAGCCGGCGACCAGCGCGTCGAGCGCGTCGTGGCGCGGGTCCAACTCGCCCTCGACGTTGGAGACGATGTGCATGACGTGGCTGTACAGCTCCACGATCATCTTCTGCGTCACCTTGACGGTGCCCACCTTGGCGACACGGCCGACGTCGTTGCGCCCCAGGTCCAGCAGCATCAGGTGTTCGGCCAGCTCCTTGGGATCGCTCAGCAGGTCGTCGGCCAGCGCCTGATCCTCCTCCGGCGTGGCGCCGCGCTTGCGGGTGCCGGCGATGGGGCGGATGGTCACCTTGCCGTCGCGCACGCGCACCAGGATCTCCGGGCTGGAGCCGACGATCGACAGCTCCCCGAAATCCAGGTGGAAGAGGAACGGCGACGGGTTGAGCCGGCGCAGCGTGCGGTACAGCGCCAGCGGCGACAGCTTGAACGGGATGCGGATGCGCTGGGAGGGCACGCACTGGAAGATGTCGCCGGCGCGGATGTACTCCTTCGCCCGCTCCACCATCGCGTGATACTCCGCGCGCGTGGTGTTGGAGGTCCATTCCAGCGGCAGGCCGGCCTCGGTGCGCGGCTCGCGGCGGTAGGGCAGCGGGCGCTCCAGGTCGGCGACGGCGTCGGCCAGACGCTCGCACGCGCGGCCGTAGGCGGCCTCGGCCGACACGCCGGGCTCCGGCCACACCGGCGTGACCAGGGTCACCGAATCCGTGACGCTGTCGAAGATGGCGACCAGCGAGGGGCGCGTCAGGATGGCGTCGGGGATGCCCAGCTCGTCCGGGTTGTCGTCCGGCAGCCGCTCCATCAGCCGGACCATGTCGTAGCCGAGATAGCCGAACAGGCCGGCGGCCATCGGCGGCAGTTCGGCCGGCAGGTCGATGCGGCTCTCGTCGATCAGCGCCCGCATGACCTCCAGCGGCGCGCCGTCGCACGGCGTGTAGGCGACGGCGTCGTAGAGCGCGCGGCGGTTGATCTCCGACGCGCCGCGGCGGCAGCGCCAGACGACGTCCGGCTTGAAGCCGATCACCGAATAGCGGTCGCGGCGCGAGCCGGCGCCGCGCTCCGCCGACTCGAGCAGGAAGCCGAACGGCCGACCGTCGGCCAGCTTGAGGTAGGCGGAGACGGGTGTCTCCAGGTCGCTCACCAGCGTGGTCCAGACCACCTGCGGCCGGCCTGCCTCGTAGGCGGAATCGAAGGCGGGGGATTCGGGCTGGACCTTCACGGCGGCGACTCCGGGCTTCGGGCTTTTCGGGCGGGCGTTTCGGGCGGGCTTACTGGTTGACGGGATACATCTGGTCGATGCGGCCACGGTGCACTTCGACCGGGAAGCGCTGGCGCAGCGCCTCGGCGAACTGGGCCATGATGTCGGCCTCGACGCCGCGCAGAACCGTCTCCTCGACGGGGGCCAGCGGCGCGTCGGCGGCGGCCGGGTCGGCGGCGATGACTTCCTTCAGGCGGGCGACCGTCTGCCCCTCGCCGACGGCGCCGACGACGACGTCCTCGGGCTTGGCGGCGAAGAGCTGGCGGATCAGGTCCGCCGACAGACCTTCGACCGAGCGGGCGTCACGGGTGAAGGGCGCGGTCATGGCGAAGCTGCCGCCGGCCTTGGCGGCCAGATCCTGGGCACCGCCCTCGTTTCCGGCCTTCAGCTTCCCGGCGATGTCCTTGGCCTTGGCGGCGGCGCGCGCGGCGCGCTCCTCCTCCTGCCAGCCGGCAACCACGTCGGCCTTCACCTCGGCCAGCGGACGGACGGCGGCGGGGGTGATCGAATCGACGTGCACGGCGAAGAAGCTGTTGTCCTGCGTTTCGATGACGTTGGACGTGCGGCCCTGGGGCAGGCCGAAGGCGGTCTTCAGCACCTCGGGCAGGCCGGACACGCCGGTGACGGCGCTGCCGTCGGGGGCCTTGCCCGTGCTGTCGACGGCGGTGACGGTGACGGTCTTCAGCCCCTGCTGCTGGGCGACCTCGGCCAGCGAGGCGCCGCCGGCCAGCGCGTCGTCCAGGCGGTTCGACACCTCGTACAGGCGGTCGGCCGCCTTCTCGCGCTTGAGCTGGGCGAGCAGTTCCCCGCGCACCTCCTCGAAGCTCTTCTGGGCGCCGGGCTGCACGGCGGTGACCACGGCCACATGCCAGCCCAGGCCGCTCTTGATCGGCGCGCTGGCCTGTCCCTGGGGAAGGGCGAAGACGGCCGGGCCGATCTCCGGCAGTTCGGCCGCGGTGATGGAGTCGAGGGTCAGCGGCTCGGTACCGGCGGCCTTCGCGGCGTCGGCGAGGCTCTTGCCGCCGCGCGCGGCGTCGGCGATCTCGCGGGCCTTCGCCTCGGTGTCGACGACGACCATCTGGACGGAACGGCGCTCGGGCGTGCCGAACTGGTCGGCGTGGTCGTCATAGGCGGCGCGGACCTGATCGTCGGGCACCGTCACGTCCTTGGCGAGGTCGTCGGCCGACAGCTGCAGCACCGTCAGCGCGCGGTATTCCGGCGCGGTGAAGCGGACCTGATGGTCCTCGTAATAGCGCTGGACCGCGGCGTCGTCCGGCGTGCCGACGTCGCCGACGCTGGCGTTGGGGATGGTGATCACCTCCGCCACCCGCTTCTCCTGGCGGAAGCGGTACAGCTCCTGGACCAGCGGCTTGGGCGCGACGGCGCCCTGGCCGACGGCGCCGGACACCACCTCGCGCGCGATCTCGCGGCGCATGATCTGCACGTAGCCGTCCTCGCTCAGGCCGTTCTGGCGCAGGATCTGCTGGAACAGCATGCCGTCGAAGCGGCCCTGCTGGTCGCGGAAGGCGGGCTCCTCGGCGATGCGCCGCTTGACCGTCTCCAGGCCCACCGAGAGGCCGGCGTCCTTGGCGGCGAGGTCGTACAGGTTGCGCTGCACGAGCGTGGCGATCGCCTGGTCGAGAACGCCGAACTGGCGGGCCTGCTCGACCGTGAGGGTGCCGCCGAACAGCGGGCGCAGCCGCTCCATCTGGCGGCGGAATTCCTGGTCCACCTCGTTCCGGCCGACCTCGACCGGCCCGACGTCGATCATCGTGTTCGACGTGCCGCCTTGGCGGACCACGTCGCCGATGCCCCAGACGGCGAAGCTGGCGATGAGCAGCACGAACAGGATCTTGACGACCCACGAACCGGCGAAGGAGCGGATGAACTGGAGCATGGCACCCGAAATGCGCGACGAACAGGGGCCCTTGAGGCCGGGGCGCGCATCATAGAAGTGCGCATGATGCCGGGCAACCGTCGTTTTCCGCCTGCGACGGGCGCGAACCCGTTCCCCTCCCGACGCGCCCCTCTTGACGCGCTGGCGCCGCCACGGGATTGAATGGGGGCGTCCCGTCCCGTGACCCCCGAGGCCATCCGTTGCGCCCCGCCGTCCTGTTCCCCCTGTTCCGCCCGCTGTCGAGCCTGCCGGGCCTCGGCCCGAAGCTCGCCAAGCTGGCCGAGAAGCTGGCCGGTCCCTGCGTGGTGGACCTGCTGTGGCACCTGCCCAGCGGCATCATCGACCGCCGCTTTTCGCCGAAGATCGCCCAGGCGCCGAACGACCGCGTCGCCACGCTGACGGTGCGCGTCGACAGCCACGTGCCGCCGATCAACCCGCGCCACCCCTACAAGGTGCGCTGCACCGACGAGACCGGCGTGCTGGAGCTGGTGTACTTCCACGCCCGCGGCGAGTGGCTGCAAAAGCAGTTGCCGGTCGGCACGACCGTGGTCATCAGCGGAAGGGTGGAGTGGTTCCACGACACCCTGCAGATGCCGCACCCCGACGCCGTCACCACCGACGACGCCCGCGACGAGATCGAGCCGGTCGAACCGGTCTACCCGATGACCGCCGGCCTGCCGTCCAAGACGCTGCGCAAGGCCATCCGCGCCGCCGTGGACGCGGCGCCGGAGCTGCCCGAGTGGCAGGACCCCGCATGGCTCGCCCGCCAGGGCTGGCCCGCGTGGCACGACGCCATCCGCCGCGCCCACCACCCGGACGACGAGGCCGACCTCTTCCCCACCACCGCCATCCGCAAGCGTCTGGCCTTCGACGAGCTGCTGGCGAACCAGTTGGCCCTGGCGCTGGTGCGCCTGCACCAGCACCGCCTCGCCGGGCGCGCGGTGTCCGGCGACGGGCGGCTGCGCACCAAGGTGACGGCGGCGCTGCCCTTCCAGCTCACGCCGTCGCAGCAAACCTCGCTGGCCGAGATCCACGCGGACATGGCGGCGGAGCGCCGCATGCTGCGCCTGCTGCAGGGCGATGTCGGCAGCGGCAAGACGGTGGTGGCGCTGATGGCCATGCTGAACGCGGTGGAGGCGGGCAAGCAGGCGGCGCTGATGGCGCCCACCGAGATCCTGGCCCGCCAGCACGCCGAGAGTCTGGCGCCGCTGTGCGCCGCCGCCGGCGTGGACATCGCCCTGCTGACCGGGCGCGACAAGGGCAAGGGGCGGCAGATGGTGCTGGACCGGCTGGCGTCCGGCGAACTGCCGCTGCTGGTCGGCACGCACGCGCTGTTCCAGGAGGATGTGGCGTTCAAGGATCTGGCGCTGGCGGTGATCGACGAGCAGCACCGATTCGGCGTGCACCAGCGCCTGCAGCTGTCGGCCAAGGGGCGGGCGGTGGACGTGCTGGTGATGACCGCCACGCCGATCCCGCGCACGCTGACGCTGACCGCCTACGGCGACATGGACGTTTCCCGCCTGACCGAGAAGCCGGCGGGGCGCAAGCCGGTGCAGACGGTGACCGTCGCGCTCGACCGGCTGGAGGAGGTGGCGGCCGGCATCCACCGCAAGGTGGCGGAGGGGGCGCGCGCCTATTGGGTGTGCCCGCTGGTGGAGGAATCCGAACAGCTCGACCTCGCCGCCGCGACCGAGCGGCACGCCTTCCTGCGCGCCACCTTCGGCGACCGCGTCGGGCTGGTGCACGGCAAGATGCGCGGCCCCGACAAGGACGCGGTGATGGCCGCCTTCGCCGAGGGGCGCCTGGACGTGCTGGTCGCCACCACGGTGATCGAGGTGGGCGTCAACGTGCCCGAGGCCACCGTCATGGTGATCGAGCACGCCGAGCGCTTCGGCCTCGCCCAGCTTCACCAGCTGCGCGGCCGGGTGGGGCGCGGCGACAAGCCCTCCACCTGCCTTCTGCTGTTCGACCCGCACCTGACGGAGACGGCGCGCGCGCGCCTGAAGACCATCCGCGACACCGAGGACGGCTTCGTCATCGCCGAGGAGGACCTGCGCCTGCGCGGCGCCGGCGAGGTGCTGGGCACGCGCCAGTCCGGCCTGCCGGAATTCCGCCTTGCCGATCTGGCCGAGCATGGCGAGCTGCTGGCGGTGGCTCGCGACGACGCCCGCCTCATCGTCGACCGCGACCCCGACCTCGCCACGCCGCGCGGTCAGGCGCTGCGGACGCTGCTGTACCTGTTCGAGCGGGACGCGGCGGCGAAGACGTTGCGGTCGGGATAAAGGCTACGCCCTCATTCTCTCCGCCACCGCCACCTCGCGCGGTTTGCGGTCGGGGGGACTGACGATGCCGGCGGAGACGACCAGCTTCAGCCCGTCCTCGACGCTCATGTCCAGCACCGTCAGCTCGCGGCGCGGCACGAACACCATGTAGCCGGCCGTGGGGGGCGCGCAGGGGATGAAGACGTTGACCATCTCCTCCGGGTTGGTGCGCTGCACCTCGGGGTGCGCCGGACCGGTGATGAAGCCCAGCGACCACAGGCCCTTGCGCGGGTACTCGATCATCACGACGTCGCGAAAGGCGCTCGACTTGTTGGCGAGCACCGTCTCCATGATCTGCTTCACGGCGCTGTAGACGCTGCGCACCACCGGCATGCGGGCGAACGCGCCCTCGCCGATGCGCAGCACGAGGCGGCCGACGTAGCCGGCGGCGAAGGCGCCGACCAGAGTCAGCACCAGGATCACCACCAACAGCCCGATGCCGGGGATGGTGAAGGGCAGGAACTGTTCCGGGTTGTAGGCGGCGGGGATCAGCGGCCGCACCCAGCCGTCGATCCAGGAGATGACCCACCACGCCAGATAGACGGTGATCGCCGTCGGCGCCGTCACCAGGATGCCGGCCAGGAAATAGGCGCGCAGCCGCGCCATCATGCCGATGCCCTTGCGCCGCGGCGGACGCGGGTGGTGCGGCGCCGGGTCCGCGGCGTCGTGCTCTTCGGTCGTCGTCACCGGCCATCCCCGAAAAATCCTATGCGCTGCATAGTGATACAGGACGCCGGGCCGCTCAACCGCGTTCATCGGCCTGCGGTCATGGGCCGCGATCATAGGACGGGCGTCGGATCGCCCGCATCGGATCGCCCGCATCGGATCGCCCATGTGGGGGAATGGCGCCGGCACGGCGACGCCACAGATAAGGGGGGATGACCAACACGCCCCGACTGCCGGCCCCCCGACTGGTGTCGGTCGCGACGGCGCTGCCGCCGCACCGGCTCACCCAGGACGACACGCTGGCCGCCGCCCGCGCCGTATTCGGCGCGCGCATGCGCGACTTCGACCGGCTGGCCCCCGTCTTCCCAAACACCGGGATCGAGACACGCCACGCGGTGATGCCGATCGACTGGTACCTGCGGCCGCGCGGCTGGGCCGAGCGCGCCGCCGCCTATGAGACCGGCGCGCTGGACCTTCTGGAGGACGCGGCCGCCGGCGCGCTGGCCCGCGCGGGCGTGCGGCCGGACGCGGTGGACGTCATCGTCTGCGCCTCCACCACCGGCATCGCCACGCCCAGCCTGGAGGCGCTGCTGCTGGAGCGCATGGGATTCCGTCCCGACACGGTGCGGCTGCCGGTGTTCGGGCTAGGCTGCGCCGGCGGCGTTCTGGGGCTGGCGCGCGCGGCCGCGATGGCGCGCGCCATGCCGGGCGCGACCGTGCTGTTCCTGGTGGTCGAGCTGTGCACGCTGGCCTTCCGCAGCGGTGAGGCGACGCCCACCAACGTGGTGGCCAGCGCGCTGTTCGCCGACGGCGCCGCCGCCGCCGTGGTGCGCATGGAGGAGGGCGGGGCGGGGCCGGCGATCCTGGGCAGCGGCGAGCACACCTGGCCCGGCACCCGGCGGGTCATGGGCTGGCGGGTCGAGGACGACGGGCTGGGCGTCGTCTTCGCGCAGGACATCCCGGAGCTGATCCGCACCCGCATGCGCGGCGTCGCCGACACCTTCCTGGCGCGCCACGGTCTGACGGCCGGCGATCTTGCCGGGCTGGTCTGCCATCCCGGCGGCGCCAAGGTCCTGCACGCCATCGAGGAGGCCATGGCGCCGGCCGGGGAGGGGCTGGCGGACGCCTGGGCGGTGCTGCGCGACTGCGGCAACATGTCGGCGGCCAGCGTCATGTTCGTGCTGGAGCGGCGACTCGCCGCCGGGGCGCGGGGGCTTCAGCTGATGAGCGCGCTGGGGCCCGGCTTCACCGCCGCCTTCCTGCTGCTGGAGGTCTAGGCGTGGGCTGGCCGCAGGTTATCGTTCTGCTGGTGGCGCTTCAGCGGCTGGGCGAGCTGGCGCTGGCCGCGCGCAACACCCGCCGGCTGCGGGCCGAGGGCGCGCGGGAGGCGGGGGCGGGGCACTACCCGCTGTTCGTCCTGCTGCACGCCGGTTGGCTGGCGGCCCTGTTCGCGCTGACGCCGGCCGGGGCGGCGGTGAACCCGTGGCTGCTGGCCGTGTTCGTGGGGCTGCAGGCGGGGCGGGGGTGGGTCATCGCGTCGCTCGGGCGGTTCTGGACGACGCGGATCCTCACCCTGCCGGGGGCGCCGCTGGTGCGGCGGGGGCCGTACCGCTGGGTGCGGCACCCCAATTACCTGATCGTGGCGGGGGAGCTGGCGGTGCTGCCGCTGGCGTTCGGGGAGGTCGGGCTGGCGGTGGCCTTCTCGCTGCTCAACGTGCCGCTGACCTGGCACCGCATCCGCGTGGAGGAGGCCGCGCTGGCGCCCCGCGTCAGCCCAGCAGCCAGCACAGCAGCGTGACCAGCATGGCGATGGCGGCGCCGTCCACGTGGTTGGGGAAGGCGTGCCAGAAGGCGTTGGCGCCGGCCGGGGCGTCGTTGGCGCCGTCCACCTCGTCCAGCCACAGGCCGGCCGGCAGGCCGCCGTTCATCCGCTCCGCCAGCGCGCCGGACAGGTGCGCCATGCTGACCGCGAGGTAGCAGAACTTCACGAAGTTCAGCAGGAACGGCGTCGCCCCGCCGGCCTCGGCGATGCGGTCGACCGAGCCGCCGGTGGCGGCGACGGCGGTCGCCATGGCGAGCGCGGCGGCGAAAGGAATGGCCACCACCGACAGCAGGCGCTGCATATCGATGCGGTCGGCGGTCGGGATGATCGGCATGGGTCCAGGCTCCGGTATCGGGTGCCCTTAGGTTTTTCGGCCCGGCGGGTTAAAGGGAGGTTAGCGCCACCCTTTGGTCACAGCGCGCATTGGTGGTAAGAACGGATACCGTTGTTGTCCGTACGAATCGAGGGGCCGGTGACCGAGGCCTTCCACGCCACGCTCGACCGCATCGAGCTGCTGACGCCGCTGCCGCCGCCGCGCCGGGCCGAGCTGGCGCGCCTGTGCCGCTGGCGCCGCTTCGCCGCGGGCGAGCAGATCCTGGACCAGCACGCCGACAGCCGCGACGTCTGCTTCATCGTCGAAGGCGCGGTGCGGGTGGTCAGCCATTCGGCGTCGGGCCGGGAGATCAGCTTCGACGACATCGGCGCCGGCGGCACGGTGGGCGAGATGGCCGCCGTGGACGGCCAGCCGCGCTCGGCCGCCGTGGAGGCACTGAGCGACGGCACGCTGATCGCCTTCCTGGGCGCCAAAGCCTTCCTGGAGGTGGCGACGGCGGAGCCGGAGGTCGCCCTGGCCGTCATGCGGCGCCTGTCCGGCATCGCCCGGCGCGCCACCGAACGCGTCATGGAGCTGAGCACGCTGGGCGCCAACAACCGGGTGCACGCCGAGCTGCTGCGCCTCGCCCGCCGCAACCGCCGGCCGGACGGCACGGCGCTGCTGCGGCCCATCCCCGTGCACGGCGACCTGGGCGCCCGCGTCAGCACGACGCGCGAGACGGTGGCGCGCGTGCTGAACGACCTCGCCCGCGACGGCATCGTCGAGCGCACCGCCGACGCCCTGGTCATCCGCGACCTTGCCCGGCTGGAGGCGCTGGTCGCCGAGGTGCGCGCCTGATGCACGCCACGGCCCTTCAGGATGTGCTGGTCATCCTTCTGGCGGCGGTGCTGGTGGTGCCGCTGTTCCAGCGCCTGAAGTCCAGCCCGGTGCTGGGCTATCTCGTGGCCGGGGTGATGATCGGGCCGCACGCGCTGGGCATCATCGGATCGCCCGACGACGCGGCGACGCTGGCCCACTTCGGCGTCGTCTTCCTGCTGTTCGCCATCGGGCTGGAACTGTCGATCGAGCGGCTGACGGTGATGCGCCGGCTGGTCTTCGGCCTGGGCACCTTGCAGGTGACGGTCACCGCCGCCGTGCTGTGGGCCGGCGGGCTGGCGCTGGGGCTGGACAGCCCGGCGGCGCTGGTGGCGGCGGGCGGGCTCGCCCTGTCCTCCACCGCCATCGTCATCCAGATCCTGCTGGAGCGCAACGAGCTGACCGCCCGGCACGGCCGCGTCACCTTCGCCGTGCTGCTGATGCAGGACCTTGCCGTCGTGCCGTTGCTGACGCTGGTGCCGCTGCTGGGATCCTACCAGACGGAGGTGGGGGCGGCGCTGGGCCTCGCGGCGGTCAAGGCGGTGGCGGCGCTGCTGGCCATCGTCGTCATCGGCCGCCTCATCCTGCGCCCGGCCCTGCGCAACGTGGCCTCCGCCCGCAGCCCGGAGCTGTTCACCGGCGTCACCCTGCTGATCGTGCTGGGGGTGGGGTGGATCACCGAGCAGGCCGGCCTGTCGATGGCGCTGGGCGCCTTCCTGGCCGGTCTCGTCATCGCCGAGACCGAGTACCGCCATCAGGTCGAGGCCGACATCGAGCCGTTCCGCGGCACCCTGCTGGCGCTGTTCTTCATGACCGTCGGCATGACCATCGACCTGTCGCTGGTCTTCCGCGAGTGGTGGCTGGTGCTGGCCCTGCTGCTGGCGCTGGTGGCGGTGAAGGTGGCGGTGCTGGCCGGCCTGTGCCGGCTGTTCGGTCTGGCCCCCGGCCTGTCGGTGCAGGTGGCGCTGACGCTGAGCCAGGGCGGCGAGTTCGCCTTCGTGCTGTTCGACCTCGCCCGCGGGCAGGGCGTGCTGCCGGCCGACACCGCGCAGTTGCTGCTGGCCGTGGTGGCGCTGTCCATGGCCGCGACGCCCTTCCTGATGGCCGGCGGCCGCCGCCTGGGGCAGGCCCTCACCGTGGCGCCGCCGGAGTCCCTCCAGCAGATGCGCGAGGAGACCGGGGACCTGCAGGGCCACGTCCTGATCGCCGGATTCGGCCGCGTCGGCCAGACCCTGGCGCGCCTGCTGGAGGCCAACGGAGTCGCCTGGGTGGCGCTGGACCTGGAGCCCAAGCGGGTGGCCGAGGGCCGGGCGCGCGACCTGCCCGTCTATTACGGCGACGCCGCCCGCGCGGACGTGCTGCGCGCCGCCGGCGCCGCCCGCGCCCGCGCCGCCGTGGTGACGCTGGACCACCCCAGCGCCGCCGAACGCGCCGTGATGGCGCTGCGCCGCCAGCGCCCGGACCTGACCATCGTCGTCCGGGCGCGGGACGGCAGCCACAGCGAGAAGCTGGAGGCGGCCGGCGCCACCGTGGTGGTGCCCGAGGTGGTGGAGGCCAGCCTGCAGCTGGGCGGCACGGTCCTGCGCGGCATTGGCAAGCCGGCCGACGAGGTGACCCACCTGCTGGACCTGTTCCGCCATCAGGCCTACGCCCGCCTGGGCGACCTGATCCCCGCCCGCCCCGCCCCCCGCCCGCCGCCCGGCCCCGTCCCCTTCGACCTGGACGACCTCAACGACCCCCGCCGGTAGGGGCCAATGTGACCTGATGAAACGTCGTGGAATCCTCCCGCTTACGCATGGCGCCAGACCTTGACGGCGGAAAGGAGCAGGATGCCCGCCAGGAGGGGCAGGAGCAGGCCGCCGGGGACAGCGCCCAGGAGTTGGCCGCCGATGAAGGCGCCGGCGATCGAGCCCGCCGCCATCACCAGGACGAAGCCGCGGTTGCGGCCGAGCACGGTGAAGCTGCTGTCGCGGCTGTAGCGGGCGAAGCCGGCGATCATGGTCGGCAGGCTGACGGCCAGCGACAGGCTGCCCGCCAGCTTGACGTCGGCGCCGTACAGCAGGACGAGGGTGGGGATCAGCAGTTCGCCGCCGGCCACGCCCAGCAGGGAGGCGACGATGCCGATGCCGAACCCGGCCGCGACTCCCGCGACCATGCGAAGCGCGCCGTCCAGCGCGGGGGGACCGCCGCCGGACTCGCCGTGTCCGAACATCAGCGCGGCGGCGATGACCACCAGCAGGACGGCGATGACGCGGTACAGGGAATCGCGGCGCAGCCGGGTCGCCCACCCGGCCCCCAGCCACGCGCCCAGAAGGCTGCCGGCCAGCAGGTTGAGGATTACGCTCCACTGCGCCGCCACCGCGTCCAGGGGGACGGCGTTCATCCGGAAGGGCAGGGCGAAGGCCACGACGACGAGGCTCATGGCCTTGTTCAGGATGACCGCCTCCAGCGCCGCGAAGCGGAAGGCGCCGATCAGCAGGGGCAGGCGGAATTCCGCGCCGCCCAGGCCGATCAGCCCGCCCAGGACGCCGATGACCGCCCCCCCGCCGAAGGCCGCCGGCCGGCTTCGCTCAATCTCCGCATTCCCTACCGTGCCGGTCATGACCGCTCCTGCAAGATGATGAAGAAGAAGGGGTGTGGGGGGCGTGTCAATCGGCGGGCGTGTCGCGGGAGACCAGGGCAGGCGGCCGAACTCTGGTTGACGCGGGGGCTTGGAAACGGATGGAGGACACGGATGCACACGGATGCCGGCGGGGCCGGCGCACGGATACACACGGATGAAGAGAAATCATTTTTCCGTGTGCATCCGTGGATATCCGTGTGCATCCGTGTCTCAAAATCAGCCTCCTTATCGCTACTCTTCCGTCAACCCGAGTTCGTCTCCCTGGAAACCAGTGCCACGCCCTTGATCTGGGCGAACACCGGCTGGTCGGGGGCGAGGGCGAGCAGGTCCCAGGATTTGCGGGTGACGCGGGCCAGCATGCGGGCGCCGCGCCCGTCCTCGCCCAGCGCGATCACGGCCATGACCTGGACGTCGTCCTGCGGCTGGGATGCGACGACGCGGGCGGGCATGACGTTGAGGATCGTGCTGCCGCCGGACGCGGGCTGGCGGGCCAGGCTGACGTCGGACGCGGCGATGCGGACGCGGCGGCGGGTGCCCACCGCGCCCAG
>DASWVP010000635.1:0-7606 GCA_036401175.1 Azospirillum sp. | reverse complement strand
CGTCGCCACCGCGCGGTTCTCCACGGCCAGCGTGGCGCCGGCGCCCCCCCGCAGCGGGTCTTCCAGCCCGACCGTCCACGGGCGGCCGTCCGGGTGGCCGTCCAGCGCGCGGATCTCGCCCAGATCGACCAGCACGCGGGTCATCCCCTCCGCCCGCAGCCGTTCGGCGACGCGGTCGGTGACATAGCCCTGGGCGATGCCGTTCAGCGTCACCGCCATGCCGCGCCGGGCGAACGAAATGCGCTCGGCCGACACGCGCAGGTCGCGGTAATCGACCAGCCGCCGCGCCGCCCGCACCGCCACGGCGGGCGGGCCGGCGGGGTCGGCGCCGGGCCTGGCGAAGTGGCCGGCGTAGAGCTGCCACAGCGGCTGCACGGTGACGTCGAACGCCCCGTCGCTGCGCCGGCCCCAGGCCAGGGCCTCCTCCAGCAGGCGCACGAGGTCGCCCGGCGGGTCGCGCAGCTCGCCGTCGCGGTTGAGGCGCGCCAGCGCGGAATCCGCGCGGTACAGGCTGAACACCTTCTCCAGCCGCGCCACCTCCTCCAGGCACAGGCGGAACAGCCGCTCGGCTTGCGCCCGGTCGGGGTGGTGCAGCTGGATCGCCGCGTCGGCGCCCAGCGCCGCGCCGCGCCACACATGCGGCCCCGCCCCGGCGGCGCCCATGGGGCTGGCCAGCAGCGCACCGGGCAGCAGGGCGACGCCGGCCGCGGCGGCGCTGATCGTCAGGAAGCGGCGGCGGGTGAGGGGGGTGCTCATCGGTGCACCTTATGGGCGACGTGCTGGTCGGCGGCGTGATCCTCCTCCGCCGGCGGCGGCTGCAGGATCTCGTCCTCCTTCACCTCGGCGAAGCGCTTGACCGTGCCGCCGTGTTTCGCGGCGAAGGCGCGGGCGGCGGCTTCCTCGGCGAAGGGCATCGGCTCCGCCTCGCCCATGCCGCCCTTCATGGCGCTGCCCAGCACGTACCACGCCTTGCGCGCGTCCACCCAGGCGTTCAGGTCCGGCTTCGCCGGATCGGCGGCGCGGCCGACATCGGTGACGTAGACGGCGCGGTAGTCCTTGGGTTCCTCCGGCAGCATGGTGAAGGCGAAGGTGTCGCGCACCGACGACATCCACACCGGCCGCTCGCGGCCCTTCAGGATCACCTGCCCCTTGGGCCCCTCGTGGTCGGACAGGTTCATGCCGCAGTAATGGCCCACCGCGTCGGCGGCGACGGCCTGCGGCGGCGGGGGAGCGACGGCGACCTCCTCCTTGCAGGCCGACAGCGGCAGCAGGAGGGCGGCGGCCAGCAGCGTGGCCTTCAGCGTGTTGCGCATCAGATCTGCTTCCTCGAAAAGAGCGCGGCGGCCAGCGCCAGCGGCGCCACCACCCAGGCGGCCAGCACGCCCAGCAGGACGGGGGCGGAGAACTGCGCCTGCGCGGCCAGCCCGGCGGTGCCGGCGAACAGGCTGACGTTCTTGAAGCCGGTCAGGTTGAACAGGCGGTAGGTGTCGGCCGGGTTGGCGAGCAGCAGCCAGTTCACCACGTCGGCGTTCACGTTCCGGCCGCCGTCGGCGACCAGGATGCCCAGCAGCCCCATGTCGTACAGCAGCACGAAGCACAGCCACACGGCGACCGCGATGCCCGCCGCCGTGCCCCGGTCGCGCACGATGGTGGAGGCGAGGTAGCCCAGCGCCGTGAACGCCGCGCCCAGCAGCACGCTGGACCCGATCATGGCGGCGAACGCCTTCCAGCTCTCCGGCCCGATCTCGGCATCGCCCATGGAAAGCGCGACACCGGCGGCGCCGTACCCCAGTACGGTGGCGAAGGCGATGATCGCCGCGTGCCCCAGGAACTTGCCCAGCAGCACCTGCCAGCGCGCCACCGGATAGGACAGCAGCAGCGTCATGGTCCCCCGGTCGATCTCCCCCACCACCGCGTCGAACGACAGCAGCAGGGCGATCAGCGGCAGCAGGAAGATGGTCAGGCTGGACAGGCTGACGATGGTGATCTCCACCGGCCCGACGCCCACCGTCCCCGTGGGCGCGGCGCCCAGGAAGCTGAGCGTCAGCGCCAGCGCCGCCATCAGCAGCGTCGTGGCGACCACCCAGCGGTTGCGCAACCCGTCGCGCACCTCCTTGGAGGCGATGATCAGCAGCGTGTTCATTCCGCAGCCTCCCGGCGCAGGAAGTGGGCGTACATCTCGTCCAGGCTGGGCTGGACGATCTCGATGTCGGTGACGGGCAGGTCCTGTTTCATGTCCAGGGCGCACGCCACGCGGCGCACCAGACCCACCTTGTCGTCGTTGGCGCAGGCCAGCTCCACCACGCCGCCGGCCAGCCGGGTCAGCGCCGCGCCTTCGCCGACGCGACGCGCCAGCTCGTCGATGTCGCCGGCCGGCAGGGTCAGGCGGATGCGCGTCGGCAGTTGCGCCAGCGTGCGCAGCGTCGCCAGCGTGCCCTCCGCCACCTTGCGGCCTCGGTTCATGACGACGACACGGTCGGCCTGCCCTTCCAGCTCGGTCAGGGCGTGGCTGCACAGCAGCACGGTGGTGCCGGCGTCGCGCAGGGTGCCGATGATCTCGTAGAAGCTCTGGCGCAGGGCGGGGTCGAGGCCGGTCGTCGGCTCGTCCAGAAACAGCACCTTCGGGCCGCCCAGCAGCGCCTGCGCGAGCGCCAGACGCTGGCGCATGCCCTTGGAATAGGTGCCCACCCGCCGCCTGATGGCCGCCGGCTCCAGCCCCACGCGCTCGAACAGCGCGTCGTTGCCGCGCGTCGCCACGCCTTTCAGGCGGGCGTAGAAGTCCAGCGTTTCGCGGCCCGTCATGTTGGGGTGGAAGGCCACGTTCTCCGGCAGGAACCCGACCTGCCGGCGGATGTGCGAGGCGCCGGCGCTGGCCGGGTCGCCGCCCAGCATGCGCACGGTGCCCGCTGTCGGCGTCGTCAGGCCCAGCATCAACTTGATGAGCGAGCTTTTGCCGGCCCCGTTGTGGCCGACCATCGCCACGCATTCGCCGGAGGCCAGATCCAGGTCCACGTCGCGCACGGCGACCTGCTCGCCATAGCGCTTGGTGACGCCGGACACGCGGATCGTAGGTTCGCTCATCATTGGCTCCTCTCGGCCGTTTGCGCGGCCTGGGGACGTGCGGGCGGGTTCATCAGCGGCGCGCTGTCGGTGACGCCGCCGGGGTGCAGCGCCGGGAACTGCTTCTGCGCCCAGCGGATCACCTGGATGCCGGGGCTGTTCATCAACAGCTTGGCCGAGGGGTAGGCCCACATGACGCGGTCCACCACGTCGTTCGGCCGGTACGCCTCGTCGGCGATGCCGTCGCCGTTCAGGTCGAAGGCGGCGTTGTCGGACCAGTAGTTGCCGCGCCCCTTCTCCGACCAGTCCAGAAAGCGGGTGCCGACGTACTTCACCTGCGTGCGGTTGGCGATGAAGGCGTTGCCGGTCATCGCGTTGCGCTCCGACCCGGCGGTGAAATGCACGCCGATCTCGCACCCCTCGAACCGATTGCCGGTGAAGCGGTTCTTGTTGGCGTTGTAGATGAACACGCACTTCCAGGTGCCCGAGCGCTTGCCGCCGTCCAGGCTTTCGGTGTCGCGCGGGATGTCGGCGTCGGCCACCGTGTCGCGCTCGCCGCTCTGGTCGGTGGCGAAGCGGCCGTCGATGACGTTGTCCTCGATGCGCGAGCTGTTGGCGTAGTTCAGCAGCAGCCCGTGTTCCACGTCGCCCTTGGAGCGGTTGTTCCGGATCACGAGGTTGTTCGAATACATGATGGCATAGCCGACATCGTTGCCGACGGAGACGTTGTCCGACACTTCCGAGTCGTTCGTATACATGTAGTGCACGGCGAAGCGCACCCGCTCGAACCGGTTGCCGGAGAACACGTTGCGCTTGGACGTGGTGGTGAAGACGCCGTCGCGGCCGTCGCGCACCACATTGTCCAGGATCTTCGTGCCCGGCGCGTTCCATATCTGGATGCCGTTGCCGCGCTCGGCCACGCGCAGGTCGGTGCGCCCGGTGATGTCGTTGCGGCGGATCAGCGCGTCGTTGGCGCCCCAGGCGTAGATGCCGATCAGGTTGTCGACCAGCCGGTTGTCCTCGATCACCGCGCGGTGCGCCTCCTTGCCCAGGAAGATGCCGGTGTGCTGTTCGGCCAGGCTGAGGCCGGAGTTGCGCACCTCCACCCCCCGCACCGTCACGTCGGGGGCGAAGACGGTCAGCGTGCTGCGCTCGCCCCGCCCGTCGATCACCGCGCCCGGCCGGCCCTGGATGGTGACGGGCGTGCGCACCGTCACCGGCCCCGGGTGCGTGCCGGGGGTCAGCACCAGCGTGTCGCCGGGCGCCGCGGCTTCCAGCGCGGAGTCCAGCGCGCCGGGGGCGACCTCCACCGTCGCCGCCCCGGCCGAAGAAGCCGCCAGCGCCAGGAGCGCGGTGCCGAGGAGGAGGGGGAGGTGGGGCATGGGGAACCTTGTCGTGATGGAAGGGTGACGTTGGGTTTTCGGCTCCGCCTCAACCCAACCTACGACGCACCCGTAGGTTGGGTTGAGCGCAGCGAAAACCCAACGTCGTAACGCCTTACGCCGAGCGCGGCTCGACGATCATGCGGCCGCCCATCTCCATGTGGAGCGCGTGGCAGAACCACTGGCAATAGTACCAGTACACGCCCGCCCGGTCGGCGGTGAAGGTGACCGAGGAGGTCTGCTGCGGGCCGATCTCCATGGCGATGCCATAGTTGGTCAGCGTGAAGCCGTGCGCAAGGTCGTCCACGTCGTCCATGTTGGTGACGTACACGGTGACCTCGTCACCCTGCTTTACGGTGAACTCCTCCAGGCCGTAGGCCGGCGCGCGCTGCCACATGTAGACGCGCACCTTGTTGCCGTCGCGGATCACCTTGGCGTCGTCCTCCAGCACCACGCCGTCCTTCTTGGCCTGCTGGCGGGCCTCCTCCCACATCGGGTCGTTGCGGTCGTACACGCTCTTCGGGTTCAGCTTGGAGCGGTGGACGATCAGCGTGTCGTGCGGCTCGGCGTAGGTGGGGCCGTCGTGCACCAGCTTCATCTCGTCGCCCGAGATGTCGATGAGCTGGTCGTTCTCCGGCTTGCTCGGACCCACGTTGAGGAAGCGGTCCTTGGAGAACTTGTTCAGCACGATCAGCCACTTGCCATCGGCCTCCTTGGTCTGGCCCATGGAGGAGTGCGTGTGGCCCGGCTGGTAGTGCACGTCCAGCTTCTGGACGATCGGGTCGACCTTCTCGCCCTTGTAGGCGCGCACCGCCTTGTCGATGTTCCACTTCACGATCTGGCTGTCGAGGAACAGCGTGGTGTAGGCGTTGCCGCGCCCGTCATAGGCGGTGTGCAGAGGCCCGAGGCCCAGCTTCGGCTCGGCCACGATCACGTCGCGCGGCTTGATCTTGTCGTCGAACAGGTCGTCCAGCTTGCGCACGTCCATCACCGACACGGTCGGCGACAGCTTGCCGTTGACCGTCACGTGGATGCCGTCCGGCGCCGCGTTGATGCCGTGCGGGCTGTTGGGGATCGGGACGTAGCGGGTGAAGGGGGTGCCGTGGCGGCCGTCCACGACGGGCACGCCGTTCATCATCTCGACCTTGCCGGCCTTGACGGCCTCCTCGATGCGCTTGAGGTTGAAGATGACGATCCAGTCCTGCTCGTTCGCCGTCATCTCGGCGGTGGTCACGCCGGATTCAGAGTTGTAGCATGTCGAGAAGGCGTACTTGCCCTGGTAGTCGGCCTCGGTGTTGTCGAGGTTGCCGTCGACCACCACCTGCCACGCCACCTTCATGGCGTCGCCGTCGATGGCGGTGAAGTGCGTGCGGTACTTCTTCGGGTCGGTGTTCTTGCCGTCGTTCGGCATCGGCACCAGCTGCTCGGCGTTGGCGAAGACGTAGCCGGTGCGCGGGTACTTCTGCAGACGCAGGCCGTGGATCGCCGAGACGTTCGGGATCTCGATGACCTTGTCGGTCTTCATGATGTCGCAGCGCACGCGCGCCACGCGGGTGTTCGCCTTGTCGTTGGCGAAGATGTAGCGGCCGTCGTAGGTGCCGTTGGTGAACGACATGTGCGGGTGGTGCAGGTCGCCGTTCAGCCAGTTGCCGCCCTTGTTGGCCAGGAACTTCTTCGTCTCGTCCGACAGGCCTTCGGTCAGGATCTTCAGGCTCTCGTTCGTCTGGCCCCAGCCGGACGCGCTGCAGCGGTTGAACACCGGGATGCGGTGCAGCTCGCGCATGCTGGGGACGCCGAGAATGCGGATCTCGCCCGACTGTCCGCCGGAATGGAAGGCGTAATATTCATCCAGGTCGCCCGGCTTCACATCGTACTTGGAGTTCGACGCGGTGGCCGCCTTCGCCGGGCTGGCGCCCAGCAGCGAACCGCCGGCCGACACGACGGCGCCACCGCCGACCGCGCCGACGACGCCCGCCATCACGGCCGCCTTGGCCGTCCCGCCCAACAGATCGCGCCGGTTCACGCCCGCCGGCTTTTCCTCGTTCTTCGACATCTGTCACTCCTCGACGTGTGCCCCGGGAAGGGGCCTGGTGGTTCTTGGTTGGTTGGGTGCTCAGTCCGCCCGCGGGCGCATGGTCAGCGCGCCGCTGGCGGGATCGGTGGTCAGCACCGCGTCCCGCGCCTTGGGCGCCGGTGCGGTGTCGGCGGATGCTTCCCTGCGCTCGCGCTTCAGGCGCTTCTGGATCACCACGGGGCATTTGCGGTCGTGATGGTAGAGCACTTGGCAGTGCAGGCACTGGATGCATTCGTTGGGGTTGATCTGTCCGTCCGGGTGAATGGCCTGGACCGGGCATTCGTTGGCGCAGCGCTTGCAGGGGTTGCCGCATTCGCGGTAGCGCTGCAGCCAGTCGAACATGCGCAGCCGGCCGGGGATCGCCAGCGCCGCGCCCAGCGGGCACAGGTAGCGGCAGAAGAACCGTTCGATGAACAGCCCGGCCGCCAGCAGCGCCAGCGCGAAGGCCACGAACCACCACTCGCGCACGAAATGCAGGATGATGGCGGTCTTGAACGGCTCCACCTCGGCCGCCCGCTCGGCGTCCGCCAGCGAGTACAGCGACAGCCCGAACAGCACGAGGAAGATCATGTACTTGATCGGCCACAGCCGCTGGTGCAGGCCGAAGGGCACGGTGATCTGCGGGACCTTGAGCGCCTTGGCGCCCTTGGTCGCCAGCTCCTGCAAGGCGCCGAACGGGCACAGCCAGCCGCAGAACGCGCCCCGCCCCCAGAACAGCAGCGACGCCGCCACCGAGAACCACAGGATGAACACCAGCGGGTCCATCAGGAAGTAGTCCCAGCTGAAATCCGTGCGCAGCGCGTTCGCGAAGGTCAGCACGTTGACGACGGACAGCTGCGCGTTGGCGTACCAGCCCAGCCACAGCAGCGTGAACACCAGGAAACCCAGGCGCACCCGGCCGTACAGCACCGGGCGACGCACCAGCAGGTCCTGGAAGAAGAAGATCGCGGTCAGGACGCCGATGGCGATGCCGACGATGGCGATGTCGACGAGCCGGTTCTCCCAGATCCGCCGCCACAGCGGCACCTCGGCGGCCTCGTCCTCGGCCGCTGCGGCAACGGCGGCGGCGGCGGGGGCGGGGGCGGGAGAC
>DASWVP010000634.1:0-6879 GCA_036401175.1 Azospirillum sp. | reverse complement strand
ATGGCGGGCGGGCTGGCGCTGCTGCCGGTCGGGCTGCTGCTGGAAGACGCCGGTTCGATCAACCCCACCATGTCGCTGGGCCTGTCGCTGGCCTACATGGTGCTGGTGGTGTCGATCGGCGCGCACCTGCTGTGGTACGCGCTGCTCACGCGCACCACGGCGACGGCGGCCAGCGCCTATCACTTCCTGATGCCGCCGCTGGGCCTGCTGTTCGGCTGGCTGCTGCTGGACGAAGCCGTGCAGCCCTGGGACCTGATCGGCATCGCCCCCGTGGCGGCGGGCATCTGGCTGGTGACGCGCCCTACTCCCGCTCCACGGTCAGCTTGAGGAAATGGGTGGCGCAGGAGATGCAGGGGTCGTAGTTGCGGATCGTCTGCTCGCAGCGCCACTTCAGATCCTCGTCGGCAAGGTGCAGGTTGGCCTGCACCACGCCCCACAGGTCGCGTTCGATCTGCTTCTGGTTCTGCGAGGTCGGCGGCACGATGCGGGCGGTGACGATGCGCCCCTCGCCGTCGATGTCGTAGCGGTGCCAGCAGATGCCGCGCGGCGCCTCCGTGCAGCCGTGGCCGCGCCCGGCCTTGATCTCGATGGGCGCCGACGGCGGGTCCAGCTCCTCGTACGCCTCGGCGATCTTCAGGGCCTCCTCGCACGCGTACAGCGTCTCGACGGCGCGTACGACGATGCTCTGGAAGGGGTTGCGGACGACGGGGCCGAGCCCGGCCTCCTTCGCGGCCTGCTTGGCCAGCGGCGAAAGCTGGTCGTGATTCAGCGCGTAACGGGCCATCGGGCCGACCATGTACGGGCCGCTGCCGTCCTTCAGCACGCCGTGCAGCGCATTGGAGTGCCTGACGTGCTCCTCGTCGAAATGCTCCTCGAACTCGGGGATGGCGATGTCCAGGCCGCGGTTGGAGATCAGGCGGCCGCGCTCGATCGCGTAATCCTCTGGGTGGTGCATCGCCACGAAGGTGTAGTCGTACTCGTACGCCGGGAAGTCCAGCCCGGCGAACAGGGTGATGGTGGCCAGCGAATCCTCGACGGCGCGCTTCAGCGGCTCGATCAAGCCGCGCACCTCGGCCTTGCGCGGCGCCTTGTAGAAGCCGCCGACCTTGGTGTTGACCGGGTGCACGGCGCGCCCGCCGACGACCTCCAGGATCTGGTTGCCCAGCTTCTTGAGCTGCAGCGCCCGCTCGACCACGCCGGGGTGCGTCTTGGCGATCTGCAGCGCGTCCTGGTATCCCAGGAAGTCCGGCGCGTGCAGCAAATAGGCGTGCAGCACGTGGCTCTCGATCCACTCGCCGCAGTACATCAGCCGCCGCACGCGGCGGATGGCGTCGCCGACCTCGACCCCCAGCGCCGCCTCCATGGCCTGGCTGGAGCCCATGATGTAGGCGACCGGGCAGATGCCGCAGATGCGCGCGGTGACGTCCGGCGCGTCCGAATACATCCGCCCCTGCAGCAGCGCCTCGAAGAAGCGCGGCGGCTCGAAGATGCGGAACTTCACGTCCTTGATGACCCCGTCCTTGACCCGGACGGTCAACGCCCCCTCCCCCTCGACGCGGGCGAGCGCGTCGACCTTGATGGTTCGGGCGGTCGTCTTGGCTTGCGGCTCAGTGATCGTCATGCGTTCACCTCTCCAATCCCCTCCCCCGTCGAAGATGGGGGAGGGTTAGGGTGGGGGCCCGACGCTGCGGCCTTGGCAAGCGCAGCCCGGATGGTTTCGGCGACACCCTCGGGATTGGCGAGGAAGTCGGTGTTCCAGAAGCGCAGCACCCGCCAGCCGAACCCGCGCAAAACGTGGTCGCGGTAGGCGTCGTGCTGCGAACCGTTGTGCTGGCCGCCATCCGCCTCCACGGCGAGCATGGCGTCCAGGCAGGCGAAATCGAGGACGTACGGCGCCACCGGATGCTGCCGGCGAAAGCGCCAGCCGCCGAGCTGGCGTCCACGCAGCATGCGCCACAGAACCTGCTCGGCATCGGTCGGTGTGGACCGAAGGGCGCGAGCCCGTCTGGTGGTCTGCGCGGGGACGTAGGCCATCGCTGGTTCCCTGAGTGGTCGCGCCGGCCCCCCACCCTAACCCTCCCCCACTTCGCGGGGGAGGGGACAGGCGCTCGCCTGCCCTTCCCCCCGTCGAAGATGGGGGGAGGATGGGAGGGGGGCCCGGCGCGGGAACTCAACGGTCCTCATGGACGTCCCCCTCCTGGCGGAAGGCCTCGGCGTTGGCGGTGAAGGAGCGGAAGGCCAGCGCCACGTCGCGGCGGCCGACGCCCAGCTCCAGCATCCGCTTGGCGAGGCTGGCGGTGTTCGGCGACTCCTTCGGGCCGAAGCAGGCATAGCAGCCGCGGTCGTGGCTGGGGCACAGGTTGCCGCAGCCGGCCTGCGTGACCGGGCCCAGGCACGGCGTGCCGTGCGCGACCATGACGCAGACGGTGCCGGCCATCTTGCACTCCACGCACTGGCTGTGCGCCGGCACGATCGCCTTGCGGCCGTTGAGGAAGGCGTTCAGCACCTCCAGCAACTGGTACTTGTTGATCGGACAGCCGCGCAGCTCGAAATCCACCGCCACATGGTCCTGGATGGCGGTGGAGGTCTTCAGCGTGTCGATGAACTCCGGATGCGCGTAGACGGCGTTGATGAAGCCGTCGACGTCGCGGAAGTTCTTCAGCGCCTGGATGCCGCCGGCCGTGGCGCAGGCGCCGATGGTGATCAGTACCTTCGACTGCTTGCGGATCCTGCGGATGCGCTCGGCGTCGTGCGGCGTGGTGATCGATCCCTCGACCAGCGAAACGTCGTACGGCCCCTTGATCTCCGCCCGCGTGGCCTCCAGGAAATAGGCGATCTCGACGGCGCCGGCCACCGCCAGCAACTCGTCCTCGCAATCGAGCAGGCTCAACTGGCAGCCGTCGCAGGACGAGAACTTCCAGACGGCCAGCTTGGGTTTCCCCTTGGCTTCTTGGGTCTTGGCCATGGCTACAGCTCCCAGACGGTCAGCGCCTTCTCGATGGCGTCGTAACGGTAGACCGGACCGTCGCGGCACACGAAGGTCGGCCCGAACTGGCAATGCCCGCAGAATCCGACGGCGCACTTCATGTTGCGCTCCATGGAGAGCCACACGCCCTCCCGCGCCACGCCGCGCTCGACCAGCGCTTCGGCGGCGTACCGCATCATCACCTCGGGGCCGCAGACGAAGGCGGTGCAGTGGTGGCGGTCGAAGCCGCCGGCCTTGATCAGGTTGGTCACCACGCCGACCTTGCCGCCCCACTTGCCGGTGACGCGGTCCACCGTCACCTGCACCGAGGTGTCGAAGCGCGAGCGCCAGCCCTGCAGCTCCTTGGGAAACAGGATGTCCTCCGGCGTGCGGGCGCCATAGAGGATGACCACGTTGCCGAACTTCTCGCGCTCGGCCAGCACGCGGTAGATGGCCGGGCGCAGCGGCGCCAGACCGACGCCGCCGGCGGCGAACACCACGTCGTTGCCATAGCCGGCTTCCACCGGCCAGGGCGTGCCGAACGGCCCGCGGATGCCCACGCGGTCGCCGGGGCCCAGGCGGCCCAGCGCATCCGTCGCCTTGCCGACGGCGCGGATGGTGTGCACCAGCACGCCCGGATCGGCCGGATCGCCGGAGATGGAGATCGGCACCTCGCCCACGCCGAAGGTGTAGACCATGTTGAACTGGCCGGGCTTGAAGGCGAAGGGGCTGCCGTCCTCGGCGATCAGCGTCATGGTGAAGGTGTCGGACAGCTCGCGCTTCACGCGGTCGACCACGAACAGGCGCGGCGTCATCGGGTCCGCCGTCACGGCGGCCGTCGCATCGGGGTCCAGGAGAGCGGTTGTCATCGGCCGTCCCCCTACAGCGCCGGTGTCTTGCGCGGCGCGTAGAGGTCCTGCATCTGCAGGCGCGCCGCCGTCAGCCGATCGGCCATCACCGGGATGAAGCTCTTGAGCAGGCGGTAGCCCAGCTCGTGGTTCTCGTCCATCTTGCGGCGCAGGCACACGGCATCCAGGCTGACCGCGCGCACCAGCGACTGGGCGCGGGCGTCGAAGCTCCAGCGGTAGGGCGGGATCAGCCACGACCAGCCCGCCACGTCGCCGTCGTGCAGCGTCTGCAGGGTGATGCGGCCCTTGGGCGGCGCGGCGATCTCCAGCGCCACGTCGCCGTGCCGCAGGATGTAGAAGCGATCGGCCGCCTCGCCCTGGCGGAAGATCACCTGCCCGGCCTCGAACTTCTCGTTGCGCGCGCAGCCGGCCATCAGCGCCAGCGTCTCGGCGTCGAAGTCCTGGAAGAACGCGTGCTCCTTGAGGAGGCGGTCCAAGCTGTCCACCTGCATGGGTCACTTCCTCCCTTCGTTGGTGGAACCCGCGCCGTCACGGATGGCGCGGGCCTCTTCGGTGATGTCGATGCCGACCGGGCACCAGGTGATGCAGCGGCCGCAGCCGGTGCAGCCCGACGTGCCGAACTGCTCGTGCCACGTCGTCAGCTTGTGGGTGATCCACTGGCGATACCGCGAGCGCGTCTCGCGCCGGATGCTGCCGCCGTGGATGTAGGAGAAATCGATGGTGAAGCAGGAGTCCCAGCGCCGCTCGCGCCGCGTCTCCTCGCCCGACAGGTCGGTGACGTCTTCCATGGTCGAACAGAAGCAGGTCGGGCAGACCATCGTGCAGTTGGCGCACGACAGGCAGCGCGCCGCCACCTGATCCCAGCGCGGGTGTTCCAGGTTGCCGGCCAGCAGGTCGGCGACGCCCGGCACCATCTCCCGCCCCATCTGGCTGCGCGCCTGATGCACCGCCGCCTCGGCGGCCTTCAGGTCGCGCGTCTCGGCGCGCCGTCCGGGCAGCCGGTCCATCAGCGCCGCGCCGCGCTCGCTCCCCGCCTCGACCAGATAGTCGTGGCGGCCCTGCGCGAACAGCTCGGTGATGGCGAGGTCGTAGTGCCCCTCGGCCTTCGGCCCGCCGTCCATCGACACGCAGAAACAGGTGCCGCCGGCCCGCCCGCAGTTGACGGCGACGACGAACGATTCGGCGCGCCGCCGGGCGTAGCCCTGGTCGGTGAACTGCGGCGCCTGACTGGTGGCGCCGGTGTTCGGGGCCACGCCGAACACGCGGTCCTGCACCTCCATGGCGCGCAGCTCGCACGGCCGCACGCCGAAAAAGGCATAGCGCGGCGGGTCGCCCTCGGGCGTGGCGACGGTGAAGCCGTTGCCGTCCCGTTTCGCCGACCACAGGGTCTGGCGCGGCGGGTACAGATAGCGTTTCCAGGTGTGCGGGCCGACCGTATAGGCGAACAGCGCGTCCGCCGGTCCGTCGACCAGCCGGTAATGCCCGCCGTCCTGTTCGTCGATCTTGCCGACGGGCAGATCCGCCGTCGATTCCAGCGGCTCGTAGGCGACCGTCCCGTCCCGCGGGCGCGGTCCGATCACCTCGTACCCGTCGTTGCGCAGTGCGCCGATGAGGGCGTCCAGGCCTTCGCGGCCCATCACTCCCCTACGGTCGATCGTCGTTTGTGTGCGATCCATGGGCTCCGTCCCCGCGAAGCGACCCGATTGCGCGGAGTATACGCCTCTTTCCGGAAAGGTTTATGCCCGACGATAGGTCGCACCCCGGAATTTCGGCATCCGCGACGGAATGTCGCCACCCCCTCGGCCGGCGGCGGTCCTGGGGCGTTCCTGTCGGGACGGTTGACGTGGCACCCGCGACGCGGCACGCCACGGGCGCGTATCGACGGGACGAGGGCATCGGATGATCGGGCTTGGACGGCTCCTCGCAATGGGGCGGCGGCTGACGCTGAACGCGCTGTTCATCGTCGTGGTGCTGATCGGCGGGGCGGCGCTGCTGGAGAGCCGGGGCCTGCTGCCGGACGGCACGGTCGTACGGCTGCTCGGCCTGGAGGAGGAGAAGAAGAAGCCGCGCCCGCGCGCCGAGAAGCACGACGTGGTGGCGCGCCGCGTGCCGCCGGTGGCGCCGACCGGGCCGCGCATCGACTATGCCCAGGTCGACGCGTGGCTGGAACAGATCCGCGTCGAACCCGAGCACCGCAAGGGCTATGAGCGCGAGGACTGGCCGCATTGGCTGGAGCGCGAGAAGAGCTGCCTGAACACGCGCGAGGAGGCGCTGATCCGCGACAGTCTGGTGCCGGCGCAGCTCTCGCCCGACGGCTGCCGGGTGGTCCGCGGCCGCTGGCGCGATCCCTACACGGGCGAATCGTTCCGCGATCCCAAGGACCTCGACGTCGACCACCGCGTGCCGCTGGAGGAGGCGCACAACAGCGGCGGCCACGCCTGGGACCGGGCGCGCCGCGCCGCCTTTGCCAACGACCTCAGCGACCCGCGCTCGCTGGTCGTCGTCTCGGCCGCCGCCAACCGCGCCAAGGGCGCCAAGGGGCCGGAGGAGTGGCTGCCGCCCGACGACGACCAGCTCTGCCGCTACGCCGCCGACTGGGTGGCGGTGAAGGCGCGCTGGCAGTTGACGATGGACGAGCGCGAGCGCGTCACCATCGGCAACCTGCTCGCCGACTGCCGCCGGCAGGTGCACCGCGACGGCGGTACGCTGGGCCGGCGGTAGGCACCGGTTCGGTTCAGCGCACGAAGAACTGCACCGGCACCACCAGTTCGATCCGTTCCCGCGGCATCTCGGGCGGTGGCGGCGGCAGCGGCGAGGCGCGCTCGACCAGCGCCACGGTCTCCTCGTCGAGGAGGGCGTGGCCGGACCCCGTCTCCAGGCGGGCGGACAGCACCCGGCCCTGCCGGTCGATGACGAAACGCACCTGCGCCACGCCCTCCTGCCGGCGCATCTGCGCGATGCGGGGATAGCGCTTGTGCCGCTCCAGATGACCGAGCACGAGGCCTTGCCACGTCGGCACCGCCCGGCTCGCCTGGGTGGACATCG
>DASWVP010000633.1:0-18562 GCA_036401175.1 Azospirillum sp. | reverse complement strand
TCCAGCCTGTCGAAGACGTGATGCCGTTCGACGGGGGCGCGGCGGGCCTTCTCCAGGTCCTGTTCGGCCGCTTGCAGGGCCGTGCGGCCCTGCTCGATGCGGGCGTCGCCTTCCTCCAGCCGGCGCTCGGCGTCGTGCAGCGCGCGTTGCGCGGCCAGCAGGTCGCGGTCGATGTCCCGCACCGCCTGCTCGTCGGCGGCCATGCCGCGCCGCGTGGCGGCGAGGCGGCGGGCGACCGCCCGGTTGGCGAAGACGGCCAGCGCCAGCATGAGGACGCTGGCGTAGAGGAGGAGCATCGTCATGCGGCCCCCGCCGGCTCAGCGCGCTCGTCGGTGAACCGTTCGATGCGCGTCGGCAGGACGCCCGAGCGCGGGTGGAAGGCGCGTTGCAGGGCGGCGTGCGCGGCGTCGGGCGATTCGGCCCAGACGTGCGCGACGTTCTTCCGCTGCCAGATGTCGCGCGCGAAGATCACGTGCCGCTGTTCGACGCGGCCGAAGTCGGGCGCGGTGCGCAGCACGCACTGGAACAGCACGCGGCCCGGCTCCGGCCCGCCCAGGTCGTGCACCATCTCGATCTTGTCGGCCTGGATGGAGGCGGCGAGGGAGGCTACGCGGGCGCGCTGCGCGTCCAGTTCGGAGCGCTGGTCGTGGCGTCGGCGGACCGCCTCCTCGACCTCGTCGACCCGGTCGCGCAGCAGGGACAGCTCCTTTCGGTGGTCGGCCAGACGCTTGCGCAGCAGCGACTGGCGGCCGGTCAGCACGCTGATCCGCGACGCCTCGACCACGATGATGAGGCCGAGCGCGGCGGCGCTGAGGATGATGAGGGCGAGGGCGAAGATGTCGAGGGTGGGGATCATGCGCTCAGGCCGAGCGCGCCGCGGCGCGCAGATGCGGCGGGGGCGCGTTCTCCAGCATCGCCTTGAAGCCGATCAGGTCGCCGTCGCCGAGCAGGCGCAGGTCGATGCCCGCCGCCAGCCGCTGGCGCTCCGCGTTCACCTCGGCCAGCACGGCGCAGCGGGCCAGCGGGCTGTCGCTCAGCGCCTCCAGTTCGGCCAGCGTGTGGCGGCGCAACTCCCGGGTCCAGCGCGCCGCGTCGGCCGACGCCAGCACCTGGTCGAGCGGCACGCGCTGCGCGCGCTCGGTGGCGGTTTCCTGGATCTCGGTGACCAGCGGCGCCATGCGGCGCGACAGGGCCGCCCACCAGCCGGCGGCGTCGACGAAATGGACGCAGCCGGGCACCGGCTGCGGCTGCGCCAGCGTCACCGCGTCGCGCAGCATCACCGGCTCGATCCACGTGGTCCAGAGCCGGCGCGCGTGCGCCCGGCGGCGCCCGTTCAGCACGTCCAGCAACGCCGCCCCGACGTGGGCCGGCCGGCCCCCGCCGGCATCCGGGCGGGTGGCGACGGCGTCGAACAGCCGCGTGACGGTGCGGCGGTCGAGGCTGTGCAGCAGGCGCCGCACGCGTTCGACCCGCGACTCCACCGTCTCCCGGTCCGTTTCTTCGCGTTCGCCCATTGCACCTCCTCGACCCGCACATTCCAGTATGCGCCCTGACAAGGTAGGCCCTGGTCGGACCAGCGGATATCCATCAAAGGCATGCATTTGCTACGGCTTTCGTCGATTTGCGACCGTTTGTGACAATCCGCCGCGCCGCGCGGCGCCCCAGCCGTGCGGCACGGCCGTGCCGATGCCGTCCGATGCGCCTTGTCGCAATTCATGATTTGACGATGACCCGGCGGCGATGCTTCCTTCACCCCGCAAATCCAGGATGAAGGTGCGGGAATGAGCATGGCGGTCGACGAGCCTCTGTTCCGCGAGGACGACGACGAGCTTCCGGCGCCCGTCTTCGCCGAGCCGTGGCCGGTGCTGGTGGTGGACGACGACCCGCAGGTCCACACCATGACCACCGTGCTGCTGCGCGATTTCGAGTTCGAGGGGCGGCCGTTCGAGGTGGTGAGCGCGCTGTCCGGTTCGGAGGCGCGCGCCGTCCTGGCCAGCCGGCCGGACATACCGGTGGCCCTGCTCGACGTGGTGATGGAAACCGACGACGCCGGCCTTCGCCTCGTCCGCCACATCCGCGAGGAGCTGGGCAACGGGCGCATGCGCATCATCCTGCGCACCGGCCAGCCGGGGCAGGCGCCGGAGCGCGACGTGGTCGTCGCCTACGACATCAACGATTACAAGAGCAAGAACGAGCTGACGGCGCAGAAGCTGTTCACCGCCCTGGTCAGCGCGCTGCGGGCGTGGCGCGACATCGTCGCCATCGAGCGCAACCGCCAGGGGCTGGAGCGCATCCTGAACGCGACATCGCCGCTGTTGCAGATGCGCTCCATGCGGGCGCTGGTGGACGGGCTGGTCGACCAGCTGCCCAGGGTCATCGACAACGCCCATGGCTCGGTTCTGGCCTGCCGCGACAGCGACCGCGCCGACCTGCCGCGCCAGCTCTGGATCATCGCCGGTACCGGCCGCTTCGCCCATCTGGCCGGCGTCGCCGGGGCGGAGGGGCTGCCGGTCGACATCCACGCCGCGGTGATGGAGGCGTTCGAGACGCAGCGCAGCAGCTTCACCGCGCACCGCTGCGTGCTCGCCTTCCGCACGCTGGAGCACGGCACCACGGTGTTCGTCCTGGAACGGCCGGAGATCTATACCGAGGACGAGCATCGCCTGCTGGACGTGTTCTGCAGCCGCGTCGCCATCGGCTTCGACAATGTCTGTCTGTACGAGGACATGCTGGCCTTCAGCCAGTCGCTGGAAAGGCGCGTGGCCGAGCGCACGGCGGCGCTGGAGGCCAGCCAGCAGGCGCTGATCGCCGCCAAGCGCCGCGTCGAGACGGCGCTGGAGCGCGAGCTGGAGGCCAAGCACAACCAGAACCAGTTCCTCGGCATGGTCAGCCACGAATTCCGCACGCCACTGGCCGTCATCGACAGCGCCGCCCAGCTCATGGCCCTGCGGGCCGAGCGGGTCGACCCGGAGATGCTCGACCGGCTTGCCGTGGTGCGCGGCAGCGTGCAGCGGCTGACCTGCTTGATCGACGCCTATCTGACGGACGAGCGGTTGCAGTCGGGAATGCTCGATCTGGAGCGGCGCGACGTCGATCTGACCGCCCTGCTGCACACGACGCTGGAGAGTTTCCGCATCGCCTATCCTGGCCACCGCTTCGAGGTCGACCTGGACGGGCTGCCGCCCGGCGTCGCCGCTGACGCGCACCTGCTGGGGCTGGTCTTCACCAACCTGATCGGCAACGCGGTCAAGTATTCCGCCAACGACACGCCGTACGTCGCGGTGCGCGGCGGGCGTGACGGCTCCATGGCGGTGGTCGAGGTGGCGGATCGCGGCTGCGGCATCCCGGATAGCGAGATCCCGCGCCTGTTCGAACGCTTCTTCCGCGGCGCCGGCGCGGCCGGCGTGCCGGGCACCGGCATCGGCCTGCACACCGTGCAGCAGATCGTCCATCTGCACGGCGGCGCCATCGCCGTGGACAGCGCGGTCGGCGCCGGCTCGACCTTCCGGGTCGTGCTGCCGTGCGTCGCGGAGGGGAAGGGAAGGGGCGGCCGGTGATCGCCGGAACGGCGCCTTCGGCAGCCGAAAGTTCACAGTGGCCCTTGTCCGGCGATGATGGGATATTGGGCGCGCGAGGCAACGGAAGACCGTCCATGCTCGGGCAGCAGTACGCAGCGTTCAAACGCGAACTCGACTCCAAGGGAATCATCTTTTCCTTCAGCGGATACCTGTCCGAAGGCATCCTCTATTCCCTGGGCGAAGCCCTGCGGGAGAAGATGGCGCTGGAGGACGCCGACGGGCCGACGGTGCGCCGCGTCTTCTCGGTATTCGTCGAGCAGATGCAGAACATCATCCGCTATTCGGCCGAAAAGATCGTCGGCAACGACGGCAAGAACATCGAACTCAGCGCCGGCATGGTCACCATCGGCATGGAGGACAAGACGTTCTTCATCGTCTGCGGCAACACCGTGCGCAACCAGGACGTGCCGCGCCTGCGTGAGCGGCTGGACTTTCTGCAGGGGTTGGACAAGGACGCCATCAAGACCTATTACCGGGAGCAGCTTCGCGAAGCCCCGGACGAGGGCAGCCGCGGCGCCACCATCGGCCTGATCGAGATCGCCCGGCGCGCCAGCGCGCCGATGGAGTACGATTTCCACGCGATGGACGACGAAAAGACCTTTTTCTGCCTGAAAGTCCGGATCTGAGATCGACATGGAACGCTTGACCATCGCGCCGACCGGACGCACGCCGGCCATCGACTTCGATTTTGACGGGGGCCTGTTACGCCTGGGGGGCGAATCCTACCCCGACGACGTGGCGACCTTCTTCGGCCCGGTGTTCGCCGCGCTGCGCGGCTTCCTCGCCGAGCCGGGGGACGCCGTCCGCTTCGACATCGAACTGGTGTACTTCAACAGCTCCAGCGCTAAGGCGCTGATGAACATCTTCCAGATGCTGGAGGCGGCGGCGCGCGACGGGCGGGCGATCACCGTCAACTGGCGCTTCGAGCCCGGCGACGACGCCATGCGCGAGTTCGGCGAGGATTTTTCCGAGGATCTGGAAAGCGTCACCTTTAATCTGGTGGAAGGCGGCGCGGACGGCCGGGCATGAGCTTCAACCTGTTCGACGCCGAAGAGAAGGCCATCGAGCGGGCGCGCGAACTGGGCGAGCGTCTGGCCGGGGCGGCGCCGGAGTGCAGCGCCGGCTTCAACGATCTTCTGGACGCCTTCACCCGCAGCTACCGCGAGCAGCGCCGGCTGGTGCGTTTCAGCGACCGCCTGCAAGCCCAGCTCGCCACCGTGAACCAGGAGCTGGAACGCCGCCGCCAGGAGGCGGAAACCGCGCTCGCCCGCCTGCAGGAGGCGCAGGAGGTCCTGGTGCAATCGGAAAAGCTGGCCTCGCTGGGCGCGCTGGTCGCCGGCGTGGCGCACGAGATCAACACGCCCGTCGGCATCGCCGTGTCCTGCGCCTCCCACCTCGCCGACGCGACGGGCACGCTGAAGGCGCTGACCGAGCAGGGCGGGCTGGGCCGCAACGACTTCAACCGCTACCTCGCCACCGCGGTCGACACGACGGCGCTGATCCTCGCCAACTGCGAACGGGCGGCGCAGCTCATCAACAGCTTCAAGCAGGTGGCGGTCGACCGCGCCAGCGCCGAACGGCGCGCCTTCGCGCTGGACGCCTACATCCAGGAGACGCTGGTCAGCCTGCAGCCCAAGCTGCGCCAGGGCGGCCACACGGTGTCGGTGGACTGCCCGGCCGGCCTGACGGTGGACGGCTATCCGGGGGCACTGTCGCAGATCCTCACCAACCTCGTGATGAACTCGCTCCAGCACGCCTTCGATCCGGGGCGCGGGGGGCACATCACCATCGCCGTGGCGCAGCCCGACCCCGACACCGTGCTGCTCACCTACGCCGACGACGGCAAGGGCATCCCGGCGGAGGTCATGCCGAAGGTCTTCGACCCCTTCTTCACCACGCGGCGCGGCCAGGGCGGCAGCGGCCTGGGCCTGCACGTGGTGCACAACATCGTGGTCGGGCCGCTGAAGGGCGCCATCACGGTGGGCGACGCGCCGGGCCGGGGGGCGCTGTTCACCATCACCTTCCCGCGCGTGGCGCCGGCGGCGTGAGGATGTTGGGTTTGCGCCTGCGGCTTAACCCAACCTACATGGACCGTTCCCGTAGGTTGGGTCGAGCGTCAGCGAAAACCCAACGGCAGCCACCCGTCACACCATCCGCACCGGGGCCGAGAAGACGTAGCCGACGCCGTGCACCGACTTGAGGGGCGGGCTTTCGCCGGCCGTGCCTTCCATCTTGTGGCGCAGGCGGCCGACGACGGTGTCGATCGAGCGGTCCTCGGGGTTCCAGCGCCGGTTGTAGATGGCCAGCGAAATCTGGTCGCGCGACGCGGGCTGGCGCGCCTGTCCGGCCAGCAGCGTGATCAGCTTCATCTCCGTGCTGGTCAGCGCGACGCGCACGCCGGACGGGCTGGTGATCGACCAGTCGGTGGTGTCGAGCAGCCAGCGCGGCTCCTCGTCGCCGCCGCCGGCCTCTGCGGCCGGGGCGCTGGCGGACGGGCGCGCCACGGGGGCGCCGTCCAGCCGGCGCAGCAGCGATTTGACCTGCGCCTCCAACTCGCGCATCTCCACCGGTTTGACGAGGTAGGCGTCGGCGCCGATCTCCAGCCCGACCACGCGGTCCACGGTCGAGCCGCGCGCCGTCACCATGATGACGCCGGTGCCGCGCCCGTCGCGCAGGCGCGACGCGATCTTGAAGCCGTCCTCGCCCGGCAGGTTGACGTCCAGGATGGCGACGGCGACCGGCCGGGTGGCGAGGTGGTCGTCCAACTCGCGCCCGTTCTTCGCGCCGACCGCGTCGAACCCGCAGCCGCGCAGGTAATCCACCATGTCGCGGCGCAGCGAAGCCTCATCCTCAACCACGACGATTACAGGAGTGGACATACTTCAATCGTCTCCGTGGCGGTAGGACCACTCGTGCACGAATAGGGGTATTCGTACAAGTGCATGCGCGGATATGCAAGTCTGCCGTCGCCCAGGGCGATGCGCTATCATCCCCGCGGCGGCCGGAGTGGGGCGTTCGCCGCCCGTCGGCCCGGCTTGGATGGGGAGTGCGGTGATGCGGCGGAAAATTTCGCTGGTGCTATTCGGTTTGTTCATGGGCGCGAGTGTATTCGGTCCGGCGCAGGCGTCCAGGCTTGATGAGATCCGCGAGCGCGGCACGTTGCGCTGCGGCGTCACGCCGCTGGGGGAATCGCTGACGGCGCGCGACATCGAGGGGCGGTTCGTCGGCTTCTACCCGGATTTCTGCCGTGCCATCGCGACCGCCGTCACCGGCGGCACCGACGGGGCGGAGTTCATACTGGTCGGCACCAACAACCGCTTCGACGCCATCCGTTCCCCCGACATCGACGTGCTGGTCGAGGCGACCACCTGGACGCTGTCGCGCGCCACCGGCATGGATCTGTCGTTCACCGCGCCCTACCTGTTCGACGGCCAGGCGTTCCTGGTGAGCCGCAAGGCGAAGTACCGCCACATCCCCGATCTCAAGGGCGCCTCGGTGTGCGTGGAGAGCGATTCGACCTCACTCGACAACCTCAGGGCCTATGACAGGGCCAAGGGGCTCGGCCTCAAGATCATGGAGTTCTCGACCATCGAGGCCGCGTTCAGCGCGCTGGCCGAGCGGCGGTGCGAGGCGGCCAGCACGGACTACACGATCCTCGCCTCGGTCATGCTGTCGCTGGCGTCGGACCCGACGGAGTTCGCCCTGCTTCCCGAACTGATCAGCAAGGAGCCGCTGACCGCCGTGGTGCGCGCCGGCGACGAGGCGTGGGCCAGCGCCGTGCGCTGGGTGATCTACGCCACGCTGGAGGCGGAGGAGATGGGCATCACCATGGCCAACGCCGACCGGCTGCGCAAGGAGGGCTCGCCGGAGGTGCGGCGCTTCCTCGGCGGCGAACCCGGTTTCGGCAAGACTCTGGGGCTCGACGACGCCTGGGCCTACCGCGTGGTCAAGGCGGTCGGCAATTACGGCGAGATATTCGACCGCAACCTGGGCGAGGGCTCGCGCCTCAAGCTGCCCCGCGCCACCAACGCCCTGTGGCGCGACGGCGGCCTGCTGTGGGCCCCGCCGATGCGGTGAGGCGCGTGACGGCGTTGGGTTTTCATTCCGCCGCTTCGGCCTCCAGCGGGCGGTCGTCCTCGGCCATCGCGGGGACGCGCGGCACGAAGCCGACGAAGGTCAGGTCGTCGCGCAGGCTCTCGCCGTCGCGGTAGGCGGCCAGGGTGCCGAGCAGCCGGTCGAGTTGCCGGTCCATGGGCAGTCCGGCGCCGCCGCGCAGGGCGTCCTGCAGGCGCCGCCGGCCGAACAGCCGGCGCGACGGGCCGCCGATCTGGTCGACGACGCCGTCGGTGAACAGATAGAAGCGCATGCCCGGCCGCAACGGCAGCTCGTGGCGCTGGAAGGCGAAGTCGGGGCGCGAATCGCGGTATCCCAGGCTGTGCCGGTTGCCCTTGAGCACGTGCAGCTCGTCGCCGTCATGGTACAGCAGCGGCAGGTTGGCACCGGCGAAGGACAGCCGGCGCGCCGCCGGGTCGATCACGCACACGGCGGCGTCCAGGCCGTCGTTGGAGGCGCGGTCGTCGCCCCCGGCGTCCTGGCGCAGCGCCTTGCGCACCAGGGCGTTCATCAGCGCCAGGATGCGCGCCGGGTCCTCGTGCCCGTGATCCTGGAGGATGCGGGTGAGCGCCGAGGCGACGATCGCGGTCATGAAGGCGCCCGGCACGCCGTGCCCGGTGCAGTCCATGACGGCGACGATGCAGCGCCCGTCGATCTCGCCGATCCAGTAATAGTCGCCGCCCACCGTGTCGAGCGGCTGCCAGACGACGGCGATGTCTTCCAGCAGGCCGCCGTGCGCGTTGCGTCCGGGCAGCAGCGCCAGCTGGATGCGCCGGGCGTAGCGGATGCCCTCGTTGATCGAGGCGTTGGCCCGGTTGAGTTCGGCGTGCGCCACGGCGAGGCGGTCCAGCGCCCGCTCCGCCTCCTCCTTGGCCTCATGCAGGGCGGCCTGGGTGCGCTTCTGCCCGGTGATGTCGGTGTAGGTGAAGACGTAGCCGCCGTCGCGCTCCGCGTTGCCCTGCACCAGCACCGTGCGGCCGTCGGGCAGCGGCTGTTCGTGGTGCATCGCCGCGCCGTCGCGCATGGCGGCGAGCACGGCGTCGACCGCGCCGGTGTCGTCGGCGTCGCCGAAGTTGCCGGCCCGCACCCCGCTCTCCAGCAGCTCGCGGAAGGGGCGCCCGGCCAGTTCGCCGTCGGGCGTGTTGCGCCAGACCTCGCGGTAGCGCTGGTTGTAGAGGACGACGGCGGCGTCGCGGTCGGTCATGATGATGGCGTTCGGCATCGCCATCATCGCCGCTTCGAGCTGGGCCGACTTGCGGGCCAATTCGGCCTCGCGCAGCGCCACCTCGTCGACGAAGTACTGGAAGGCGCGGCCCATGTCGGCGATCTCGTCGCCGCCGCGCACCGGCACCGGCACGGCGTGGCCCTCGGCGTTGGCGGTCATGCACTGCTGCAGCTCGGACAACCGGCGGACGACGCGCGAGCGCACGTACAGGAAGATCAGCACCGCCGCCAGCACCGCCACCGCGATGATCGCCAGCAGCGCGTTGAACGCCTTGCCGATGAAGTCGCTGAAATCACTGCGCTCGGCCGCGATGTCGCCCTGCAGCCCGCCGAACTGGCGCGACACGGTGGCGACGAACTGCCCGATCACCAGATTGTTCTGCGCCAGCAGCCCCAGCATGCGGTTGCCCAGTTCGAGCTGGCGGCGGCGTCCGGCGAAGACGCTGCCGTCCCCCTCCGCCCGCGTCGCCACGCCGCCGATCACGCCCAGCAGGTTGTCCGCCAGCGCCGGCGCCAGTTCCAGCGCCGAGGACCGTGCGCGCTGCAGCAGCGCGCGGGCCTCGCTCTCCATGCGGCCGAGCGGGGCGGGGGTGGTGACGGCGGTCACCCGCAGCATGGTGTCCACCGCCTCGCTCACGTCGTTGGTGGCGAGGCGCAGGCTGTCGATGGCGTTGACGAGCTGGTCGAGCGTGCCGTCGTCGGTCTGGCCGACCAGGAACTGGACGCGGGCGGTCAGCACCTCGGCCGTGCGGTCCTGCGCGCGCCGGGCGTCGCGCGCCAGCCGGTCGAGGTCGTTGATGTCGGCCAGCAGGCGCCGCTCCGCCTCCAGCCGTTCGGCCACGAGGTCGGCGAGGCGCTTGAGGTTCTCCTCCATCTGCGGGCGGAAGCGGGACAGCGCGTCCAGGGTCGCGCGGTCGTCGGTGGTGCGCTTGACCTCCTCGAAGGCGGCGTCGAGCAGGACGAAGAGGTCGCGCGCGTGCTGCACCTGCCGGTCAAGCTCGAAGCGGTCGGTGGAGGCGACGATGCGCGGCGCGGTCGCGGCGATGATCTGGCTCTGCTGCGCCAGCTTCGCCACGCCGATGAGCTGGCTGAAGCGGGTCAGCGCGATCTGGTCGAAGCCCTCGCGGAACTGCGCCGTGCCGTACAGCGCCACCGCGGCGGCGAGCACGGTCAGCATGGTCAGCCCGACCAGCCCGGACGTCAGCCGGTTCGCCACGCCGAAACGGACCTTGGCCAAAGCTCGCCTCCCCTTCGTGCACCCCGGCAAACCATGACAGTGGCCGGCCGAATGTTGCAATCGGTTTCAAATGCACGCATTGCCCAGTCGCGAAAATGGCATGAACAAGGCTGCCGCCCGGTTGCCGGCCCGGCCGGGGTGTCGCGGATGGTCACGGGCTGCAACATTTCGCGACAATTTGCGTGGGCTGTCCTACCGATGCCGCATTGACCACTTGGACGAACGTGATAGTCAATGGGATGGCTCCGGTGCCGTGCTCGCATCGGGGCGCGGCGGGGGCAGGGCGA
This sequence comes from Azospirillum sp., assembly GCA_036401175.1. Lineage (GTDB taxonomy): Bacteria > Pseudomonadota > Alphaproteobacteria > Azospirillales > Azospirillaceae > Azospirillum. The sequence goes on along the minus strand of DASWVP010000633.1, from coordinate 8,123 downwards.
TGTCTGGTGGTACGTTTCTCGAAGATTACCGGCCCGCGACCTTCCTGGAGCGCGGCGTGGCGGTGCCCTTCACCACGCCGCTGCTGATGGCGGCGCGCGTCCGCCCGAACCATCGCGGCAAGCTGGAATTCGTCATCGCCAACCCGTCGGGCGGGCCGGGCTATTACGTCATGGGCTGGGACGGGCTGCTGGGCCTGACCAAGATCACCGTGCACGACCGCCTGCTGTACGAGGAGGTCGTCCGCGCGCCCATGCCGACGCCCAGCAGCATCCGCGCGGCGGCCCGCACCGTGGCGCTCAGCGGTGCGGCGGGGCGCTCGGCCGCCCGTGCGGCGCAGGCCGTGACCCAGCGCGAGGGCGACGACCGGCTGATCGCCAACTTCCTGCTGACCGTCCAGTTGCTGCGGCAGGCCGGCCTGCGGAACATCGACTGGCGCACCTTCAACCCCACCGACCGCGACGTGCGCGCCAAGACCCGCGGCTTCATCGAGCGGCTGGAGCCGACCCTGGGCGTGAAGGCGGAGACCATCTTCGCCTGGATCGAGGACCTCAGCGGGATCGTCGCCCCCATCGGTTTCCCGACGCGCGACTATGAAAGCCGCCAGCAGCTCACCTTCGCCTCCGTTCAGCGGCTGGAGTCGACGCTGTGCGGCTTTGCCGGCGGCGACGTCACCGACGCGGCGCAATCGGCGCTGTTCATCGCCGATTGCGCGCGGCTGACGCTCGACCTCGGCGGTCGCATGCTGGAGACCTGCTATGCGGAACTGCGCGATCTGGTGAGGCTGCTGGGGGGCTGGTCCGGCAACCAGACGCGCCTTCTGGAGATGTTCGGGCGGCCGGACTGGCTGCTGGACGGCTGGCAGACGATCTGCGCCCTGTGGGACGGCGCCACCGCGTCCAGCCGCGACGCCCAGCGCGCCGCCGTGGTGGAGATGCAGCGCATGGTTCCGGTCATGCCCAAGGAAGTGTCGGAGTGGGTCGGCGCCGACGTCGCGGCGGACACGCCGTGGAGCCAGCGCCGCTGGGTGCGCGCCAACGTCGACTGGCGCAGCGGCGCCCATCTGCTGGACCGCACCGCGCGCAACGAGATGCTGAGGGCGGCCGCGGCATGACGCACGAACAGGGCATACGCCTGGAGGTCGAGCGCTCGCTCCGCCACGCGTCGGACCGGCAGCTCGTGCGGGTCATGCGCTTCATCGACCGGCTGCCGGCCCGCCGCGTGGTCGAGGACATCGTGGAGCGGGTGCGCGGGCGTCTGGCGATGGTGCGGCCGGCGCGCCCGCTGACCGTGCCGCGGGTGCTGACCCTGCCGCTGGAGGACCTGCTGGTCGATCCGGGGGCCGCCGGGGTCTCGCCCTGGGTGGTGCCGCGCCCGCTGCTGTCGGTGGTGCACGCGATCGTGCTGCGCGCCGTGCCGCAGCCGCTGAAGGAACAGCTCGACGCGCTGGCGGCCGACCGGACGATGGACGACCGCGCCACCGTGCTGGACATCGGCGACGCGCTGTGGCCGGCCGGGGCGGCGGCGCTGCGCGCCTTCCTGCGGCACGGTGCCGGTGCCGAGGCGGTGCCGGCCTGGAACGAGGAGTTCCGCCCGCGCCTGGAGGGCATCGCCCAGATGCTGGAGCAGGCGCCCGAGATCACGCATTTCCTCGATCAGCTTCCGCCCCGCCCCATGGGGCGCCTGCGCGACGACGAGGCGGCGGCGGCGCTGTCGCTGCTGGCGACGGCGCGGCAGGCGTCGGACACGCTGTTCCGCTGCTGCTACACCATGCTGATGCGCCGCTCGGTCGAGCCGACGCAGATCTTCGGCCTGCTGCTGGAGAACGATTTCGGCATCCCGATCGAGCAGCGCGACCGCGTGCTGGCCGACGCCGCGCGGGAATGCCTGCACGAGATCGACGCGATGAACGACGGTGTCAGCGACCTGGGCGGCCGGTCGGTGACCGCCGCCGCCGACGCCACGTTGCGCCTCGTCGCGCTGATCGAGTCGCTGGAGAACGCGCCGTCGGCCGCGCGCGTCGACACCCGCCACCTGGCCGCAACCAAGGCCAGGGCGTCGCAGACCATCATGGACACGCTGGAGGCCAGCCTGGGCGGCGAGATGCGCCAGACCATGGCCGACATCGCCGGGCGCCACGATGTCAGCGACGACGAGGTGGCGGCGGCCGAGAACGTCGCCCGCTGCACCCGCAAGATCGGCATGGCAGGCGCCCGCCTGGGCCTGGGCCGCAACGTCGAGGCGGCGCTGGGCCGCGAGGTGGCCGCCTACCGCAACCTGCTGCTGGGCAAGCTGCGCAGCGCCTCGGCGCGCGGCGGCGTCACCATGGCCGACATCATGGACGAGCTGCGCCTCATCGAGATCGTCTTCGGCCCCGAGGCGGCCATCGCGCTGGCCGAAGACCTGCGGGGGTGACGCTGCCGGCGTCGGCCGGTGCCTATGCCGAAAGCCAAGGACCTAAAAATATTCGACGCGAAACCGTCGCGACTGCCTATAGTGCAGGCTATGCGTCCGTTGTTCGCCCTGCTCTGCGTATCGCTCATCCTGCCCGCCGTGGTGGCCGGGGCCATCGTCTGGTGGACCTACGAGGCCACCATGAACCAGGCGCACGCCGACGCGCGGCACTCCGCGTCGGTCCTGCGCGAGCACGCGCTGCGCGTGCTGGAAACGCAGGAAACGGCGATCGCGTGGATCGACGCGCGCATCGCCGGGATGGACTGGGGCGCCATCGCGGCGTCGGACGATGTGCACCGGCTGCTCAAGGGCATCGCCGTCCAGTCGCCGCACATCGACGGGCTCTGGCTGGTCCGGCCGGACGGCCAGACGGTCAACAGCGCCGACTTTTTCCCCATGCCGCCGTCGGTCGTCACCGAACGGGAATATTTCCAGGTCCTCAGGCGGCAGGACGTCACGCACCTCGGCCGGATGATCCAGGGGCGGTTGAAGGGCAACCTGAACTTCAACATCAGCCGCCGCCGGACCAGTCCGGCGGGCACCTTCGACGGCGTCGTCCTGGTAACCATCAGCCTGGCCTATTTCGAGGGGTTCTGGCGCGACGTCGTCCCGGACGGGTCGCACAGCATCGGCATCATCCGTGCCGACGGCGAGATGCTGGTCCGCTATCCCGGCCTGACGGAACTGCCGCCGCCCGTCCCCGGGGAATCGCCGTTCTTCTCCGTCATCCGCACGCGGGACGTCGGCACCTACCAGCAGCGTTCGCATGTCGACGGGCGCGACCAGATCTACGGCGTCGCCAGACTGGGGACATACCCGGCCTACATCGCGCTGGGCCTGGACCGCGACGCCGTGCTGGCCGGCTGGTGGTGGCAAAGCGCCGTCGTCCTGCTGCTGGCCGCCGGGACGACGACGGTGCTGAGCACGTTGGCGTGGATGGCGTTGCGGCGCGAGCGGCGCCTTTCGGCCGAGATCGGCCGCCGCAAGCGCGCCGAGACGACGCTGACCGTGAAGGAGGAGCACCTCGCCGCGGTCGAGCGGGCGGAAGCGGCCCTGCGGCAAAGCGAGACGCGCTTCCGCAGCCTGTTCGAGACGCTGACCCAGAGCGTGATCCTGCTGGATGCCGAGGGCACCGTGCAGGCGGCCAACGCCGCCGCGGGGGAGATCTTCGGGGTGCCGGCCGACCGCCTTGCCGGGCGCCTGCTCGACGACCCGCAATGGGGCTTCGTCGACGCCGCCGGCCAGCCGCTGCCCGTCGCGCGGCACCCGGCCATGACGGCGCTGGGCACGGGCGAGGTGGTCAAGGGCGTGATGATGGGCTGCCGCAACGCCGCGCGCGACGAGCGGCACTGGCTGGTGGTCGACGCCATTCCCCAGCGCCGGCCCGGCGAGACGCGGCCGTCTGGCGTGTTCCTGCTGCTGGTCGACGTGACGGAACGCCGCCGCGCCGACGAGGCGCAGGAACTTCTGGTCCGCGAGGTGGACCACCGGGCCAAGAACGCGCTGGCGGTGGTGCAGGCGGTGATCCGCCTGACCGACGCCGACACCAAGGAAACCTTCCTGGACGCCATCGACGGGCGCATCAGCGCGCTGGCACGCACCCACACGCTGCTGGCCCGCAGCCGCTGGGAGGGGGCGGATTTCGCCACGCTGGCCGACGAGGAACTGGCTGCCTACCGTTCGGCCGGGCGCGTGCGCACGGGCGGGCCGGCGCTGGTGCTGTCGGCCGCCGCCGCGCAGGCGATCGGCATGGTGCTGCACGAACTGGCGACCAACGCCGCCAAGCACGGCGCCCTTTCGGTTCCGGACGGCCGCGTCGGCGTGTTCTGGTCGATCGCGGCGGACGGCGGCCTGACGCTGGAGTGGGAGGAAACGGGCGGCCCGCCGGTGGCGCCGCCGACCCGGCGCGGCTTCGGCTCGCGCCTCGTCCGCGGCAATGTGGAGACGCAGTTGCGCGGCCGCGCGACCTTCGAATGGCGCGCCGCCGGGCTGCGCGTCGCCATCACGCTGCCGCCCGATCACTTCAAGGAGACGCAGCCCGTCGCCGAACGCGCGGTGGCGCCAGCCGCCGGGCACGATGGCGGCCATCGGCTGGACGGGCGGCGCGTGCTGGTGGTGGAGGACAACGCCGTCGTCGCCATGGCGCTGGTCGAGGCGCTGACGCGCGCCGGCTGCACGGTGGTGGGGCCGGCGGCGACGGTGGACGGCGCGCTGCGGATGATCCGCGAGCAGGTGATCGACGGCGCCTGCCTGGACGTCGACCTGCACGGGCAGGTGGTGTTCCCGGTGGCCGAGGCGCTGGCGGCGCGCAACGTGCCGTTCGTGTTCTGCACCGGTTTCGGCGACCTCGGCCTGCCCAGCGGGCGCTGGGCCGAGGTGCCGCTACTGCGCAAGCCGGTCAGCCCGCAGGAGATGGCCGCCGCGCTGTCCCGCGTGCTCGGCGTGCCGCCGGTGGCGGCCGACGCGGAAGCCTGATCCGCGCTACGCCGAGCCGACGCTTTCCAGCAGTCCGGCGACGCCGCCCAGGGTGCCGCGGTGGCGGCGCCAGCGGCGGCCCAGCCCGTCCACCTCGAACAGCCGCACGAACGGCGTGCTCGGCAGGCTGGGGTCCAGGTGCACCTCGACGATGTCGGTGCCGGACGGGCAGGTGTCGACCAGCGGATCGGCCGGCCGGAAGCCGCGCCCGGCGCGCAGGCACCGCGCCGCGAACCGTTCCAGCAGGATCGAGGCGCACGCGCCTTCCTCCAGGCCGCGCAGTTCGGTCACCACATGGCCGGGTCCGGCGAAGCCGTCGAGAAAGAGGCCGCCGGCGTGCCGGTCGTCGTGCACGACGAGCTTGATCGACAGGGTGGTCGACATTGGGGGGCTCTGGTCCGTTGCGGTTGTCCCGGTTTCCGGCCGGGTGGCCGGCGTGACCTGTATGCCCCCGGCATCGTTACAGTTTCGATCGTGGCGCGTGTCGCTTCCATGAAACCTGCGGCGCGGTCGCGGGCATGATGGAAACTGTCATGAATTCCTGGCGATACGACCGGACATCGCAGCGGGCGAAGAGGGGGATGCGGTGATGGTTCGGCGCAGGCGGCAGCGGGACAGGGTGGCGTTCAAGGCGATCGGCAAGCTGCGGCACTGGCGCCGCACGTGGTGGGCCGACCTCGACCTGGAACTCTTCCAGGTGGACATCCGGGTCTGAGGCGCGGCGGCCGGCCGTCTCGTGGGTTCGTGGATAAGTTGTTGCAAATGCGAAACACGCATGGCTGGCCGCCCCGGCTTTGTCGCGGAATGCGAACGGCGCGGTGGCACCCCGCTGCGGAATTGGCTATAACCTCGGCCAGCGCAGCGTGGAGGGATCCGCCATGCCGTTGGAGATCGAGCGGCGCTTTCTGGTCAGCCGCGACGTCCAGGAGCTTTGCCGGGAAGGCCAGCGCATCGTGCAGGGCTACCTGCCGAGCGCGGCGGGTCGCACCGTCCGCGTCCGGCTCGCCGGGGCCAAGGGCTATCTCACCATGAAGGGCAAGCGCACCGGCTGTGTGCGCAGCGAGCGGGAGTGGGAGATTCCCCACGACCTCGCCGCCGACGTGCTGAGTTCGCGCTGCCGGTCCACGCTCATCGTTAAGACGCGCTATCAGGTCGAACACGCCGGGAATGGCTGGGTGATCGACGTGTTCGACGGCGCCAACAGCGGCCTGATCATCGCCGAAATCGAACTGGATTGCCCCGAGCAGAACGTTCCGCTGCCCGACTGGGTCGGCCGCGAGGTGACCGGCGACCGCCGGTACGGCAATTCGGCGCTGGCCGTGCACCCCGTGGCCAATTGGGAACGCCGCGCGGCGTGAGGCCGCCGCGATTCCCCAGATCCCCTCGACCGCGACCGCCGTGCGGTGGTAAACGCCTGCGCGGCCGTGTCGGCCCTGGGGACCGGAGATGATCGAACTGCGCGGGATCAGCCACAGCTTCGACGAGCGGCCGGTGCTGAGCGACGTGACGCTGACGCTTGGCGAGCGGCGCATCGGCGTGGTCGGCGCCAACGGCTCGGGCAAGAGCACCTTCGCGCGCCTGCTGAACGGCCTGCTGCTGCCCAGCCGGGGGACGGTGCTGGTGGACGGCATCGACACCCGCCGCGACGCCAAAGCGGTGCGCCGCCGCGTCGGATTCGTCTTCCAGGACCCCGACGTGCAGATCGTCTATCCGACCGTCGAGGAGGACCTCGCCTTCGGCCTGAAGAACCTGCGCCTGGACAGGGCGGAGATCGCCCGCCGGGTCGACGCGGCGCTGGGCCGTTTCGGCCTGACCGCGCTGCGCCGGCAGTCCGCGCACGTCCTCAGCGGAGGCGAGAAGCAGCTCCTCGCCATCGCCGGGGTGCTGGCGATGGAGCCGGCCACCATCGTCTTCGACGAACCGACGACGCTGCTCGACCTGCGCAACCGCCGGCGCATCGCCGCGGCGATCCGCGACCTGCCGCAGACCGCCATCGTGGTGACGCACGACCTCGACCTGCTCGCCGATTTCGAGCGGGTGGTGGTGCTGGACGAGGGCAGGGTGCTGGCCGACGGTCCGCCGGCCATCGCCATCGACGCCTACGTGCGGCGGATGAGCTGATGCTCGGCCTCTACGTCCACCGCGACTCGCGCGTCCACGCCCTGCCGGCCGGCGCCAAGCTGCTGGTGCTGTTCGGCGCGGCGGCGGTGGTCCTGCTGTCGAACAGCCCGTGGCTGCTGGGCGGCGCGTTGGCGATATCGGCGCTGCTGTTCGCGCTGGCCCGGCTGCCGCTGCGGGCGGTGGCCGAACAGGTGCGGCCGCTGCTGGTCATCGCGCTGGTGTTCTTCGCCGTGCAGGCGGCGTTCGACGGCGTTGCGGCGGGGCTGGTGACGGTCGGGCGCTTCCTGGTGCTGGTGCTGCTCGCCACGCTGGTGACGCTGACCACGCGCGTCTCGGACATGGTGGAGACGCTGGAGCGGGCGCTGGCGCTGCTGCGCCCGCTGGGCGTCAACGCCGGCAAGGTCAGCCTGATGCTGGCGCTGACCATCCGGCTGGTGCCGGTGCTGCTGGCCCAGGCGCAGGAGATCCGCATGGCGCAGCGCGCCCGCGGGGTGGAGCGCAGCGCCGTGGCGCTGCTGGTGCCGCTCATGGTCAAGACGCTGCGCATGGCCGACGATCTGGCCGACGCGCTGGAGGCGCGCGGCTACGACCCGCATTGAGTCCCCGGAACCGAGACGTTGAGCACGCCTTATCGGCATTCCCAGAACGGCGGGGTCGCCTTGAAGGCCGCCCACAGGTCCGGCAGCGCCTTGCACCGGCGGTCCGCCCGCTTGTCCAGCCACTTGGCGGCGGCGCGGGTGCCAGCGGTGTCCAGCCCGGCCAGCCGGGCGGCGGCCACGCTGGAATCGTGGGAGGCGTCCAGCGCGTCCAGCAGGGCTTCCAGCGCCGCGACATAGGGCCGCACCACGGCGGGCGGGTAGAGGCCGCGGAAAAACTCGGCGGCGTAGCGCAGGCGGCGCAGGCGGCGGCGCAGCCGCTCCCGCCCGGCCTCGCCGTGCGTGTCCAAACCCTTGCCGGCCTTGCGGGCGCGGGCGTGCAGGGCGGCCAGCCACGGCCCGGCGAGGTCGCTCATCGGCTGGTCGAGCAGCGCCTTGCGCGCCGCCTCCGCCTCGGCATGCCAGCGGCCGTCCTCCAG
>DASWVP010000632.1:0-2959 GCA_036401175.1 Azospirillum sp. | reverse complement strand
GGCGCGCCACCAGCGCTTCCTGCCGCTTCAACTCGGCGTGCGAATAGGCCAGCGCCGCCTCGGCCTGCGCCTGCTGCGCGGCGACCACGGCCAGCTCCTCCGGCCGCCGGCCCTTGGTGAGGTCGGCAAGCTGGGCCCGCGCCTGCGCCAACGCCGCCGCCAGCCGCGCCCGCTCCGCCCTGGCGCCGGCGAGGTCCATGGTGAACAGCGGCTCGCCCCGCGTCACCGTCTGGCCGCGCGCCACGGCCAGCTCCTGCAAGGTTCCGGCGACGGGGGGCGCAATGCGCAGGTATTCCCCCTCAACGTACCCCTGCACCAGGGGCGCGGACGGCGCGGCGCCAAGGCCCAGCGTCACGGCCAGCGCGGCCAGCGTGTCGGTGAACCAGCTCATGCGCCGCCTCCGTCCGGCGCCAGCGCGCGCCGCAGATGGTCGAGGTGGGTGCGCACCAGCCCCTCCACGTCGAGCGGCGTGCCTTCCACCGCCTCGAAGGAGGAGCGCCAGAGCGCCACCATCAGCACCGGCGCGATGACGAGGCGCACGGTGTGCCCGACGTCCACGGCGCGGAACTCGCCGCGCGCGATGCCGCGCTCCAGCACCGCGGCGAGCACGCGGAAGGCGCGGGCGATGACCGTCTCGTAATAGAAGCGCGCCAGTTCGGGGAAATTGCCGGCCTCGGCGATCATCAGCTTGGGGATGGCGCCGACGCGCGTCGCCATCACCTTGCCGGCGATGCCGGACAGCAGGCGTTCCAGGATGTCGAAGGCGGGGCCGGGGAATTCGGCCAGCAGCCGTTCCGCCATCTCCAGGTTGGGGATGATGGCCGAGCGGATCACCGCCTTGAACAGCTCCTCCTTGTTCGGGAAATAGAGGTAGAGCGTGCCCTTGCTGACCCCGGCGCGGGCCGCCACGTCCTCCAGCCGGGTGGCGGCGAAGCCGCGGTCGGCGAACACCTCCAGCGCCGCGTCGACGATCTCCTGCGGGCGCGCCTCCTTGCGGCGGCGCCAGCGCGGCGGGGGGACGGGATGCGGTGCGGCGGCCATGCGCGGCCCATTTTCTGACTGACCAGTCAGTTATTAGCACGATTGACCCCACCGCGCCAGCGGTTTCCCGCCCGCACCGCTGCACAAGAAGGCGGCAGACTGGCGCCGTTGCGGGCAGTCTCGGAAGTATTCGCGCAAGACCAGCAAAAGCACTTGCGTTTCGGCGCAAGCTCTCCAAAACTTCCGCCATCCGCCCCCGCCATGCGAAAGGGCGCCATCCGGATCCCGGACCGGCCGAAAGGCCACAACACAGGGACCAGAGCACGGCGGATATTCACGGAGGAAGAGCGACGGGGCAGTGCGGGGCCGCCAGGGGGCGCGTCCGGCATCGCGGTTGCATGGTCGAGGTCGCTGAACGAAGGGGACATCAGGACATGGCTGGGCGCCACCCCACGTCAAATCTGGAACTGCTGGCAATCTACGAGGTGAGCAAGATCCTCGGGTCGTCGCTCGACCTGCAGCAGACGCTGCGCGAGGTCCTGCGCCTGCTCTCCTACCAGCTGCAGATGCACCGCGGCCGGGTCTTCCTGCTGGGCGAGGACAGCGTGCTGCGCATGGTCGCCGCCAACGGCCTGACGCCCGACCAGATCGGCCAGGCCGAGTTCCGCGAGGGCGAGGGCATCATTGGCCGCATCTTCAAGACCGGCATGCCGGCGGTGATCGACAACCTGGCCGAGGAGCCGCTGTTCCTGAACCGCACCGGCGGGCGCGAGGACCTGGACGAGGTGGTGGCCTCGCTGGTCGGCGTGCCGATCAAGGCGGCCGGCTCCATCATCGGCGTGCTGACCATCGACCGCATCAGCGACGAGGGGCCGACCACGCACTTCGGCAACGACGTGCGCTTCCTCACCATGGTGGCGAACCTCATCGGCCAGACCGTGCGCCTGCACCGCACGGTGGCGGAGGAGCGGCGCTACATGATGCGCGAGACCTTCCGCCTGCAAAAGGAACTGAAGCAGCCCGAGCCGATCGCCGACATCGTCTGCACCAGCCCCAACATGGCCGAGGTGCTGGCCCAGGTGCACCGCGTGGCGGCGTTCAAGTCCACCGTGCTGATCCGCGGCGAGAGCGGCACCGGCAAGGAGCTGATCGCCCGCGCCATCCACAACCTGTCGCCCCGCAAGGACAACCCGTTCATCCGCGTGAACTGCGCGGCGCTGCCGGAATCGCTGCTGGAATCGGAACTGTTCGGCCACGAGAAGGGGTCGTTCACCGGCGCCCAGAAGGACCACAAGGGCCGGTTCGAGCTGGCCTCCGGCGGCACGCTGTTCCTGGACGAGATCGGCGACATCTCCCCCAACTTCCAGGCCAAGCTGCTGCGCGTGCTGCAAGAGCAGGAGTTCGAGCGGGTCGGCGGGTCGAAGACCATCAAGACCGACGTCCGCCTGATCTGCGCCACCAACCTGAACCTGGAGGAGGCGGTCGGCCACGGCAAGTTCCGCGCCGACCTGTACTTCCGGATCAACGTGGTCAGCATCCTGCTGCCGCCATTGCGCGAGCGGCGCGGCGACGTCGAGCCGCTGGCCCGCCACTTCGTGGCGAAGTTCAGCAAGGACAACGGCCTGAACCTGTCGCTGTCCGACGACGCGCTGGAGGTGCTGACCCGCTGCCCATGGCCCGGCAACGTGCGCGAGCTGGAAAACTGCGTCGAGCGCGCCGCCACGCAGAGCCGCGACGGCGTGATCCGCGGCGCCGACCTGAGCTGCGCGCTCAACCTCTGCAACTCGTCGATCCTGTTCCAGTACCAGACGGCGGGCACCTCGGTCGGCGGGCTGGCGCCGGCCATGTCCAACCCGGCCATGTCCAACCCGGCCCGGCCCGGCGCGACGGCGCCGCCGCCCAAGCTGCCGCCCATCCTGCCGACGCCGGGCACGGCGTCCGCCTGTTCGTCGTGCGCGGCGGCCCCGCCGCAGCCGCC
>DASWVP010000631.1:0-8375 GCA_036401175.1 Azospirillum sp. | reverse complement strand
ACCGCCTCGGCCCCGTCGTGGTGGCGACGCAGGCCCGCGTGGCGCTGGGCGACCATGTGGGCGAGCTGTCGCAGGCCCGCACCGCCGTCGTGCTGATCGGCGAGCGGCCGGGGCTGAGCGCCGCCGACTCCCTCGGCCTCTATCTCACCTGGATGCCCCGGCGCGGCCGGGTGGACGCGGAGCGCAACTGCATCTCAAACGTCCGCGCCGGCGGCCTGTCGCCCGAGGCCGCGGCGGCCCAGGCGGCAACGCTGGTCGACGCCATGATCCGCCACCGCGCCGCCGGCGTGGCGCTCGCGTCCCGCATGCTGGACAATTAGGACAAAGTTTAGACATCCCTGCCAAGCTGGTTCCATTGCCGCTGATGGGGACGACGACCATGGCCACCGACCGCATGGCCCTGATACGCGAATTGAGCCGCTACGTCGGGCATCCCGACTTCCTGCGGGTGGCCGACCGCATCCGCCTGCAGCTCGCCGCCACCGGCGAGGCGGAGCACGCGCCCAAGCCGGCCCGCGCCCCGGAACGGGAGATGCGCCGCCCCTCCACGACCCGGCGCTGCGCATAGGGCGCATTCACACACGCCCGAATTTCCCGGAACCGCATCGCAAGCGTTGCGGTTCACCCTCGACAGCCACGCTTGTTCGGGGAGAGGGGGCCCGCCATGGCATGAACCGGCGGATCGAGGATTACGCGCTGATCGGCAACACGCACACCTCGGCGCTTGTCAGGCGTGACGGTTCGATCGACTGGCTGTGCCTTCCCCGCTTCGATTCCGACGCCTGCTTCTGCGCCCTGCTGGGCGACGACGAGAACGGCCGCTGGCGCATCGCCCCCACCGGCGCCATTACCGCCGTCCACCGCCGCTACCTCCCCGGAACGCTGGTGCTGGAAACGGAGATGACGACGGCCGAGGGCACCGTCGCCCTCATCGACTTCATGCCGCTCCAGCACGACAAGGCCGACACGCGGGCCGATCTGGTGCGCATCGTCGAGGGGCGCCGGGGGCGCGTCACCCTGGCGATGGATCTGGCCTTCCGCTTCGGCTACGGCCAGACCATACCCTGGGTGCGCCGCACCGCCGACGGGCTGAGCGCCGTCGCCGGCCCCGACGCGCTGAACCTGCGCACGCCGGTCCCGCTGCACGGCGAGGCGTTCCGCTCCGTCGCCACCTTCACGGTGACGGAGGGCCAGCGCGTTCCCTTCGCGCTGACGTGGCACCTGTCCCACCTGCCCTCCCCGCCCGCCGAGGACGTCGATGGATTGCTGGAGGACACCACCGCGTGGTGGCGCGGCTGGTCGGCGCGCTGCCACCACGACGGCCCCTGGCGCGAGCCGGTCGAGCGCTCGCTGATCACGCTGAAGGGGCTGACCTACGCCCCGACCGGGGGAATCGTCGCCGCCGCCACCACCTCCCTGCCCGAGGAGATCGGCGGCACGCGGAACTGGGACTACCGCTATTGCTGGCTGCGCGACGCCACCTTCACGCTTTACGCCCTTCTCATGGCCGGCTATCGGGAAGAGGCGGAGGCATGGCGCGGCTGGCTGATGCGCGCGGTCGCCGGCAAGCCCTCGCAGTTGCAGATCATGTACGGCTTGGCCGGCGAGCGCCGCCTGGACGAGTGGGAACTGCCCTGGCTGTCCGGATTCGAGAACAGCCGGCCCGTGCGCGTCGGCAACGGCGCGCACGGCCAGCGCCAGCTCGACGTCTATGGCGAGGTGCTGGACTGCTTCCACATCGCCCGCAACAGCGGCATCGCGCCGGACGGCTACGGCTGGACGGTGCAGCGCGCGCTGGTCCGCCACCTGGAGGGCGCCTGGACCACCGCCGACCACGGCCTGTGGGAGGTGCGCGGGCCGCCGCGCCACTTCACCCATTCCAAGATCATGGCGTGGGTGGCCGTGGACCGCGCCATCCAGGCGGTGGAACAGCACGGGCTGGAGGGGCCGGTCGCGCGCTGGAAGGATCTGGCGCGGCGCATCCACCGCGACGTCTGCGAGAACGGCTTCGATCCCGCCCTGAACAGCTTCGTCCAGTACTACGGCGCCCGGCAGACCGACGCCGCGCTTTTGCTCATCCCGCAGGTGGGCTTCCTGCCGCCCGAGGACCCGCGCGTCGCCGGCACCGTCGCCGCGATCGAGCGCGAGCTGGCCACCGACGACGGGCTTCTGCTGCGCTACCGCACCCGGCCGGACCTGGACGGCCTGCCGCCCGGCGAGGGCTGCTTCCTGGCCTGCGCCTTCTGGATGGTCGACGCCAAGGCGATGCTGGGCCGCCACGACGAGGCGCGGGACCTGTTCGAGCGGCTGCTGTCGCTGCGCAACGACGTCGGCCTGCTGGCCGAGGAATACGACCCGCGCGCCCGCCGCCAGTTGGGCAACTTCCCGCAGGCGTTCTCGCACGTGGCGCTGGTCAACTCCGCCCGCAACCTCGCGCTGGGCGCCGGGCCAGCGGAGCGGCGCGCGCACGCCGCCGGTTCGACCCGCTCGACGCCGGATTGATGGAGCCCAACGTCGGGCGGCTCCCGCTCACGCACTCCGTATCCGCGCGATGAAGGCGTCGATCTGCCCTTCCAGCGCCTCGGCCTGCTGGGACAGCTCGCCGGTGGCCGAGGTGATCTCGCACACCACGCCGCTGGTCCGCTCGGCCGCCGCCCGCACCGTGGCGATGGAGGCGGTGACCGCGCCGGCCCCGGCGGCGGCGTCGGAGACGTTGCGGGTGATCTCCCCGGTCACGGCGTTCTGCTGCCGCACCGCCCCGGCGACCGCCGTCGATGTCTGTTCGATGGTGCCGATGGTGCCGCCGATCTCGCGGATCGCCGCCCCGGCGCCCTCGGCCACCAGCCGCATGCGGCGCACGTGCTCGCCGATTTCGCCGGTGGCGCGGGCGGTCTGGTTGGCCAGGCTCTTGACCTCCCCGGCGACGACGGCGAAGCCCTTGCCCGCCTCGCCCGCGCGGGCCGCCTCGATGGTGGCGTTCAGCGCCAGCATGTTGGTGCGCCCCGCGATGTCCTGGATCAGTTCGATGACGCCGTCGATCCGCCCGGCGGCCTCGGCCAGTTCCCGCACCGTCGCGTCCGTCCGTTCGGCCATGGCGACCGCGTCGGTGGCGATGGCGGTCGCCACGCCGGTCTGCCGGTTGATCTCCCCGAACGAGTTGGAAAGCTGCCCGGCCGCCGCCGCCACCGCCTGCACGTTGACCGACGCCTGTTCGGCCCCCGACGCGGCGGCGATGGCGTCGCGCACGGCGGCGTCGGCGTTGGCCGCCAGTTGCGCGGCGTTGGCCTGAAGCTGCGTCACCGCCCCCGAGACGCCCAGCAGCACCTGCCGGACGTTCTGCTCGGCAAAGCGGATGGCCTCCGCGTCGCGCTCCTTCATCTGGTCGAGCGAGCGGTTGATGGTGGCGGCGTGCCGCGCGAAATCGCCGCGCAGGCCGGTTTCCAGGATCTTGCGGTAATACTGCCGGCTGTTGGCGTGCTGCATGGCGGCGTCGGCCTCCTTGCAGAACACCTCGGTCAGGTCGAGCAGGCGGTTGATGTTGCGCAGCATCCGCCCGACGTTGCCGTGCCCGCGGATGCCCATGACGCGCACCGACAGGTCGCCGCGCGCCGCCGCCTCGCACGCCGCCATCGCCTTGTCGATGCTGCGCTCCGCCCGTCTCAGCGACAGGATGCAGGCCGCTACCGGCACCAGCAGGACCACCGCCAGCGCCGCCGGCCCCCATTCCCGCAGCGCCGCCAGCACCCCGGCCAGCGCCACCGCCAGCGCGGCGGCGATCCACGCGGCCAGTGTCGCCCTAGAGACCGAGGACATATTCGTCATAGCTCACGCCCTCCTTCGCCAGGATGCCGTCGAGAAGCGCCGCGGCGGCCAACATGCCGGCTTCGCCGTCGCCTGCCTGCACCTCGTGCGCGCGCAGCCGTTCGTACAGCGTCCCGATCCGCCCGATCACCTCGCGCCGGGGCGCCCGGCGGTTGGAGTGGTAGCCGACGATCCCGCCGTCCGGCCCGACGTTCGGCGTGACGTGCGCCAGCACCCAGTAATGGTCGCCGTTCTTCGCCCGGTTGTTGACATAGGCGAAGATCTCCCGCCCCGCCTTCACCGTTTCCCACATCCGGCGGAAGACGATGCGCGGCATGCCCGGATGGCGGATGACGCTGTGCGGCTTGCCGATCAGCTCGGCCTCGGTATAGCCGGCGACGTCCAGAAAGATGTCGTTGACGTAGGTGAGCCGCCCCTGCGGATCGGTCTTGCTGACGATGATCTCGTCCGGCGGGAAGCTGCGCTCCCTGCCGCTCAGCGTGACACCCGTCCGGCCCATCGGCATTGCCCCTCGGTCTGCCGCCAGCCAACGCGGCCGGCACCGGGGAAAATCAAGCAAGAATCACGCCATCACAAAAGCCCCGCCGGAACGGCCAAACCCCAGGCCCGCCACCGGAACCACAGCGCCGCACCGTTGTACGACCCCGGACACACCGGCATTTCTGGTCGTGTACATGACATTTTTCCGGGCGCCGGTCACGCCCCGCCCCGCATCGCCTCCGCCAGCAGCGGGTGCGTGTCGTCCCGGAAGGGGTTCACGACGGTGACGCCGCCCCACTGGAAGCCGTGGTTCATGTCCTCGGACAGCAGCAGCCCGCACCCCGCCTCCGCCGCGACGGCGAGGATGACCGCGTCCCACACCTGCAGCTGATGCTCCGCCACGAGGTCGGCGGCGGCCATCATCGCCGCCGCCGTCGTCTCGCGCACGTCGTAGAGGATGCGGAGCCGGCCGATGGTGTCGCGTGCCCGCCCCCGCTCCCAGCGGGCCTTCCTGCCGATCAGCACGCTCAACACCTCGCCCAGCACCTGTGCGGGCAGCACGACGGCGCCGAGCGGCAAGGCGATCATGACCCCGGTCGCCCGGTCACGCCGCAACGGATCGTTGATGTCCAGCGCGTACAGGATGACGTTGCTGTCGAGCGCGACCCGCAGCGTCAAGGAACGTCCCTGTACTTGTCCTCGCGCGTCCACGTCACGCCCAGGGGCGGCAACTGGCGCATCCAGGCGATGAGGTCCCGCTTGGCCGTCTCGGGATCGGCGGCGACCGGCGGCAGCGGCGGAATGTCCGGGGCGGGTGCGCGGTCGAAGCCCATCACCGGCTGGTCGGGGA
The DNA here is from genome assembly GCA_036401175.1 of Azospirillum sp. Taxonomy (GTDB): domain Bacteria; phylum Pseudomonadota; class Alphaproteobacteria; order Azospirillales; family Azospirillaceae; genus Azospirillum. The sequence goes on along the minus strand of DASWVP010000631.1, from coordinate 3,223 downwards.
TGATGCGCGCACCGGTCGCCAGGATGCGGTCCCGCACCTCGGGCGCCGGCTCCTCCGCCCACAGGAAGTGATGGCGGGCGGACTCGCCGAGCAGGCGCACGTTGCCCGCCTCCGCCACGGCCTTCGCCGCGCGGAACTGTTCGTCGTCCGACGCCTTGATCTTGCAGCGAACCACCGGCTTCGCCGCCACTTCGGGCACCGCCCCGCGCTCCAGATGGTGGGGATGCTCTTCGTTGATGCGGGCGCCGATGGCGAGAAGGTCCCGGCGCAGGTCGTCCGGCAGGTCACCGGTGCCAAGAAACCACCGCCGTTCCGACGTGACGAAGACGCGCGTCCGCCCGTCCACCAGATCCTTGATCCGGCGGAACTGGTCGGCGTCGGTCGCCCTGATCATGTAGCGGGCCATCGTCACCCTTCCTGGCGTCTTCGGATGATGCCACCTTCACCCTTTACCATATATTAACTCGCGCTCCCCGTCTCCAGCCCAGGGTAATCGGGTGAAGGCTTGGTTTCCCCTCAAATAGGAAGGCCGTCATCCCCGCGAAGGCGGGGATCCATGTTCCCGACGACGGGATGCTGCCGAAGGCATGGATCCCCGCCTTCGCGGGGATGACGGAGCAAACAATAAACAAGATCAAAATCCTTCACCCTATTGCCCTGGTCTCCAGCCTCTTGGCCATTCGGATTGCCTCCGCCCGATCCAGCGCCTTGCGGCAATCGATCATCCCGGCCCCCTGGCACTCGTACGCAAAGTCGAGGTCCTGGGCGGTGGACCTCACCACGTCGAACAGTTCGTCGCGCCGCAGGTCCGGCCAGCGCGAGAGCAAAAGCGCCAGAAGGCCGGCCACCTGCGGCGCGGCGCCGCTCGTTCCCCAGCCGTCGGGCATGACGACGATTTCGTCGCCGAACAGGATGCGCCCGTTGCGCGGGGTCGGCGCGGTCACGTCCGGCTTGCGCCCCACGCCATGCGCGTCCTGGAACGGGTCCGGCCGCTTGTCCGGCTCGACGGAATAGAACTGGCCCGGTCCCCGGCTGGAGTAGTCCCACATGGCCTTTTCCAGGTCGCAGGTGGCGACCGACAGCACGTCGGCCCGCCCCTTTTCCTGCCACACGCTGTTGGGGCCGCAGGAGTCCGCCGTGCCGCCCGCCAGACCATGGTAGTTGCCGGCGCTGAACACCACCCGCACGCCCGCACCGATGGCATCGACCAGGGCGCCGTGAAACACGTCGTAGTCAACGGACAGGTCCGGCGGATCGCCTTCGGGAATGCCGAAGCTGTTGCTGGCGACGATGACCTCCCCCGCCCTGGCGCGGTCGGTCAGGGCGTCGTAGATCTCCGCCAGTTCGCTGTTGTAGAACCACGTCTTGCACGCGATCAGGTCCGCGCCGGGCGCGACGCCGCGGAACCCGCCGCCCCCGGCGGCGGCGATGGTCGCGCACATGGTGCCGTGGCCGTCCTCGTCGGTCCAGGCCACTTCGCCGCTCGGCGCCCAGCCGCCCTTCCGGTTCGGGAACTCGGCCCGGTTCCCGTTCACGCCGGTGTCCACCACCGCGATGGAAACGCCCTGCCCGAGCGAGCGGTTGTGGAGGCCCCAGTCGATCCCGATCAGCCGCAGCACGTCGTCCAAACTTCCGCCCGCGTCCGCGCCGTCCAGCGGAAGCGTGTGGGTCGGGCTGAAGCGCGGCCGGCTTTCAAGGCTGTACCGGAAATCGGGCGTCGCCCGCGCCCCGGTCCGCTTCGCCAGACGCTCGACCATGGCCAGGAACTGGTCCTCGGCCATGTTGGCGGGCCGCTGCACCGCGATGAACGACCGCCGCCGGCTGACCACGCGGCGATCGAGGCCCGGCGTCTCCGTCGCCAGCGCCCGCTGCAGCCAGCGGTCCCCCTCGAACACCAGCTTGACGCGGTCGGACATGGAGGATGCTCGGGAGCCTCTTCCGGAAGCACCCCCTTCCGCCGCCGCTACGGCCGATGCCGGCGCGCGAAGCGGCGCTTCCGGAGCCGGCGATGCGGAAGACGGACGGCGTTCGTCAAATCCCATGATTTTCAAGTCGGTAAGATGAGCCAGCGCCGACACGTCCGTCACGCCCGTCCCGCGCAGGTAGAGCGTCCGCAACGCGCTCAGCCCGGACAGCACCGACACATCCGTCACGCCCGTGCCACTCAGGTCAAGCCACTGCAACCCGCTCAGCCCGGACAGCGCCGACACGTCCATCACGCCGGTCCCTCTCAGGTCAAGCGCCTTCAACCCGCTCAGCCCGGACAGCGCCGACACGTCCGTCACGCCTGTGTTGCTCAGGATAAGCGTCTGCAACCTGCTCAGCCCGGACAGCGCCGACACGTCCGTCACCTTGGTGTGGCCAAGTTTAAGCCCCTGCAACTTGCTCAGCCCAGACAGAGCCGACACATCCGTCACGCCCGTACCACTCAGGTCAAGAAACCGCAGTCCCCTTAACTCGGTCAAGGGGGTGAGGTCGTTGACGCGATGGCGCCAGCCTTTCTCGACAGGGCGACCAGCCAGAAGAGCTAATTGCACATCCGGAAGTGTGAGAGGGTTGACGGATGTGCGGCGGTTACCGGTTTTGCTCGGGCTCATCGGGGATTCATGCTGCCTGCGGACCAAGACCGCCGCAGGATAGCGCAATTCCCGCGCCTGTTCCCGTCTTAATACGCGCTCCGCGCCACGGCACACCCAGGAAGGCGCAGCCGCCGTCCCCGATTCTCTTACCTCCGCGCGCCGGTCAAGTTACCGTTCCGGGGTAAGCAAGTCGGCCGAACGGGGTGCTGGAACCACCCCGCCCGGCCTGACCACAACCCAAGCTATCATGGAGCTACGGATCATGGCTGATACCGAAGATACCACACGCGCGCCCGCGTCGCGGCGCGAAACTCCGGCACCGGCGGGCGAGCCCGTGTCGGAGGGGATGCGGCTGCTGGACGATCTGATGCCGACGCTGGCGCTGAACCTGGAAAACCCGCGGCACCGCGCGGCGGCCCAACGGTACGCGGCGGCGCAGGACCGGTTGCGGGCGTTGCGGCCGGAGTGTCTGGGCGATGCGGTCGCCCTGCTGCTGGCCGTCGCGGTCGCCGGTGGCGAGCACAGGACGCCGGACGACATCGGCATGATCGGCGCGGCGGTCGGCTTCCTCACCCGACGCGCGCCGGGGCTGCGGCGGCCCAGGGTCCTGCGCCGCGCCATGGCCCAGGCGCGCGCCGCCTTCC
>DASWVP010000630.1:0-17263 GCA_036401175.1 Azospirillum sp. | reverse complement strand
GCCGCGCGCGGCCTGCCCGGCGCCGGCACGCCCGTCGCCGCGTGCGCCACGGCGCTCGGCCGCGTGATGGGCACGCTGAACGCCGGTTCCGGAATCGCGGTCGCGGTCCACGTGCCCGAGGAGCATGTGTTCGCGGGCGAGCGCGAGGACCTGGACGAGATGCTGGGCAACCTGATGGACAACGCCTGCAAATGGGCGCGGACGCGGGTCGAGGTGGCGTCCCGCCGGGAGGCCGGCGGCACGCTGGCGATCACCGTCGACGACGACGGCCCAGGGCTGCCCGCCGACCGCCGCGAGGCGATGCTGGCCCCCGGCGCGCGGCTGGACGAAAGCACGCCGGGAACCGGTCTGGGCCTCGCCGTGGTGCGCGACGTGGCGCGGCTGTACGGCGGCGACGTGCGGCTGGCCGACTCGCCCCTGGGCGGCCTGCGGGCCGAACTCGTGCTGCCGGCGGCCGGCCCGCCGTAGGTTGGGTTGAAACCCAACGTTCCGGCGCCGACGTGTCCGCGATGCCGGGGACGTTGGGTTTCAACCCAACCTGCGAGCCGCGCGCGTCCATAGCGATCCGCTTCAGAAGTACCTGGCCGTCGCGGCCAGCACCATGGCCCGCAGCTCGTCGTCGTCGCTGGCCGCGAAGCGCTCGTGAAGCTCCCCGGCGATGCGCGCGAACGCGTCGACCACGGTGGGGTCGAAGTGCTGGCCGCGGCCGTCGGCGACGATGGCCATGGCCGTGTCGAAGGCCATCGGCTCCTTGTAGGGGCGGCGCGAGGTCAGCGCGTCGAACACGTCGACCACGGCGAAGATCCGGGCATCCATCGGGATGGCCGTGCCGGACAGCCCGCGCGGGTAGCCGCTGCCGTCGAACTTCTCGTGGTGGCCGCCGACCACCGACGCCGCGTCGTCCAGCCAGCGCGAGCGCGAGACGATGTCGATGCCGTGCTCGACGTGCGTCTTCATCACCGTGAACTCCTCCGCCGTCAGCTTGCCGGGCTTGAGCAGGATGGCGTCGCTGATGGCGATCTTGCCGACGTCGTGCAGGAAGGCGCCCTTGATCAGCGCGCGGATCGCCGCGCCGCCCAGCCCCAGCGCCTCGGCCAGACGCACGGCGTAGAGCGTGACGCGGTAGTTGTGCTGGCTGGTGTCGCTGTCGCGTTTGGCGATGGCGCCGCCCAGAACCTCCAGGATCTCGACGTTGGCGCGCAGCAGGCGGCCGGACAGGGTCACCAGATGGCGGTTGAGGCTGATGACGATGGGCAGCAGGAACAGCGTCGTCCCGGCGACGACGGCGACGACGATCGCCACGGTGCCGAGAACGCTTTCCCGGATGCGCGCCAGACGTTCGGGCGCCACCTCGAAGATGCCCTCGAAGAAGCCGCTGAAGGCGCCCGCGGGCAGATCGGTGAGCACGCGCAGGTACAGCCGGCCGTCGAGCGTCACCTTGTCGTAATGCGCGCGGCCGTCCGCCGGGAACGGGTGCGCGTTGCGGTCGAACGCGGCCTCCACCGCCCCGACGTCGCCGCGCGACGCTTCGCCCAGCGGCTTGCGGTCGGCGTCGTAGGCTTCGGCGAAGACGAAGTGGCCGTCGGGGCCGTGTTCACGCGCGGCCAGGAACACCTTCAGCCGTTCGTCGAGGGGCGCCCCCGGCCGCGCCAAAGCCTCGCCGTCCAGCGCGGCGAAGGCATGCGCCTCCCGCATCGCCAGTTCGACCACGGCGTCGTCGACGCGTTCCATCTCATAAAGGTAGACCGCGCCGCCCAGCGCCAGCGCGATGACCAGCGCAGCGAGGGAAAGGCGGCTCGCCAGCAGGCGGTAGAAGCTACGCTGCATGTTCGGGGGCCTTTGCTGTGGCTTTTGCGGGACCGGCGGTCAGGCCGATGCGGAAGACGGCGCCGCCGCCGGGGCGGTCCGCCACCGTCGCGGAGCCGCCATGCACGGCGGCCGTTTCGGCGACGATGGCCAGCCCCAGCCCGGCGTTGCCGCGCCGCTCGCGACCCTGGACGAAGGGTTCGAACAAATGGGCGCGCAACGCCGCCGGCACGCCGGGACCACGGTCGCGCACTTCCAGCGCGGGCGGGTTGACGATGACGGCCACCTCCACCGCGCCGCCCGCCGGGGTGTGGCGCAGCGCGTTGTCGATCAGGTTGCGCAACGCATCCTCCAGCGCGAACGCGTTGCCGCGCGTCACCACCGCCCGGCGCGGCGCGTCCAGTTCGATGGACTTGCCCTCGGCCAGGGCCAGCGGGAACAGGCGCGCCACGGTGTCGCGCGCGACGGCGACCAGATCGACGCCGTCCTCCAGTTCGACCAGCCCCGCCTCCAGCCGCGCGACGGCGAGCAGTTGCTCGACCAGTCGGCCCATCCGGTCGACGTCGCGCAACAGCGCCGTGGCGGCCGGCGACGCCGGCATGCCGTCCAGGCGCGCGCGCAGCACGGCCAGCGGGGTGCGCAGCTCGTGCGCGGCGTTGGCGGTGAAGCGCCGCTGCTGCTCCAGGCTGCGCTCCACCTGCTGGCGCGCAGCCTCCGCATCGTCTCGCAGACCGCGCATCTGCCGAAGAGCGGCAAGCCGGCGTTGCAGCGATTGATAGACCAGGAAGACCGCCACGGTCGTTGCCAGCACGACGGCCGCCGCGAAGGTGGCGTAGGCCAAGAGGAAGACGGTCCCGACCGACATCATGTACTCGGTGACGTCGAGATACAACTCGAACACACCAACGATGCGTTGATTGGCGTGGACAGGCACATAGGTTTCGGCGACGTATTGCCCTTTGGTGTCTTCCGCGTCGGCGAAACCGACGGTCGTCTCGCCACGCTCGAAGGCGGCACCGATGGCGGGTTTGTCCCGGTGCGGCTTGCCGGTCTTCGTCCCCTCGCTGTCGAAGGCCACCGTTCGGTCGGGGCCGATGGCGACCATGCGATCGATGTGCGCCACCCGCTGCGCGAAACGGAAGACGGCTTCCTTTTCCCCATCGACGATGCCGATGTACCGGCCGCCGGGGTCGAACACGCCCAGCGCGTCGGCCAGGGTGCGGGTGAATTCATGGGCGATCTCAAGCGCGTGGGCCTTGGTCACGCGCTCGGCCAGCCCCCGCGAGGCGAAGAATCCGCCGGCCAGGGCGAGGACGGTGACCGCGACGATGGCCCCGATCAAGGCGAAGTCCCGGCGCACCGCCGCGCGTTCATCGGCGACGCGGACGGAGTGCGGGCGGATGGGGTGCCGGAGAACGGCGGTCGACGTCATGGCGTGTTCCCCCCGCCCTCCTCGGCCTTGACGAGGTAGCCGACGCCGCGCACCACATGGATGGTCAGCCGCGCCCCGGCCTCGGCCAGACGCTTGCGCAGGCGGGAGACGTGCGCCTCCAGCGCGTTGGAGTCGACCTCCTCGCCGAAGGCGTAGACGGCGCCGTCCAGCGCGTCGCGAGGGACCACCCGGCCGGCCCGGCGCAGCAGCGCCTCCAGCACCGCCAATTCGCGGCGCGGCACCGCCAGGGTGCGGCCGTCCACCGTCACTTCCCGCGACACCGTATCGAAGGCGAGGTTGGCGAGGTCCAGCCGGGTGCCCAGCACGCCGCCCGGCCGCCGCAGGATGGCGCCGATGCGGGCGACCAGTTCCTCCAGCGCGAAGGGTTTGGTGATGTAGTCGTCGGCCCCGACGTTCAGCCCGCGCACCCGCTCGGCCACCGCGTCGCGGGCGGTGACCACGATCACCGGCGTGCCGTCGCGGCGGTCGCGCAGGTCGCGCAGCACCGCCAGCCCGTCCTCGTCCGGCAGCCCGAGGTCGAGCAGCACGACGTCATAGCGTGTGGTCGCCAGCGCGGCGCGCGCCTCGTCGGCGGTCGCCGCGGCGTCCACCGCATAACCCTCCCGCCGCAGGTTCGCCTGCATAAGGCCGGACAATTCCGCCTCGTCCTCCACGATCAGCATGCGCATGACGCTCTTCCCCATCCCCCTTCGGCCAGCGGCCGAAAGGCAAAGTACCAGCTTCGTCGATCACCGCGCGCCGGCCAATCGCCTCACGCGGCCCAATCGCCTCATGCCGACCGTACATTCGTCAGGAACCGCGACAGGGTGTCGCGGAGGTTGCCGGCCTCGTCGTCCAGCACGGTGGCCATGGACAGCACCCGCGCGGCGGACTGGCCGGCGTTGGCCGCGGAGCGGTTCACCAGGACGAAATCCTCGCCCACCCGGACCACGCGTCCTTCCGCGGCGCGGACATGCTCGCGGATCAGCCCCGAGGTCACCTGCTGTTCGCGGGCGGCGACGGCGATGCCGCGCACGATGCCGTCGATCTCGTCGATCGTGGTGCCGATCCGTTCGATCTCGCTGACGGTTCCGGCGGTCGCCGACTGGATGGCGCCGATCTGGGCGGAGATGTCGTCGGTCGCCCTGGCTGTCTGATTGGCGAGGGCCTTGACCTCCTGGGCGACGACGGCGAAGCCCTTGCCGGCCTCGCCGGCGCGGGCCGCCTCGATGGTGGCGTTCAGCGCCAGCAGGTTGGTCTGCGCGGCGATGCCGTTGATCAGCGCGACCACCTCCCCGACCCGGCGCGCCGCTTCGGTCAACCCCTCGATGGTCTGGCCGGTCCGGGCGGATTGCTCCACCGCCCCCGCGGCGATCCGCAGCGAATGGTCGATGCGCCCGGCGATGTCGTCCATGCAGCGGATCAGGCCGTCCGCGACGCCGGTGACGGCGGTGATCTCGGCGCCGGCCTGGGTGACCGCCTCGATGGCGGCGGCGCTGCGCCCCGTGGTGTCCTCGGCCATGCGCGCCACCTCGCCGGCCGTCTTCTGGAGCTGAGCGGCGGTGCCGGACACCGCCCCGACAACGCCTTGCACGCTGTCCTCCAGGCTGTCCGCGAAGGATGCGACCTGCCGGCGGCGCGTGGCTTCGGCATCGGTGCGGGCGCCGTCCTCGGCGGCGCGGCGGGCTTCCTGGTCGCGTTCGCGTTCGGCCATGGCGCCGGCCGCCAGCGCCTGGGATTGCCGAATGGTCCGATCGGCCCGCCAGACCACCAGGGACAGCACGGCGAAGGCCGCCACGCCGCAGGCGGCGATCACGGCCAGCAGCGTTTCAAACAACTGGCGGCTGTGACGGACGATGTCGGATATGTCGCTGTACACTTCCAGGACGCCGACGATCCGCTCTCCGCTTTTCAGCGGCGCGTAGGTACCGATCGCGTCGAGGGTCACCGACCGGCCGGTCATGTCGACCAGGGCCTTGCCGAAGGCCAGCTCGGTCGCGGCCGTCCCGCTTCGGGCCGAGACGAAGGGGGCGAACGTGACGTCCTTGCGCTCCCCGACGTTGCGCTCGTCGGTGGAGTAGAGGGTCATCCCATCGGGCGTGAACAGCTTCGCCTTGAGGATGGGAAGCCCGACGGCGAGGTCACGGAGCCGGCGCCGGATGGCCCCGACCTCCGGCGCCGCCAGCAGCGCGTCGCGATCCATCCCGCCCAGCGTGGGGGCGTGTTCGGCGAAGGCGGCGCCCAGCGTGCCGGCGACCGTCTGCGCGGTGAGCAGGTTCAGGCGCTCCCCCTCGTCGAGGGCGAAACGCCCGGCGGCCCGGTTGACCACCAGCCAGAGCGCCAGCCCGCTGACCAAGGCAAGCGTCACCGTGGCCAACAGGAATGTCCGCACCAGCGGAAACGGCCGTGTCTCCGTCATGGCCGCTTCCTCCCCGACACCATCGCCCACACGAGATTTTCGCGGTGGCGGACGCTCTCGATCACCGCCGCCGCCGCGTGGATCGCCACCAGGGCGATCAGGCCATTGGCCAGAGCCTCGTGCAGTTCCTCCAGCCACTCCGCGCCCCAGAAGGCGTCGAGCGTCGTCATCCAGCCGGTGAGCCCAAGCCCGGCCAGGGTGCCCAGCAGGGCCAGGATCATCGCCGCCGCCGCCGGGTTGTGGCCGAGGAAGCGGGGCTCCCGCCCGCGCGCCAGCGCCTCCAGGTAGCGCAGCAGCCCGGACGGTCCGGGGACGAAGTCGGCGAAGCGGGCATGCCGCGTGCCGACGAAGCCCCACACCACGCGGGCGACGACCAGCCCCGCGACCGTGTAGCCGACGACGTTGTGGGATGTCCGTCCGCCCCCCAGCACGAAGAGGTCGGCCATGCAACCGGCCACCACCGTCCAATGGAAGACGCGCACGAAGGGATCCCAGACGCGGACCGTCGCCGGCTCCCCGTGGGAGCCGGCCGGCGCGGCGCTTTCGATGGCCGCGATCCGCATCATTTGGCCTCGACGATGGCGCCGGTGACCGGATGGAAGTAGACCTCCGCCCGCTTGCCGTCCTTGTCGAAGCCGTAGATCTCGTAGCAGTTGCCCTGCGTCGTCTTGAAGGCTCGGATGTCCTTGTAACCCATCTCGGCGATCTTCTGCTTCATGGCGCTTTCGCTCAGCCACGTCTCCTTGGCGGCGTCGGTGCAGGTGGGGCCGGCCAGCGCCGGGGCCGCCGCGAGAAGGACGCCGGCGACGGCGAGCGGGGACAGGATGGTCTTCATGGTCATGGCTTCTCTCTTGGTTCGCGTGGTTGGGTTGGGAAAGGAAATCAGACGGTGACGAACCAGCCGGCGGACACGGCGGTGGAGGGAACGCCCAGGAGCGTGACGGCCGTGCCGTCGCCGAAGGTCAGCACGGCGTCGCCGGCCGGCGTCGCGCCGATGGCGTAGGTGGCGCCTCGGGCGATCTCGATGCGGTCGCCTTGCGTGGCGTCGAAGTCGGTGACGGTGTCGTGGCCGGCGCACCGGAAGCGATCGGCGCCCAGGCCGCCGGTCAACGTGTCGTCGCCGAGGTTGCCGACGAGCCGGTCGTCACCGTCGCCACCCTCCAGGGCGTCGTTGCCCTGGCCGCCGAACAGCGTGTCGTCGCCGACACCGCCCAGCAACTGGTCGTCCCCCAGATTGCCGTATACGGCGTCGCTTCCGGCGTCGCCGTACAGGTGGTCGGCGTCCTGGCCGCCGAAGACGAGGTCGTCGCCGTCGTCGCCGTGCAGCAGGTCGACACCCTGGTTGCCGTACAGGTCGTCGCCGCCGGCCCCGCCCCGGATGTCGTCGTCGCGGCCGCCGCCCTCGTAGTGATCGTGGCCGCTGCCGCCGATCAGCGTGTCGTCGGCATCAGCGCCCGAGTGGGTGTCGTCGTCGTCGCGATCGCCGTGGTCATGGCGGTCACCCCGGCGGGTTTCGCGGTGTTCGTCGTCGGAGTGATCCTGTTCGTCGTCGGAGTGATCCTGTTCGTCGTCGAAGTGATCCTGTTCGTCGTCGAAGTGATCCTGTTCATTGCGGTCGTTCTCGTTCCGGCTCATGTCCGCCTCCATCGTTCGATCGAGGCGACCGTAGAGGCCGAGCCTGACATGAACCTTACGGGGCGCGATCGCCGCGCACGGCGCGCAGCCCTGACAGGTTCCGGTGCCCGGCACGTCGAGGAGATCCACGACGGGGTCCCGCATGGGCCGCCGGTCTGATCATGCCATCGCACCCGACCGACCCGCCCGTGGCGGGAGCGGATCGGCGGGGCCGCGGGTCTCGGCAACAGCCGGCGGACCATGGGCACCGCCCTTCGTCCCGCGGGCACCTCTCCAGCGTCGTGGGACACGTGCGTCGGAACGAAGCGGCGGACACCCGCCCCAATGGTGCACCTCGAACGCACCGCTCGGTCCTGCCGTCGCGTGCGCCTAGACTGGTGGGAACCACTGGACAGCTCCGGTGCACGCAGGTGCCGGCCGTCAAGCTGTGGGAGGCACGCCTTTGCCGAAGATCGGCGACAGGCTTTTGCGCAATGCCGCCACCGCCATCCTGGGCCGTGAGCGCGAAATGGACGTCCTGCTGCGCTGTCTGGACGAGGACGCGCCGCTGGTGGTGCACGTCCACGGCCTGTCGGGTATCGGCAAAACCACGCTGATGCGAGCCTTTGCCGCGCGGGCACGCGACCGGGGAGCCGTGGTCATCGCATTGGACTGCGGTTTCGTCGAACCGACGCCCCAGGGGTTCACGGCGGCGCTGTCCAAGGCCCTGGCCGGCGATGCGGCCGGCGATGCGGTGGGCGACGCGGGTGGTGTCGGGGCGATCACGGGGGCGATGGCCGGACAAGCGGCCGGACGTGGTCGGCTGGTCCTGGCCCTGGACAACTACCAGGCGTTGCGCCTGCTCGACGCTTGGCTGCGGCAGGAGTTCCTGCCGACGATGCCGGATGGCCTGCGCGTGGTGCTCGCCGGGCGTCTGCCGCCGGTGGCGCACTGGCTGACGGCGCCGGAATGGCAAGGACTGTTCCGCCCGCTGCCGCTCGGGCCGCTGGACGCCGAGGCGGCGCGCCGGCTGGCCGTGCGGGCCGGAGCCCGCAACGAGGCGGTCGCACGGATCGTCGCCTTCGCCCACGGCCATCCGCTGGCGCTGACGCTCGCCGCCGAATTGGCCGCGACGGGCGTGCCCGATCTGGGAACCTCGCTCGACGCCGTCCTGCATCACCTGTCGCGGCTGCACCTTGACGGCATCGAGGACGCGGCGGTGCGCGGTGCGCTGCGGGCGTCGTGCGTGGTGCGCCGGATCACCCGCCCGCTGATCGAGGCTATGTTGCCGGGCGTCGACGGCGCGGACCTCATCGACCGCATCGCGCGCCTGCCGTTCGTCGAGGGCGATGCCGGCGGCCTCGCCATGGCCGACACAGTGCGCGAGGCGCTCGCCGCCGATTTCGAGGCGTGCGACCCCAACGGGTTCAGAGCCTGCCGTCGCGCGGCGTGGCACCATCTCAGCCGCGCCGCCGCCGTCGTTTCCGAGAGCGACCTGTGGCGCTGCACCGCCGATCTCATCTACATCCTGCGCAACCCGGTGGTGCGTGAGGCGTTCTTCCCGAACGACGCCATAAGCCTTGACGTCGAGCCGGCCCGGCCCGAGCACGGCGACGCCGTCCGCGCCATCGCCCGTCGCCACGAACCGCCGGAAGCCGCCCGGCTGATCGAGAGCTGGTGGTCGCGCGCGCCGCAATGCTTTTCCGTCGTCCTGCACGAGGACGGCGCCGTTGCCGGGTTCTACGTCCTGTTCGACCCGGCGCGCATGCCCGAGCGCCTGCTTCTCGACGACCCCGTGGCGGAGCAGTGGTGGCGGCACCTGAAGGAGAACCGGATACCTTCCACCCAAGCGGCGCTGTTCCTGCGCCGCTGGCTGAGCGAGGCTGACGGCGAACGGCCGTCACCGGTGCAGGCCGCCGCCTGGCTCGACATCAAGCGCCACTATTTGGAAATGCGGCCGCGCCTGCGCCGGGTCTATCTGGGCCTGGCCGACCCGGCGCCCTATGCCAAGGTGGCCGAACGCCTGGGATTCCGCCTCCTGCCGCGGCATCGTGCGCGCGTCGGCGGCGCGACCTGCGAGACGGCGATGCTGGACATGGGGCCGGCCTCGGTGGAGGGCTGGTTGTCGTGGCTCGTGGCGGCCGAACTCGGCATCGACCGGGACGAGATCCTGGACGTGCCCGGTCGGGCGCTGCGTCTGGCGGGCGGAACCGTCGCGCTGACCCGGCTCGAATTCGAGGTGATGCGCTATCTCTGGCTGCACCGTGGCGCGGTGGTATCGCGGCAGGAACTGCTCGACCACGTCTGGGGCCTGAGCTTCGACGGCGGCAGCAACGTCGTGGATACGGTGATTGCCGGGCTGCGGCGCAAACTGGGCCCGCAGGCGGAGGTCATCGGCACCCAGCGCGGCCACGGGTACGTGTGCCGCATGGAGGGCGTCGGCGCGCAGGTATCATGAAAAACTCATCTCCGCCTCATGCAGGAGGCGCTGGGGCGGAGCACACTGCTCCTTCATCAGGAGGATGCACCATGACCTGGAGCGTAAAGGGAACCTACGCCGAAGCCTGTACCTGCAAGGGCGCTTGCCCCTGCATCTACCTCCAGCCGCCCACCGAGGGTGACTGCGCCGCGCTGGTCGGGTGGCGGATCGAGGAGGGGCGCGACGGCGACACCGAGCTGTCCGGCTTGAACGTTGCCCTCGCCCTGCATTCGCCGGGGCCGATGCCCGAGGGCGACTGGCGAGTAGCGCTTTACTTGGACGAGCGCGCCGACGAGGCGCAGCGCGCCTCCCTGACCCGCATCTTTTCGGGTTCGGCCGGCGGCCATCTCGCCAATCTGGCGCCCTTGATCGGCGAGGTCACCGGCATCGATACCGTGCCGATCCGCTTCGAGGGCGGCGATGGGCATTATGAGATCACCATCGGGTCGGTGGGCGAGACGACCTTCTCGGCGATCGAGGGCCAGAACGGCGGGCCGGTCACGGTGAGCGGCCATCCTCTGGCCGTCGCCCCCGGCTTTCCGGCGACGGTGGCGCGCAGCGAGCGCCTGAAGCTGCGTACCCCTGCCATCGGCGCCGACACCGGCGGCCGCACCGCCTTCTACTCGCCGTTCGCCTACGAGGGCTGATCCATGGAACGGCGCCTCGCCTCCTGGCCGGCCGCCGCGCCCGCGGCCGCCGGCCTGATCGCCGCGACCCTCGCCGCTTGGGTCCTCGTCCTGTGGCCGGTGCTGGACATGCACGGCGCGTTGGCGCGGCTGATGATGCCACACGGCGCGGCCTGGAACATGGCGAACCTTGTCGCCGTGTTCCTGATGTGGTCGGTGATGATGGCGGCGATGATGCTGCCCGGCGCTATGCCGATGCTGCTGCTCTACGACCGGCTGGTGCGCCGCGCCGAGGGGGCGGCGCGGCGGACGGGCCTCTTCGTCGCCGCCTACTTGGCGCTGTGGACGCTGTTCAGCCTCGGCGCCACCCTCGCGCAGTGGGGTCTGCACACGGCGCTTCTGCTGACGCCTATGGGCCGGAGCACCAGCCCCGCTCTGACCGCGGCCCTTTTCCTGGTGGCGGGACTGTATCAGTTCACCCCGATGAAGAGGGCGTGCCTGACGGGCTGCCGCTCGCCGCTCGGCTTTCTTACGACCGAATGGCGTGGCGGCGACTGGGGCGCGCTTGTGATGGGACTGCGGCATGGGATCCTGTGCGTAGGGTGCTGCTGGGCGCTGATGGCGCTGGTCTTCGTCGGCGGCACCATGAACCTGATGTGGATGGCGGTCCTGACACTGGCCGTCACCCTGGAGAAGTTGGCGTTCGGAGGCCGATGGTTCGACGCGGGGCTGGGCGCGGCGCTCTTTGCCGCCGGGTTGACCTGCGCCACGCTCCTGGCGCTGTGAAGGCATCGTTGCGTCGGCGGCCAGCGTCAGCCTGACCCTGCTGGTCCGGCGCCGCAGTGGCCCGCCGCCGGCTCGGCGCCGGTGATGACCAGCATGCAGTCGGCCGCCGGCTCCATGCGCGCCTGCAGGTAGACGCCGTCGAGGTTCTGGCAGGCTCGTCACCCGCCTCGATACGCCGTCCTCTTCAGGCCGTCATCACCCGGGTTCCCACATAGCTCCCCGTTGCCTCCGGGCGACAAGCCGCTGCGGGCGTGACATTGACGTCCGCCCCCCTCTACCACCATTTGCCGCATTGTAGGGAACTGCCAAATGGCGCTACTGTTGTAGCCAACAGGCAGAAACAAGCCTGGCAGAAACAAGCCTGAATGTGGAGGCCATCCCATGCCAATGCCGTGCGCTCCGGCCGCATCCTACGGTGCGGGACCGTTTCCGTCCCTACCGAATCTCGCCGACCCCCAGGTTCGCGAGCATCTCACGCCGAGCTCCGTCGGCGGCATGGTCAAGCTCGCCGAATTCTGGCGGCTGAGCAGCACCGAGGTGTGCGGCCTGATGGGGGTGGATTCCGAGCGCACGTGGTTCCGCATGAAGAAGGGCGAATGGACCGGTGCCCTATCGCAGGACCAGCTGACACGCGTCAGCGCCATGGTCGGGCTCTTCAAGGGGCTGCGGCTGCTCTTCTCCCTGCCGCTTGCTGACGAGTGGGTGCGCCTGCCAAACAAGGGCTCTCTCTTCAACGGGCAGCGCCCCCTCGACGTCATGATCGCTGGTGGGATCCCCACCATGATCGAGGTGCGCTCGTACATTGACGCCTTGCGAGGTGGTCTGTGACGTTTCCGATCACCGACATCGCGCAGCAGAACACCGTACGCGTCATTCCAACGGGCCGGCTCAAAGAGTCGGCCCTTCTTCCGTTGGCGCCGAACCACGGGGCTCTAACCGACCTCGAAAGCTTGGAGACGCTGACGAACGCCCGGGTACGTGCCCAGCAGAATGGAACGCCTTCCCTGGTCCCGCAGGAGCTCGTCTACGCGCGGCCGAACCACACCCTCGTCAATGCGGCCTTCACGCACCGCCGCACGGGAGGCAATCGCTTCAACGACGAGACGCGGGGCGCCTGGTACTGCGCCTTCGAGGTCGAAACCTCGCTGCAGGAGGTCGCCTACCACCTGACGCGCGAGCTGGCGAACGTCGGCCGGTTCGACAACGTCACCGATTACGCCGAGCTCTTCGCCGACTTCATCGGCCCGTTTCACGACCTGCGTGGCATCGAGCCCAAGCCAGCCTGCCTGGAAGAGGATCCTGCGGTCGGCTACCCCGCAGGACAGGCGTTGGCGCGGGAAATCCTGGCCGGCAACGGCAACGGCATCATCTATCCCTCGGTGCGCCGTCCGGACGGCACGTGCCTCGTGGCACTGCGCCCTGATCTGGTGCAGAACGTGCGCCAGGGCGCCGTCTGGCGAATGGAGTGGCAGGGAGCACCGGACCCGATCATTACGAAGGCGACCCGCTGACAGGTAGCCATCAAGGGCCCAGCGCGCTCTATCCCCCTCAACAGAGCCTATGGCTTGTCGTACCCGAGATACCCGGCCAAACCCTGCATTGAACCGCACCGGGATTCCCGGATGCCGGTTTGGTTGAGTCACGCCGCCATGGCGATGTCCTCGGTATGAGCATAGTAGCGTGCTTCGGCCTCGGCGGGAGGAATGTTGCCGATGGGTTCGAGCAGGCGCCTGTGGAACGGCCTGGAAAAATAGGCTATTCCAAGTTTTGTGTGGCCAAGCAGAAGTTGAGTTGGCAGCGCTGAATAGCGCCGCCGTAGGCGCAGTCTCTCGCGGGCCAGGAACGCCATATGGAAGGAAACCTCCTTCCTCATGGTCGCGTTCTTGAACATCTCTCTGCATTCGGTCGGCTTTCTCCCCAACCTTGAGATCCTGGATCAGATCGATCCCGGCTTTCATCGGATCACCGTGCGTGCACAGCCAACTACCGCCTCGGTGTCGTGCACTGGCTGCGGCACGCCGTCACGCCGCGTTCACGGCGCCTACTGGCGCAGCCTCGGTGATGTGGCGTGCTTCGGCCGCCCCACCGTTCTGCGGGTCCGCGTCCGGCGCTTCCGCTGCTCGGAGGCCGCTTGTCCGCGCAGCACCTTCACCGAACCTTTGCCCGGCGTCGCCCACCCGCGGGCGCGCCAGACCGACCGGCTGCGGGCCGTGCATCGGACCATTGGCTTGGCGCTCGGCGGCAACCCCGGATCCCGTCATGCCACAGCCATGGGAGTGCCGATCAGCCGGACGACGCTGGTGCATCGGGTGCGCGTCGGCACCGGCACGCCGGTCGCCCCGGTGACGGTTCTCGGGGTGGACGACTGGGCGTGGCGCAAGGGCCACTGGTACGGAACGATCCTGTGCGACCTCGAACGCCGACGCGTCATCGACCTGCTGCCCGACCGCAGCGCCGACACGCTGGCGGCGTGGTTGGCCGCCCACCCCGGCGTCACCATCGTCGCGCGCGACCGCGCCGGCGCCTACGCCGAGGGGGCGGCGCGTGGAGCGCCGGCCGCCCTCCAGATCGCCGACCGCTGGCACTTGCTGCGCAACGCCAGCGACGCCCTTCGCGGTATCCTGGAGCACCATCACCGTGACCTGCGCGCCGCCGCGCGGACGGCAGCCGCGCCACCCGAGCCGCCGGCGGAGGTGAGCGAGGCTCCCCAGCCGGTCGCCCCCGAACCGGAACGGCGGCTGCGCAGCACGGAGCGGCGGGCACGGGCGGCTCAGGAGCGCCGTGACGCCCGCTACGCCGAAGCGGTTCGCCTGCGCGAGCAGGGCCTGTCCACCCGAGCGGTTGCCCGGTCGCTCGGCGTCGAGCGCAAGACGGTGCGCCGCTGGCTGCGCGCCGGCCGTGCCCCGACCTGGCGGCATGCCGACCGGGGCACCAGCATCCTCGACCCGCACCACGGCTATCTGGAGGAGCGCTGGCAGGCTGGCTGCCGCAACGCTGCGGCGCTCTGGCGCGAACTCCAGGAGCGTGGCTTTCCTGGGCAGTACAGCGTCGTGCGGGATTGGGGAACCCGGCGCCGGCGACAGGATCCGCCGGCCGACCCAAGGGGGACCTCCGACAAGCCGGTGCCGGCGAAGCGGTTCGAGCCGCCGACGCCCCGGCGTGCGGTGAGGCTCCTGGCCGGCGATCCCGACACGTTGACCGACGAAGGCCGCCGATTTGTCGAGGCTTTGCGGGAGCGCTCACCGTCCATCGCGACGGCCGCCGACCTCGTCACCCGCTTCTGCGGAATGGTGAAGGACAAGGCGCCCGACCCGTTCGATAGCTGGCTGCGCGAGGCGGAGGCCAGCGCGCTGGCGCCGTTCGCCGCCGGAATCCGCCGCGACGAGGACGCGGTGCGCGCCGCGCTGAGTGAGCCGTGGAGCAGTGGACAGGTCGAGGGCCACGTCAACCGGCTGAAAGCAATCAAGCGCGCGATGTACGGCCGGGCCGGCTTCGATCTGCTGCGCAGTCGCGTTCTCGGTCACGCCTGACGCGAACCTCGTAAAGCAAAACACGCCACGGTGATCCACGCAAAACTTGGAAGAACCGAAAAATAGCCCGGCAAGCGGGGGATCGGCTTGGAAAAGTCGCCCACCCCGGGAATAGCCACGCCCCCGTAGATCAAGGAGCGCAGCGCTTGGGAGGTCTTCGAGGCCGAGAAGGCCAGCCTCGTCCCGATCCCATCGAGGCGCGGCATGTTCATGTGGGTGATGAGCAGGTCCGCCGGGTCGCGCAGATCGATGTCCAGGGCCGCCGCGCCGTCGTGCGCGAGCGAGACGCGATGGCCCCTGCGCCGCAACATGCGCCGCAACACCCTTTGCATCGCGCGACCCACCAATGGCTCGTCATCCGCCACCAGCGTATGCAGGGATGCCGGTGCCCCGCCCATGATTCGTGCCCTTTCGACGCGCCCAGGGGTTGCCGGCATCGAGTTTGCCGTCGCGAGTCGAAACGTTCAAGCTCTAATCGTCGGCCTGGGCGCCGCTCGCCGCCGGCGGGGCGGTGCCGGCGGCGTTGAGGAACGCGAAGAAGTCGCGGTCGGTGACCGCGATGTGTTCCATGATCCAGTCGCGCAGGTGCCGGCCCGCGGCGTGCACCGCCCGCTGGGCGTCCGGATCGGCGACGATGCTCTCCAGCATGCGCGCCGCGCCCTCGTGGGCGTCCCGGTGGGCTTGGTGGCCGGGGTAGTCGGCCGTCCGCATCCAGCGCTCCTCGTGGGCCACGTGGTCCAAGAAGTGGTTCTTCAGCGTGTGCAGCACCGACCGCGTCATCCACCCGGAGGTGCCATGCCCGACGGCGCGCACGAGATCGTTGTAGAGGGCCACCAGCGTCTGGTGCTCGATGTCGATGGCGGCGATGCCGCATTCGAGGTCGGCCGACCAGCGGATGGGGGTGAGCGCCGCGCCGTTCCCTTCCCCCGGCCGCTCCGGCGGCGGAACCCCGATCATTCCGGCCGCCCCGCGGGCGGCCCCGCCACGGATTTCAGGCCGCACGCGGCGGTCAGCAGGCCGGCCAGAAGGTCGTCCGCCGGGGCCGTCGCGACCGGCGCGCCGGAGGCCAGGAGAAGCTGCAGGACGGCGGTGTGGACCGAGCGGCATTCGCCCAGGTCCAGGGAGACGGAGGCGCCGCCCTGCAGCAGTTCCAGAAGCTGCTCGGCCTCCTCCACGGGGCAGTGGCCCTCCAGGCGGATGACGCTGCCGTCAATGCGGATCATTCCACGACTTCCTTCAAATTGAGGACCAGCAGGACCTTGCCGTCGCCCAGCAGGGCCGTGCCGAGGTAGCCGGGCACGCCGGCGAGCGGCCCTTCCATCGGCTTCACGATCACCTCCATGCCCTCGCCGAACGCCTCGATGGCGAGCCCCACCGGCTGCTTGTCGACGTGTACGACCAGCACGGCGATCTCGTCCGCCTCCGCCTTGGGCGGCAGGGCGAGCGCGCGGTCGAGGTGGACGAGGGGAATGATGCGGTCGCGCAGGAGGAAGGCCTCCCTGTCCTTGATCGCCACCACGTCCGAGCGGGGTACGCGCACGGTTTCGGCGATCTCGTCCATGGGAATGCCGAACTGGCTGCCCGATACCGACAGGGTCATGACCCAGGTGACCGCCATGCTGAGCGGCAGGTGCAGGCTGACGACCGTGCCCACGCCGATCCCGCTCGACACCCCGACGTGCCCGCCCGACTTTTCGATGGTGGTCCGCACCGCGTCCATGCCGACGCCGCGGCCGCTCACGTCGGTGACCTCCGCCGCGGTCGAGAAGCCGGCGGCGAAGATCAGGTTCACCGCTTCGGCATCGGACAGGCGCGCGGCCTGCTCGTCGTCGAGCAATCCCTTTTCGATCGCCTTGCGGCGCATCGCCGCCGGATCGATGCCGCGTCCGTCGTCGGCCACCCGGATGACCACCTGGTCGTTGTCCTGCGAGGCGGACAGGGTCAGCGTCGCCGCCTCGGGCTTGCCGGCGGCGGCGCGGTCGGGCTCGATGCCGTGGTCGAGGCTGTTGCGCACCAGATGCAGGATCGGCTCGAACAGGTTCTCGATGACCGTCTTGTCGGCCTGCGTGTCCTCGCCCTCGACGACCAGCTCCACATGCTTGCCCAGCTTGCGGGACAGGTCGCGCACCAGCCGGGGGAAGCGCTGGAACACGGTGGACACCGGCAGCATGCGGACCTGCATGATGGAGGTGCGAAGCTCCAGCGCGATTCGGTCGATGACCGCGTGCTGTTCCTTGATCTCGCGCGCCATCTCGCGCGAGCCGTAGACGCTTTCCGCCCGCCGGGCCAGGAACGGCAGGCCGTTCTTCGCCACCACCAGCTCGCCGATGAGGTTCATCAGCGCGTCGATGCGCGACTGGTCCACGCGCAGCACGGTCGAGGCGCGCTCGTGCGCCGGCTCCGGTGCCGGTGCCGCCGTTGCGGTCGCTGTGGCACCCGCCGCCGGGCTCGCGGCCTTCGGCCGGGCCGTTTCGGGGGGGTGGACCGGCCTGGGCTCCAGGACGCTGGCGAGCGCCTGGATCAGGCGGCCGGCGTCGGCGGCGGCGAGCGCCTCCGCGCCGATCCGGCCGA
>DASWVP010000629.1:0-3996 GCA_036401175.1 Azospirillum sp. | reverse complement strand
CCCGCGGCGCCTGGGGCACGGCGGCGGCGGCCGGTTCGGGCGCCGGCTGGTACTGCGGTTCGGGCGCGGGCTGGTACTGCGGCTGCGGGGCCTGCGGCACGGCGCCGTAGTTGGTCTGCTCGGTCTGGCGCGGGCGCTGCGCCGCGCCGCTGGCGGCGCCGCCGATGATCTCGATGCTGCGGGTGCGGCGCTGCGGTTCGGGCGTCACCACGTCGCGCAACTCGTCGACGGTGGGCGGGCGGTCGAACATCATGACCTTGCCGTCGCCCTTGCCCTCCACGGTCTGGGCCAGCGCGGGCAGCGCGCAGAGCAAGGCGACCGCCGGCAGGGCGGCGCGGGTCAGGGTCACAAGGGTGCGCTTCGGCATGGTCGCCTCCAAAGGCTGAACGGTTCGGGTGGGACGTCGGAGCGCCCCGGCAATCACTGTCCTACCCCCGCCGCCGCCCCACGGTCTGTGAGCCGGCCCACAACCCCGCCGGTTTGAGCCATCCGGTAGCCAATAGCCCCTCCCCCCTCGCGGGGGAGGGGTTGGGGAGAGGGGGATACGCCCGGCAGGGCGGAAGAAAGACTCTTTATCCGGGCATCCGCCCGTAATCACCCTCTCCCCAACCCCTCTCCCGTAGAGGGAGAGGGGCTTTATTTAGCCGCCCCGCCTTACCGCGCGGCCACCGCGGCCGGCAGCACCTCCACCTGCATCTGCTTGGCACGCGCGTTGGCGCCGGGCACGGAGGTGAAGGCGTTCAGCAGCTCGGGCAGCGTGGCGCCGGGTATGGGCTGGAGGTCCTGCGTCTTGTAGCGTTCGGGCAGGCGCACGCCGATCTCGTCCTTGGTGACGACGCAGGCGATGCCTTCACGCGCGCCGACGCGGTCCATGCGCAGATTGAAGGGCTTCTGCGTGCCCGGCGGGATCTCCACCTGCCGGTTCGCCTCGACGAAGGCGTCGGGCTGGAAGCGGTTGGGGTAGATGCGGGCGACGGCGCCGCCCGCGTCCTGGTAATAGCAATAGACGAAGCCGTCGGCCGTCGGCGACACCCGCACCACCAGCGCCTCCCCCACCCGGTAACGCGGATTGGGCCCCCGGTCGGAGGATAGCACGAGGTCCGGTCCGGCCCCCGGCGGGGCCGGCGCGGCGCGCGGCAGATCCTCGCCGCCGGCGTTGCTGACGGTCTGCAGCCGCTCGGCCGGCACCTGGTTGCGGCCGGCGGGCGTGCCCAGCATGCGCTGGTACAGGTCGAAGTCGATGCGCCCGGTGGCGATCAGGTCGTGATCGGCCTGCCAGCGCGACACCGCGCTGCGCGTCGCCTCGTCCAGCACGCCGTTGACCGGGCCGTTGTAATAGCCGTCCGCCGCCAGCGTGCGCTGCACGTTGGTGACGCGCTGCTGCCCCGTCATGGATTCGAACCAGCCGCGCGCCTCGCCGGCGAAGGCCGGGTTGGTCTGGTCGATGCCCAGGCACTGCCAGTAAGGCGTGCGGGTCAGCTTGCCCAGCACCTCGATGGCGCTCAGCTCGACCAGGGTGCGCACGGCCTGATGCATGCCTTCCGACTTGTTGAAGGCGACGTTGAAGGACAGGCCGGCCTTGCCGACCACCGCGCCCGCATCCGCCCCCTTGCCCGACGCGATGATCGCCAGCGTGTTGCTGGACGACATGCCGGGGATGATCTGCCGGGTCACCAGCTCGCCCACGTTCAGGTCGACGGAGATCATCGAGATGGTCTGGTCGGCCGACACGCCGAGGTCGAGCGCCGGCAGCGAGATGCCCGCGCTCGCCGCCTCGCCCACCACCGCGTCGTCGAGCTGCGTGATGGCGCCGCGGATGTAGTAGGACGGCGCGCGGAAGTTCGGCTGCACGCCGATCATCCAGTACAGCGCGTTGACGTCGTCCAGCGCCGGTTCGAAATCGACGAAGCGAAAGGCGTTGGAGCGTTCGGACATGCGCGACACGGCGGTGATCAGCATGTCCTTGGTGCCGCCGGCGACGCGGCCGGTGGCGTCCGGCAGGCCGTTGGAGGTGATGTAGATGTCGCGCTTGCCGTGCTGCGCCAGCAGGTTGTCCATGCAGCGCAGCGCCTCGCTGAAGCTGCTGACCGTGCGCACGGCCGGCGTCTTTGGCTGCTGCACGACCGACGCCTGCTCGCCCGTCGTGAAGCAGCCGCCCAGCATCAGCGCAAGGCCGGCGGCGGCCCACCCGCATGGACGAACGAAGGTCATGGACTTCCTCCCTGTGCGACAAACTCTTCGCGTCGGGCCCCCACCCAACCCTCCCCCACTGCGCTCTCGCCGGATCTTTGATCCGGCTGACGCGACAGGCGGATCCTCCGGATCCGCTGAGAGCGGGGGGAGGAGATAAAGAGCCCTCCCCCGCGCAGTGGGGGAGGGTTGGGTGGGGGCCCGGTGCGTACACTCACCGCGACGCCACGTTCGGCACCGTGGTGCGCTGCGGCACCACCGTGATGGTGATCTTCTTCGACGTGATGGGCGGGTCGTGCGGCACGTGATCGTGATCGGCGAGCAGCAGCTGCAGCGTGTGCCGGCCCGGCGGCAGTTCCAGGTACGTCTCAGTCTGCCCCTTGCCGAAATGCATGTGGTTCTTGTCGTTGGGGATCGGCTCGTCCAGCGGCGGCACGTCGGTGTCGACCAGCAGGTGGTGGTGCCCGGTGTTCTCCTTGCGCACGCCGGCCGGCGCCACGCCGAAGTTGCGCAGGCCGAACCACACCTTGAACCGGGTGCCCACGGTCTCGCCGTTGTTGGGCCAGCCGATGTAGAGGTAGGCGTCGTCGCGCCTGGGCATGCGTTCCGACGCCTTGCCCGGCTGCGCCGGCTCGTCCGGCGTGGCGGGGGTGATCGTCGGGGCGGGCCCCGGCGGCGCCATCTGTGCGTCGGGGGAGGCCTGGGCGATCTGGAAAGGATCGGTGTCGTGCGCCGAGACGGGAAGCGCGGCGAGCGCCAGACCGAGGCCGCCCAGCAGTGCGGATGCCAACAGTCTCATGATGTCCTCCCTGGGCCGTTCGCGGCCGGTGCGGGCCGTCAGCGGACCGTGATGGTGACCTTCTCCGACATCACCGGCGGGTTGTGCGGCACGTGATCGCGGTCGCCCAGCACCATCTGCAGCGTGTGCGTGCCGGGCGGCAGTTCCAGCCGCACCTCCGTCTGGCCACCGCCGAAGTGCAGGTGGTTCTTGGTGTTGGGAATCGGCTCGTCGAAGTTCGTGAGTTCGGTGTCGACGAGCAGGTGGTGGTGCCCGGTGTCGTCCTTGGCGACCCCGGCGGGGGCCACGCCCATGTTCTGCAGCCCCATGCGCACCCAAAGCTTGCCGCCCCGGATGACCGTTCCGTTGTAGGGCCACATGATGTACGCCCGCGCGCCTTCCGGCGCCTTCACCGCTTCGGCGGACGCCGTTCCCGGCATCAGAAGCGCTACGCCGAACACGGCCGCAATGGTCCGCAGCATGGCCAACCCCCCGATTTTGGTTCCGGATTGATGATCTTACGCGCCTGCCGGGGGCAGACCCGCCGCCTTTTCCAGGCTACCCCGTCCAGCCCGCCCGCCGTCCCGAATTGGGGCTCGCGGCCCGGCGCCCGTCTCCCCAACGCACAGCCCAGGGCACTCGAGTGAAGAGGTTGACTGACGAAAAAGCCCCTCCCCCCTTGCGGGGGAGGGGTTGGGGAGAGGGGAATTACGCCCGGCAGGGCGGAAGAAAGACTCTTTTCCCGCCTCCCGGCGGTATCCCCCTCTCCCCACCCCCTCTCCCGCAGGGGGAGAGGGGCCTTCACCCGATTGCCCTGCGCACAGCCACCAACGCATGGCCCCCAACGCATAGCCCATGCTATGCCTTTGGACCGTTGACGCCGCCGCCGCCGGTGCGATGGTCGCGGCATGTCCGACCGGCACCGGTCCCGCAGCCTGCTCGCCCCCGCGGCCCTCACCGTCGCCGCCACCTTCCTGGCGGTGCGGCGGCCGTGGCTGGACGCGGTCGTGCGCCCGGCGCTGGGCGAC
>DASWVP010000628.1:0-1718 GCA_036401175.1 Azospirillum sp. | reverse complement strand
GCCCGGCACCTCGCGCTTCCTGTTCTCGATCCGCGCTACGGGCGAACGGGCGTGGGGAGGGCGGCCATGATCCGCGTCCCCCAGGTGCCGCGCTTCGGCGCCCCGGCCGGCGAGCGGTCGGGCAAGCCCAGCATGTGGCTGATCAGCTTCACCGACCTGATCTCGCTGATGCTGGCCTTCTTCGTACTGATGTTCTCGATGACCGAGCCGCAGGTGCAGCGCTGGGCGCGCCTGACGCAGGCCGTCTCCGCCCGTTCCACCGCGAGCAAGCCGTCGGAGGCGCCGCCGGAGCCGCGCGCCGCGTTCAACGTCGCCACGCTGGAGCCGCATTCCGCCGTCAACCTCGACTACCTCGGCGCGCTGCTCAACAGCCAGATCGCCGGCACGGTGGACCTGTCCGGCGTGCTGGTGCGGCGCGAGGACGACCGCGTGGTCATCGCCCTGTCGGGCGACGTGCTGTTCGAACCGGGCGCCGGCACCTTCAGCCAGCGCGGGCGGCGCGTGCTGTTCCTGCTGGGCGCCGTGGTCGGGCGCATCGGCAACCGGATCGAGGTGGTCGGCCACGCCGAGCGGGAGGACGTTCCCGCCGGGCTGGCCTGGGAACGCTCGCTGGGCCGCGCCGTGGCGGTGGCGATGGCGCTGCGCGAGACGGGGTACCGGCGCGATCTGGTGGCGCGCACGGTGATGGCGCCGCTGCCGCGCACCGGGGCCAGGGACACGCGCATCGACCTCGTCGTGCGCGAGCAGGCGGAGGAGTGAGGGACGTGGGCACGGGCCGCGCGGCGAGGGGACATCGGCGGGTCGGCGGCCTTCTGGTCGCGGCGGCGCTGCTGGCCGCCCAGCCGGCGCACGCCGTCGACGTTCCGGTGCGCGCCGCCGCGCACCCCACCTACGGCCGCATGGTCTTCGACTGGCCGCGCAAGGTGGACTACACCGCCGCCGTGGAGGGCGAACGGCTGGTGATCCGCTTCGACCAGCCAGTCGCGGCGCCGCTGGACCGGGTCGTGGCCGCGCTGCCCGCCTACGTCGCCGCCGGCCGGATGGGCGGCGACGGCCGCAGCGTCGAGTTCGACCTGAAGCGTCCGGTGACGCTGAAGAGCTTCCGCAGCGGCAACGCCGTCGCCATCGACCTGACCCCGGCCGCCGCCCCGGCGCCCGCGCCCGCCACACCGCCCCCCCCGGCCAAGGCCGCCTCGCCGCCGGCAACACCGCCCGCGACGCCGTCCGCGTCGGTGGCGCCGGCGGCGAAGGGCGGCACGGTGAAGCTGCGCGCCGGCGACCACCCGACGCACAGCCGCCTCGCCTTCGACTGGTCGGCGCCCACCGGCTACACGCTCCAGCGCGACGGTGCCGCGGTGACGCTGCTGTTCGACCGCGCCGCCGGCATCGACCTGTCGCCCGCATCCAAGGCGCCGCTGCGCAACGTACGCAACATCGACCAGTTCAAGGCGCCGAATGGCGGCCTCGCCGTCACCTTCGCGGCGCCGCCGGACAGCGACGTGCGCGAGTTCCGCAACGGTGCCTCCGTGGTGGTGGACGTGCTGAACGCCGGCACCCGCAAGGCGGCCGAACCCGCCCCCCCGGCCGACGCCAAGCCCCCGGCGGACGCCAAGCCGGCACCTCCGGCACCCGCCGCTCCGGTGAAGGACCTGCCGGTGCCGCCCGGCGCCACCACGACTTCGGTCAAGGCGCCACCCGCCCCGCCGCCCGCACCCGTG
>DASWVP010000627.1:0-4848 GCA_036401175.1 Azospirillum sp. | reverse complement strand
CTCCCCCACTTCGCGGGGGAGGGAGCCTTGTCCCCTCCCCCGTCGCAGATGGGGGAGGGTTAGAGAGGGGGCCCGGCGCGACAACTCCCCACAAACACTCCGGCCCCGCCCACGCCGGCCTGCGCATCGGCCTGCTGGGCGGGTCGTTCAACCCGGCGCACGCCGGGCACCGGCACATCAGCCTGTACGCGCTGAAGGCGCTGGGGCTCGACCGGGTGTGGTGGCTGGTCAGCCCGCAGAACCCGCTGAAGTCCGCGCGCGACATGGCGGCGCTGGACGAGCGGCTGGCCTGGGCGCGCGCCGTGGCGCGGCACCCGCGCATCACGGTCACCGCCATCGAGACGGAACTCGGCACCCGCTACACCGCCGACACCATCGCGGAACTGGTCCGCCGCTTCCCGCGCGCGCGCTTCGTCTGGCTGATGGGGGCCGACAATCTGCGGCAGATTCCGCGCTGGAAGCGGTGGACGCGAATCTTCGAGTCGGTGCCGGTTGCAGTCTTCGCCCGACCAACCTATTCTCTAGGGGCGCTGGGCGGCGTTGCCGCGCAGCGCTATGCCCGTTTCCGATTGGCGGAGACGCGGGCGAGGGGGCTGTCCATCGCGGCTCCGCCGGTCTGGACGTTCCTGCGCAACCCGCTGCATCCGGCATCGGCGACGGCGATCCGCCGGGCGCGCGCCCGCGGGTCGGAACCCCAGTAACACGAGGTGAGGACCATAAACACGCATCTTCAACCGGCCGCGACCACCCTGCGGCCCGCGCCAGTTCCCCAGGAACTCAAGGCGCTCATCGAGAAGTCCCTGGACGACGACCAGGCGGACGACATCGTCGTCATCGACCTCGCCGGCAAGACCAGCATCGCGGATTACATGATCGTGGCGTCGGGCCGCAACACGCGGCACATCGGCTCCATGGCCGAGCATCTGCGCGAAAAGCTGAAGACGTCCGGCATCGGTGGCGTGGAGATCGAAGGGATGCCCCAGTGCGACTGGGTGCTGATCGACGGCGGCGACGTCATCGTTCACCTGTTCCGCCCGGAGGTCCGCACCTTCTACAACCTCGAGAAGATGTGGGGCCTGGACCTGCCGCAGCCGACGCGCATGCAGGCCTGATCCGGCACCGGACCAGAGGAACGCAGGGGGAACCGGAGCGATGCGCCTGTGGCTCGCCGCGGTGGGGCGGGCGCGGGGTGGTCCGGCGCGCGACCTGTACGCGGAATACGCCGGTCGGCTGACGTGGCCGCTGACGCTGCGGGAGGTGGAGGTGAAGAAGCGCCTCCCGCCCGACGAGCTGAAGCGCCAGGAGGCCGAGCTGCTGTTGGCCGCCATCCCGGCGGGCGCGACGGTCGTCGCCCTCGACGAGCGCGGCAAGACCATGGACAGCGCCGCCTTCGCCCAGCGCATCGGCGCGTGGCGCGACGGCGGCGTCGGCGATCTGGCGTTCCTGATCGGCGGCGCCGACGGCCACGGCGAGGCGGTGCGCCGGCGCGCCGACCTTCTGCTTGCGTTCGGGCCGATGACCTGGCCGCACATGCTGGTACGCGGCATGTTGACGGAACAGATCTACCGCGCGCAACAGATCCTGGCCGGGCACCCTTACCATCGGGCGTGACACAGCGTGGGCCTGAATTGACGAGTGCAGGACAGACCACTAAGTTCCTTCGATAAGGAGCATCCGCATGACCACCGTCGCCATTCACGCAGCCGAGACGAACCTGTCCCAACTCGTCGCCCGCGCCGAAGCCGGTGAGGAGATCGTGCTTGCCCGTGGCGACGAGCCGGTGGCGAAGATCGTCCCGCTCCAGCCGAAGACGGGAAAGCGTCAGTTCGGTGCGCTGAAGGGAAAGATCGACATCGGTCCGGAGTTCTTCGAACCCCTGCCCGAGGACGAGTTGAAGGCATGGGAGTGAGCGGGTGCGCGTCCTGCTCGATACCCACGCTCTCGTCTGGTGGCTCGCCGGCAATCCTTCCCTCCCGGCGTCGGCCAGGGCGGTGATCGCCGACGGGGGCATCACGGTGTTCGTCAGCGCCGCCACCGCCTGGGAGATTGCGACCAAGCACCGGATCGGCAAGCTGCCGGCCGTGGAATCGGTTGTGGCCGATGTGGAAGGCTATATCGCCGCTCAGGGCTTCGTTCCGCTGCCGGTCACGATGCGTCATGGCCAAGCCGCCGGTGCCCTGCCCGGCCCCCACCGCGACCCGTTCGACCGCATGCTGATCGCCCAGGCGATCATCGAAGACATGGCTCTGGTTTCCAACGAAAGACTTTTCGACGCATACGGTGTCCGGCGGCTATGGTGAGCGCCGCTCGCTGTTAACACCGCATTAACCAAGACAGGCATAAGAGGACCCGCGATGACCCAGACCAAACGTCCCCGCCCCGTCGTGCTGTGCGTTCTGGACGGCTGGGGCTATCGCGAGGAGCGGGCGGACAACGCCATCGCGCAAGCGGACACGCCCACCTGGGACCGGCTGTGGAGCAACGAGCCCACCGCCTTCCTCGACGCCAGCGAGGAAGAGGTCGGCCTGCCCAGGGGGCAGATGGGCAACTCCGAGGTCGGGCACATGAACCTCGGCGCCGGGCGCGTGGTCATGCAGGACCTCGTCATGATCGACCACGCCATCGTCCAGGGCGAGTTCGAACGCAACGCCGCCTTGCAGGACCTTGTGAAGGCGCTCAAGGCCACCGGCGGGCGCTGCCACCTGATGGGGTTGCTGTCGCCGGGCGGCGTGCACTCGCACCAGGACCACATGGCGGCGCTGGCCGCGACGCTGTCGCACGAGGGCATTCCGGTGGAGGTGCACGCCTTCACCGACGGCCGCGACGTGCCGCCGCAGTCGGCCAGGGATCAGGTCGCCGAGTTCATGGCCGACGTGCACGGCCTGCCCGGCGTCGCCGTCGCCACCGTCATCGGCCGCTATTGGGCGATGGACCGCGACAAGCGCTGGGACCGCGTCGCCAAGGCCTACGCCGCCATGGTGCGCGGCCAGGGCGAGGCCACCGCCGCCGACCCGATCGCCGCCATCGAGCAGAGCTACGCCGCCGGCAAGCACGACGAATTCATCGCCCCCACCGTCATCGACGGCTACACCGGCATGAAGGACGGCGACGCCATCCTGATGGCGAACTTCCGCGCCGACCGCGCGCGCGAGATCCTGACGGCGTTCCTGGACCCGGCCTTCGACGGCTTCGAGCGCGGCGCCCCGGTCGATTTCGCCGCGGCGCTGGGCATGGTGGAGTATTCGTCGGCGCTGAACGCCTTCATGACGACCATCTTTCCGCCCAAATCACTGACCAGGGTGCTGGGCGAAGTCGTTTCCGACGCCGGGCTGAAACAGTTGCGCATCGCCGAAACCGAGAAGTACCCGCACGTCACCTTCTTCTTCAACGGAGGCGAGGAGCGCGTGTATCCCGGCGAGGACCGCATCCTGGTGCCGTCGCCCAAGGTCGCGACCTATGATCTGCAGCCGGAGATGTCGGCCGCCGAGGTGACCGACAAGCTGGTCGCCGCCATCGACGGCGGCACCTACGACCTTGTGGTCGTCAACTACGCCAATCCGGACATGGTCGGCCACTCCGGCATCCTGGCCGCCGCCATCAAGGCGGTGGAGGCGGTGGACCACAGCCTGGGCCGTGTCGAGGAGGCCGTGCGGCGCGCCGGCGGCACCATGCTGGTCACCGCCGACCACGGCAATTGCGAGCTGATGAAGGACCCGGAGAACGGCGGCCCGCACACCGCCCACACGCTGGACAAGGTGCCGCTGGTCCTGGTCAACGGCCCGGCCGGCGCCCGCCTGCGCAGCGGCCGGCTGGCCGACGTGGCGCCGACGCTGCTCGCCCTCATGGGGCTGGACCAGCCGGCGGAAATGACGGGGGCCTGCCTGATCGACGGCGCCACCGCCCGCGCCGCCGCGGAATAGGGAATGGCAACGGGGGCGCGCCTTTTCGGACGTGTAGGTTGGGTTGAGCCACAGGCGAAAACCCAACGCTCCCCCGCCGCAAGCGTGTTGGGTTTTCGCTGGCGCTCAACCCAACCTACGGCCTTTGTACTGTGTCTCCTCCTCGCCCTGCCCGCGCACGCGCAGGAGGAGGCGCCGGGCGCGGCGCTGAAGCGCGTCGAGCAGGAGATCCAGGCCGACAAGGCCCGCCAGCGCCAGCTCGACCAGCGCTCCGACGCGATCCGCAAGGAAACCGAGGAGTTGCGCGCCCGTCTCGTCGGGCTGGCCGAAACGGCGCGCGCGCAGGAAAGCGAACTCGACGAGCTGGAAGGCACGCTGCGCGCGCTGGAGGACGAGGAGCGCCAGCAGGCCGCCCGGCTGGACGGCGAACGCCAGCAGATCGCCCATTTGCTGGCCGCGCTCCAGCGCCTGTCGCGCATCCCGCCCGAAGTGGCGCTGGCCCGTCCGGAAGGGCCGGTGGACACGTTGCGCTCGGCCCTGCTGCTGCGCGACACGGTGCCGGCGCTGCGCCGGCGCGCCGACGCCCTGGCCGGCGCCCTCACCCGGCTGGCCGAGGTGCGCGAGCGCCTGGAAGGTCAGCGCACGCAAATCCTCGCCAAGCGCGACGCGCTGGGCGCTCGCCAGCAGGAGATCGCCGGGCTGGTGGCGCGGCGCGAGGAGCTGTCGCGCCAGACCGACGAGGAACGCATCGCCGTGGGCCGCCGCATGGCGGCGCTCACCGGGCAGGCCGGCGACCTCAAGCAGCTCATGGACCGCATCGAGGCGGAGCGCCGCGCCACCATCGACGCCGTCGCCCGGCGCGAGGCCGAGCGGCTGGAGACCGAGCGCCGCCTCGCCAAGCAGCGCGAGGCCGAACAGCGCGAGAACGACCGCAAGCTGGCCCGCCAGA
>DASWVP010000626.1:0-6754 GCA_036401175.1 Azospirillum sp. | reverse complement strand
GCCGTGGTCACGTCGATGCTTTGCGACGCCAGCGCGAACACGGCGCCCATGACGGAGGCACCCGTGACCAGCCCGAGATTGCGCGACAGGGTGAGCATCCCGGACACGACGCCGCGCCGGTCCGGGGCGATGTCGGACATGACGGCGGTGTTGTTGGCCGTCTGGAACAGCGCATAGCCGGCCGTGGTGACGACGATGGGGACGAGGTATCCGGACACGCCGAGCGTCGCTGGGATCGCGGACAGGAGGCAGGAACCGGCGCCCGTCCCGACGAGGCCGGCGATGGTCATGCGTCGGGCCCCGAAGCGGTCCACCAGACGACCGGCGGGCACGCCGGTCAGCGCGGCCGCCAGCGGACCGGCCGACATGACGATGCCGACGAGCGCGGTGTCGAGCGCGAGGGTGCGCGCGAGATAAAACGGCCCGACCACCAGCGTCGCCATGATCACCGTCGAGACGAGCATGCTCATCACGAAGCCGGTGCCGACGGTCGGATCGCGGAACATCGTCAGTTGGACCAAGGGCGATGCCGCCCTGGATTCGGCGCGGACGAAGAGGCCGGCACCGGCGGCGGCGGTCAGCAGCAGGGCCACGTTGAGCGGACCGAAGCTGCCGCGCCCGATCGTCATGGCGAGCGCGTAGGCGCCGAGCGTCAGGGCCAGCAGGAGCGTGCCCAGACCATCCAAGCCGCCGCCAATGCCGGCGCGGTCCGCCGCCGGCCCCTCGCCATCGGCGGGCAACTGGCGCCGGGCGAGAAGGAACGCGAGGACGCCGAGCGGAAGGTTGACCAGGAAGATCGCCGGCCAGCCGAAGCCCGCGATCAGGACGCCGCCCAGCGATGGGCCGAGCGCGGTGCCGACCGCCGACATCGTTCCGAGCAGCCCCATGGCGCTGCCGATCCTCGCCTTCGGGACCGTCTGGCCGACGAACGCCATGGTGAGGGCCATCATGACGGCGGCTCCCAGCCCTTGCCCCGCCCGGGCGGCGATCAGCAGCCAGAGCGTGGGCGCGACGGCGCACAGCACCGAGGCGGCCGTGAACAGGACGATTCCCGCCAACAACAGCCGCCGCCGGCCGAGGATGTCGCCGAGCCGTCCGACGCTGACGATCACGGTGGTGCTGGCGAGAAGGTAGGCGACGACGATCCACTGGACGTGCTGGAAGGAGGCGCCGAACGCCTCCGCCAAGGTCGGCAAGGCGACGTTGGCGATGCTGGTGCCGAGCGAGGGCAGCAGCATGCCGATCGAAAGGCCGGCAAGCGCCCATCGCGCCGAGGGCGCCCGTTCGGCACCCGACTCCCGCGCCGCGTGGCGCCGGGTCCAGTCTTCGCGTTCCATTGGCTTGTGCATGAACTCCGATCCTTCGCGGCTTCCGAAATGGGGTCCCGACAAACCTGACCCCACACCGGACATGTCGGAAGGCGCACCGTTTGCACTCTATTCATGCACGCGACGCCATGCCGGTCGGTGCTATGATCGGAGCATGACCCGTCCCGACCTCAACCTGCTCGTCACCCTCGATGCCCTGCTTGCGGAAGGCAGCGTCGCGGGCGCCGCCCGGCGCTTGCGGCTCAGCCCTTCGGCGATGAGCCGGGCGCTGGCGCGCCTGCGCGAAACGACCGGCGACCCGTTGCTGGTGAGGGCCGGCCGCGGCCTCGTCCCCACGCCACGGGCGCTCGAACTCCGCGGACAGGTCGGCCAACTCGTACAGGATGCGGAGGCGGTATTACGGCCCGCCGAGGCGCTCGACCTCGCGCGGCTCGTGCGGACGTTCACGCTGCGCACCAGCGACGGCTTCGTGGAGAACTTCGCTCCGGGCCTCATTGCCCGCGCCGCCGAGGACGCGCCCGGCGTGCGGCTGCGCTTCGTGCCGAAGCCGGACAAGGACAGCGCGCCGCTGCGCGACGGGTCAGTGGACCTGGAAACCGGGGTGGTGGGGACGGCGACGGGGCCGGAAGTGCGCACGCAGGCCTTGTTTCGGGACCGTTTCATCGGCGTCGTGCGCATGGGCCACCCGCTCTGCCAGGGCGACATCACCGCCGCCCGCTACGCGGCCGGCCGGCACGTCCTCGTCTCGCGGCGCGGCCTCGACCGGGGGACGATCGACGAAGCCCTCCGGCCGCTTGGCCTGGAACGCGACGTCGTCACCATCGTCGGCGGCTTTTCGGCCGCGCTGGCGCTGGCTCGGGCCACCGACCTGATCGCCAGCGTTCCCGAACGGCACACGGGAAACCTGCGTGCCGGCATGCACAGCTTCCCCCTTCCGATCCCCGCCCCGCAGATCACGGTTTCGATGCTCTGGCACCCGCGGCTCGACGCCGACCCGGCGCACCGCTGGCTCAGAGCCTGTGTCCGCGACGTCTGCACCCGGTGATGGGCTGACCTGGGGGTAACGTCCAGCGGTGTGGCCAGCGGCGTGGTGGGATGTCGCGTTGCGACACGCGGCGGAACACCGCAGAGGCTTGAAAAGCCACGTTGCGCGCAATCCGGAAGAATCTGGAATTTTTGGCTGTTTGGGAAGAAATGGTTGGGGGACTAGGATTCGAACCTAGGCTGGCGGAGTCAGAGTCCGCTGTCCTACCGCTAGACGATCCCCCAAACTGGAGCGGGCGAAGGGATTCGAACCCTCGACCCCAACCTTGGCAAGGTTGTGCTCTACCCCTGAGCTACGCCCGCTCTGGCTCCGGCGGTAGGATTCGAACCTACGACCAACGGATTAACAGTCCGCTGCGCTACCGCTGCGCCACGCCGGAATGAAGCGGCCTTATACGAAGGCCCGGCCGCCAAGACAAGCCAGAAAAAACGCTCCAGAACCAAACAAACAAGAACCAAATGGTGGAGCCGAGGGGGATCGAACCCCTGACCTTCGCAATGCCATTGCGACGCTCTCCCAGCTGAGCTACGGCCCCATTTGGTGCGCTCGGAGGGAGTCGAACCCCCACGGCCTTTCAGCCACTAGGACCTGAACCTAGCGCGTCTACCAGTTCCGCCACGAGCGCATTTCCCAACCCCGCGAGGGGCGTGGGGCGCTCGATATAGTCCGGCCAGCGCTGGCGCTCAAGCCAAAAATGCACGGCCCCGGCAAAAAGATGCGCACCCCCCGCCGGCCGGCAAGCCATGCCGAAGAGCCGGCAGAAACTGCCGGCTCTTCCAGGCCAGGATGGGGGAGGGGGATCAGAACGGGCTTCTGATAACAGAGGCAAAAAAACTAACGAAATCAGCAAAGTAGATTTTTCGTGTTGCAATGGTGTTGCGTATCGCGCGCCTACCCGAACAGCCGCTTTTCCATGTCGGCAAGGGCCTTGTGGTGGTCCTCGGAGGGGAACAGCTTCGAGTACCGCTCCATGGTCATCCGGTAATCCTTGTGCCCGGCGAATTCCATCACGGCTTTCACCGAGAATCCCTGATCGATCCAGGCCGACACGGCGAAGTGCCGCAGGTCGTGCCAGCGCATGGCGATCCCCAGCGTCGCGCACAGGGGCTTGAACCACAGCCGGTGCACGTCCGTCTGGGTGCGGACGTTGCCTTTGCGGGCGGGGAACACCAGCCCCAATTCTGACCTCGGGCAGCGCAGCTTCCACTGCTTCAGCGCGTTCACGACGAACGGGCCTATGGGAATGTCGCGGTTGCCGGCCTCGCTCTTGGGCTCGCCGATCTCGTTGAAGATGTCGGCGCGCTCGCGGACTCGGATGTATCCCTTCTCCAGGTCGACGTTCGCCCAGCGCAGACCGCGCTGTTCGCTGGCCCGCAGACCGGCGAGGGCGGCCACCACGAGGTATGGTCGGAACTCGTCGTCGGCGGCGTCCAGCAGCTTCTTGACGTTGCCCCTCAACTGGCGCGCGGCCTCCTTCGAGATTGCGGCGCTCGCCCGGCCCTGGCGGTGGACCGTCACGCCGTCGGTTGGATCGGTGAAGATCAGTTCGTTCCCCCTGGCATGAGCCAGCACAAAGCCCAGCGTGGCGAGGATGCGCCGCGTCATCGGCACCGACCGGCCGGCGCTGAGCAGCCGATCCCGAAAGTCCTTCGCGTTTTTGCTGCGGAGCTGCGCCAGCTTGACCGCTCCAAGGCCCACCTCGGCGTCGAGGATGTGGCACCGGATGCAGCTCTCATAGCTGCGGTAGGTGGCGCGCTCCATCTCCTGGCCGGTGTCCCGCCGCACCGCGAGGTGTTCCAGGTACTGCCGGCACGCCTCCTTGACCGTGATCGAGTCGGCCGCGTGGATGTAGGTGCCCTGGGCGATTTCCGCCCGCACCTTGGTTTCGTGCTCGGTCGCCTCCTTCTTGGTTCTGAACTGCTTCGACCGGCGCTTGCCGGATTGGTCCTTGTAGTCGACCTGCCAGCGGACTTCGCCGCTGGGCAGGGTGCGTTTCCTCACTGATGCCATGCTCCCCCTCCTGTCTGCGATACCCGTTTTTTGGATCCAGGTTGGAGCATACCACTCGATATGGGCCATATCAAACGCGCTTGACATGCTTTGTATCAACCGGCATTTATAAGCTACGGAGGAGATTGGACGCCATGGAAGGCACGCCGAAAACCAAGGAGGAATGGGCGCAATATATGGCGCGCCCGATGACCGAGCGCGGCTATTTGACTGACGAAGAAATGACGCACGTTTCACAGGTAGAGGTTCCAAGTCTGCGTGTTTTGCAAGCAGAAGGGGCCATTCGCGCTGTCAAGGCTCCATCTGTTCGGGGCGGGTTCTATAGGGTGTGGCCTATATTTGATGCTGTGAAGGCAACTCTTGCTGGGGCCATCAATAAATATTTAGACTTCACAATGCGTGCGGCTGCTGGTGTCTTGGTTCTAATTAGCGATGAGATCTGGGATGTAATGATTTGGACAGTGAAAAATGAAATATCGACGGATGATGTTAAGGGGCGCATGCTTTTTGATCGTGATGTGGCTTGGCTTTTGCCTTGGGAAAGTGACTGGTATATAAGTATAATTGACAGATTGTACGTTCATTTGGGTTGCGACGAGAAAACCATGAAGGAGGTGTTTTGGACAAATGATGACAATTTGGTTCTTGGAGTATATGATTTTGGCAAATCAGCAAACGAATTTGTTCCAATAAAGGTCAAAAGGGAAATAATAGAATCAAGTGAAGCTGAGATGGAGGAGTCGGCAAAGATTGACGATGAGGGCGAGAAAAAGGCATTTCATTTTGCGGTGGCCTTGGCTCGCAGGGCTGGGATTAGCTACCATTCGCACTGGGTTAAAACGTCTCTGAATCTTAGTGTTCAGTATCGTGCCGCCGAACGTCGATACCATGGACTTGAAGTCGTTACGCCACAAAGAGGAACTGATGAGCGACAATCAATGCGGGCTAGGCGCGGATCTGGAAATCGTCCAGCGCCATCGTGACCATGTTGTACTTGCCGATGACATGCTTGAGGGTGCCGAGCAGATTGGCGCCTTCATGGGCCTGAAGGCCCGGCAAGTGTACCACCTGCAAGACAAGCTCCCCGTGTTCCAGATCGGGGCGAAGCTCTTTGGCCGAAAGAGCACCATCCTGAAGTGGATCGCTGAGCAGGAAGGGAAGGCCGCATGACCCCTATTCGAGCTGCACCGGTACACGGTGGTAAGGCGTCTCGTTGGCGCGAGAGTGCCCTACCACCGCAACACCAGAACGCCGTTGGCGCGGCGTCCTAAGCCCAATCCACACCCCGTCCAAGAGGTCGAAATGAGCCCGCGAAATATGGCGGCAACGGCGCCGCTCGTCCATTCCCCTTCCGGAGAACGTATCGGAAACGTAACATTTCCGGCTGAGTTTCAGGAAATCGCCTCCCTGTGCACGGCTACGGAGGTTGCCATCGGCGGGCGCATGGTGGTTGGCATCGCCGATCACCGCGACCTTCACGCCGGCCTCGACGTTGGTCGGGACCATTCGAACTGGATCAGGGGCCGGATCGCCGAGTACGGCTTCGTCGAAGGGCGCGACTATGAGGTTTTCGCCGAACCGGGCGAAAACCCCTCGGGTGGCCGCCCGGCCAAGGTCTACCGCCTCACCCTGCACATGGCGAAGGAACTCGCCATGGTTGAGGGGAACGACAAGGGCAAGCTGGCCCGGCGCTATTTCATCTGGGCGGAGGAGAACGCCCCCCGGCGTGCGCGGTCAGTGCCGCGCCTGCCGAGCCCGGCCCGGACCTTCCGCGACCACTTCGGCATCGCCCGGTTGATCGGCTTCGACCACAACCAAGCGGCGCTGGCGGCGAACAAGGCGACGGTGAAGCTGACGGGCGCCGACATGCTGGGCGCGATGGAGGCGACGCACCTTCTGGCGCCGCAACAGGCGTCGCACGTCACTCCCACGCAAATCGGCGTGAAGCTCGGCGCGGCGGGCGGAAAGACGCTGTCGGCACAGGCCGTCAACCGGCTCTTGACGCGGTACGGCTACCAGACGGCAGACGCGGGCAGTGATGCGCGCTGGAAGCTGACGGACAAGGGCGCTGCCTATGGCGTGTGGGTCGATGCGCCGAAGTCGAACGGCGGGGCCAGCGTCCGGCAGCTCCGGTGGGTCGAGACGGTGGCCGATGCCCTGGCCGCAGAACTGGCGGCGGCGCCGGATGTGGCGGGGAGGGCCTGACCATGCCCGACCCCGCCCAACCCCTTCCCAGCATCGCGGACCAGGGCGCTATCCCGGTCTCCGCCCGCGCATTGCCTCCCCTGTACCGCGAATGGCGCGCGCTGCGCCGTCGCGGCTGCCAGCTTGGGGGTGAGGCTGACAGGCGGTGCGGGGTGCTGGATGCCCC
>DASWVP010000625.1:0-26704 GCA_036401175.1 Azospirillum sp. | reverse complement strand
CGAAGCCCGCCTCGCCCAGCGCGCCGGCCAGGATCTTCAGCCGCCGGCCGGCATAGGGCAGCCCGGTCGCCAGCGGCCCCACCACGGCGCGGTGCAGGGCCGGCGGCACCACGCGCTGGTAGCCGGCCACCCACGGCTCGGCGATGTCGCGGGGGTAGCCGCCCAGCAGCTCGTCCGCCCCCTCGCCGGACAGCACCACGGTCACCGACTCGCGCGCCAGACGGCTCAGCAGCAGCAGCGGCAGGTCGGCCGGTTCGGCGACCGGGGCGTCGCGGTGCCAAGTGGCGCGCGGCAGCAGGTCGATCAGGTCCTTGGCGGAGAACAGCGTGTCGTGATGGCGGCACCCCAGGTGCCGCGCCACGGCGCGCGCGTACGGCAACTCGCTGTACTCGGGTTCGGCGAAGCCGATGGAGAAGGTTTCGACCGGCCGCCCGGTGTGGCGCGCCATCAGCGCCACCACGGCGGAGGAATCGAGCCCGCCCGACAGGAACGCGCCGATCGGCACGTCGGCCAGCATGTGGCGGGCCACCGCCGCCTCCAGCGCGGCGCGGATCAGGGCCGGCGGGTCGCCGTCCGGCATCGGCAGGCGCGCCAGCGCGTCGGGCGGCGTGTAATAGGCCCAGCGGTGCAGGGTCCCCCGCTCCCACACCGCCGCATGGCCCGGCGGCAGCTTCTTGATGCGGGCGAACAGGGTGCGCGGGGCCGGCACGAACAGCCAGTCGAAATAGTGGGCCAGCGCCCGGCGGTCCAGGCGCGGCTCCACCCCCGGCAGGGTCAGCAGCGCCTTGATCTCCGACGCGAAGGCCAGGGTGCCGCCGCGGTGCAGCAGGAACAGCGGCTTCTGCCCGAACGGGTCGCGCGCCATCAGCAGCCGGCCGGCGGCCGGATCCCACAGGGCGAAGGCGAACATGCCGTTCAGCCGGGCCAGCAGCCCCTCCGCCCCCCACGCGCGGTAGCCGTGCAGCAGCACCTCGGTGTCACTGGCGGTAGCGAAGGCGGCGCCGGCCCGCTCCAGCTCGGCGCGCAGCTCCCGGTGGTTGTAGATCTCGCCGTTGAAGGTAACGGCGGTGCCGTCGGGCAGCGCCATCGGCTGGTGCCCGCCGGCAAGGTCGATGACCGACAGGCGCCGGTGGCCCAGCGCCACCTCGGCGACGCCGTCGGCCGAACCGGCGGCCAGCTCGCCCGAATCGTCCGGTCCACGGTGCCGCACGAACGCCAGCATGAGGTCGAGCGCGTGGGCGGGAAACCCCTCCCCGCGCCTGGCGATCCAACCGGCGATGCCGCACATGCCCGTCCCCTTTCCAAACCGTCAGCGTGCCGCCACCGCCGGCCGGCCGGCCAGAACGGTGTCGTAGACCTGAAGATACGCGTGCATCTGGCGGCGCCAGTCGAACAGCCGCTCCACCCGTTCCCGCCCGATGTCGCCCATGCGCCGCCGCCGTTCCGGATCGTCGAGCAGTTCGGCGATGCGGTCGGCCAGGTCGGCCGGGTCGGAACCGGACGCCGCCAGCCCCGCGCCGCCGGCGATGGCGCAATCCTCGGTCAGGCCGAACTGCACGACCGGCAGGCGGAAGGCCATGTACTCCATCAGCTTGTTCATGGAGATCTTGTCGTTGTAGGCGTTGGGCGGGTCGGGGCAGACGCCCAGATCGGCCGTCGCCAGCAGCTCGAAGAACGGCCGCCCGGTGACGTAGCCGTGGAAGGTGCAATGGCCGTCCACGCCCAGTTCGCGGGCAAGCGCACGCATCGGCTCGAACTCCGGCCCGGCGCCGGCCAGCGCCAGATGCACGTCGGTGCGCCCGCGCGCGATCAGCACCCGCAGCGCCCTCAGCAGCCGGTCGACGCCGTCCTGCGCGCCCATGACGCCGACGTAGAGCAGCAGGTGCGCCGCCCCGCGCTTCAGCGCCGGGTCCGGTGCCACCGTCGGCACGTGGTCGAGGTCGAGGCCGCTGCGCACCAGCGTCACCTCCTCGGGCGCCCGTCCGCCGCGCTCCACGGCGATGCGGCGCAGCGCCTCGCTGGTGGTGACGACGTGGTCGGCGAGGCGCAGCGTCCAGCGCTCGGCCAGCAAGGTGGCGCGGTACAGCCAGCCCTCGCGGCCGAACTTGGCCAGGAACATCTCCGGCACCGGGTCGTGGTGGTCGAAGATGAAGCGCGTGCCGAACAGCAGCTTGAAGCCCCCCGCCACCAGAAAGATGTCGTCCGGCGGGTTGCACGCCTGGATGACGTCGAAGCCGCGCGTCGCCTTGATCCGGCAGGCCAGCGCGAACTCCCCGACCAGCGCCGCGGCGTATTCCAGGACGAAGCCCAGCTTGCCCGTCGCCTCGAACGGCAGGCCGTGGCGGTGGACGTGGATGCCGTCGATGACCTCGTACCCGCGGGTGTAGCCGTGCGCCTTGGGGCAGATGACGCTGACCTCCCAGCCGTGGCGGTGCAGCGCGTGCGCCTCCTGCCAGACGCGGCGGTCGAGCGGCACGGGCAGGTTCTCGACGATGATGAGAACGCCGGGACGATGAACCATGGCGGGCACCCCGCGATAAAGCACTGCCTTATGAGGTATCTTAACCCGAAAGATAGATATTTTGCTGGATTCGTCTTATGAATTTGCCCGGCGTATCGTCGCATCCCGCCGCGCGTCATTCCCGTCTTCGTCGGAATGACCATCGGAAGGATGGGGCATCTCCGCCTTGCCGCAGGTGATCACCGGTTCACACGAAGGACGACGATGCGTTTGGCGATCGCGCTGTGCCTGCTGTTGCTTGCCGGATGCTCGCAATACGGGGCCATCCGGGAAACCATGCCGGAGGGGTTCCAGCCCTGGCAGGCGATGCCGCCGGAATACCGGCTCGGCCCCGGCGACGAG
This sequence comes from Azospirillum sp., assembly GCA_036401175.1. Classification (GTDB taxonomy): domain Bacteria; phylum Pseudomonadota; class Alphaproteobacteria; order Azospirillales; family Azospirillaceae; genus Azospirillum. The sequence goes on along the minus strand of DASWVP010000625.1, from coordinate 23,841 downwards.
ATCGAGATCAAGATGATCTACCATCCCGAGCTGTCGGATCGCGTGCTGGTGGCCCCGGACGGCCGCATCAGCCTGCCGCTGGTCGGCACCCTCCACATCGAGGGCAAGACCACCGACGACGTGGCGCGCGAACTGAAAAAGCTGTACCGCAAGGAACTGCGCGATCCCGACATCACCGTCATCGGCCGCTCCTTCGCCTCGCAGCGCGTGCTGGTCGGCGGCGAGGTGTTGGCGCCGGGCGTCTACACCCTGACCGGCCGGCTGGGCGTCATGCAGGCGGCGATGCTGGCCGGCGGCTTCCGCGAGACGGCGCGGCTCGATCAGGTGGCGCTGGTCCGGCGCGGCCCCTACGACAAGCCGATGCTGCGGATCATCAACGTGCAGGCCGTGCTGAACGGCACCGGCCCCGGCAACGACGTGCCGCTGATGCCTTACGACATCGTCTTCGTGCCGCGCAGCACGATCGCCGAGATCGACCTGTGGGTGGAGCAGTACATCAACCGCTTCCTGCCCTTCAGCCGCAGCTTCAACTATTCCTTCAACCGCAACATCACCCCCGGCACGCAGTAAGTCAACGCAACCCCAGCGCCGCCAGGGCGTCGGGGTCGAACGCCCGCCGGATCGCCTTGGGGTCGGCGGGCACGACGGCGCCGTCGCGCCACAGCTCCACCGATCCCACCGAGGTGGCGATGCCGAAGACGTCGGCGTAGTCCCACACCGTCCACGGAATGCCGTGCCGCTCCAGCGCCGTGCGCGCGTCGGTCAGCCAGGCGCGGCGCGACTCGGGCGGAAGCTTGCGGCGCAGCACGCCGAACTCCGTGCACACCACAGGCACCCCGTGCGCGCGGCCCCAGGCGGCAATCCCGGCGACGAGGCGGTCGAGCCGCGCGGCGTCCCACGGCTGGGCGGCGTAGTCGCGCACCAGCGCCCGCGCCGCCGCCGTCTCCGGCCCCGGCAGGATCGCCACCGCCGCCGGGTCGGTTCGGTACGAGGGGTAGGCCAGCGCGGTGATCTGCGATTCCGGCGGGCGAGACGCGGCGCCCCAGTTGGCGCCGAAATGCGTGATCAGGTGCGGCTCGTAGAAATGGACGACGTAGGCGACGCGGGCGTCGCGGAACACGCGGCCGGCGTTCAACTGGTCCATGATCGTCACCGCATCGACGCTGGACAGCAGCACCCAGCGCGTGCGGTCGACGTCGCGCACGGCGGCGAGCAGCCGGCCCTTCAGGTCGTTCCACACCGCCGCCCGGCGGGGGAACTGCGGTTCGTTCAACGGCTCGAACAGCACGCGCTCGGCCGGATGGTCGCGATAGCGCTCGGCCAGGGCGCGCCAGAAGGCGACGAAGCCGTCCTGCGCCGCCGGCTCGCGCTCGATGCGCGCGCGCGCCGCTTCGGCCGGGTGGAAGTCGAGGATCACCGCCAGCCCGGCCGCCAGGATGTCGCGCACCGCCGCGTCCAGCAGGTGCAGATGCCGCGGCCGGGCCAGCGGCGCGTCGGGGCTCCAGCCCAGACGCACGGGGTCGAAGGGCAGCCGCACATGGTCGAACCCGGCGGCGCGGATGGCGGCGAGGTCGTCCGCCGTCACCGGCTGGCGCCCGCCGTATTGCAGCCAGTGGCTGAGGTTGACGCCGCGCCGGATGGGCGGCGCGTCCGCCGCCCGCGCGTCCCCCACCGCCCCCGCCGCCATGAACAGCGCCAGCAGCACGCCCAGCGCCGCCCCGGCCAGCCGGCGCCCGTTGCCGGCCGGGGCCGGGGCGGGAGCGCCTTCCGGTTCGGCCCGGACGCGGCGGTGCCAGGAAAGTCCGCCGATCAGCACGACGACCAGCACCACCAGCGCCCGGTCCTTGCTGCCCAGGGAGTTGTTGGACGACGCGATCAGCAGGAACGACAGCGCCGACACCCACAGCGCCGCCGGCGCTCCGCGCAGCAGCGAGCGCACGAACCACAGCAGCGTCGCCGCCAGCGGCGCGAAGCCGATCAGCCCGAAGTTCAGCACCCACAGCACCCAGAAGTTCTCGATGGCGTCGGACAGCCCCTGCGCGCGCCGCAGGAAGGCCAGCACCCGCTCGACGCCCACGGGGCCGATGCCGAACCACAGCTCCGGCGCGCTGACCAGCGCGAAGGCGCGGAACGCCACGATGCGCGTCCGCGCGCTGGCGTCCAGGAAGAAGCTGGAGAAGATGCGCTCCCCCAGCCCCAGCCCGACCACCGCGACGGCGGCCAGCACCGGGATCAGCAGCAGCACCAGCGAGTGGCCGACGGCGCCGCGCACCCCGTCGCGCATCCGCAGCACGGAGGACGCCGCCCACACCGTCAGCCACACCGCGCCGAAACCGCCCACCACGACGAAGGCGACGCGGCTGCCGAAGGCGAGCAGGGCCGCCGCCTGCACCAGCAGCGCCAGCGCCCCCAGCACCGGCCGGCCGCGCAGCACCAGCACCGTGGCGAACAGCACGGTCGCCGTGATCAGCGCGTTGTTGAGCGGATGGCCGCCCAGCGCGGTGGCGCGGAAGTGCCGCTCGAACACCGGCTCCCCCCCGGCGAGGTAGGGGACGAGGCGGTCGCCGCTCACCGCCTCGGCGATGCCGAGCAGCGCGTTGACGGTGACCAGCACCACCACCCCGGCGAACAGCAGCGCCCGGTGCCGCTCGGGCAGGTGCAGCAGCAGAAGCGCCGCGACCAGCGGCATCAGCAGCGTCTCCAGCACGAAGGCCGAACCGGAAAAGCCGTGGTTCACCGTGACGTAGGCGAACAGCCCGGCCACCGTCACCCCGTAGAAGCCCGCGGCCGGCACCCGGCGCGCCGTCGCCACGACAAGGCGCACGGGGTTGGCCGGCACCGCCAGCACCACGAACGCCAGCATCAGCAGGTACGAGCCGGGATGGATCTTCCACACGTACGAGCCGCCCGGCACATTGTACGGGATGCCCAGCGTCAGCAGCAGGCTGTCCGACACCAGGAGGTCGAGCGCGACGCCGCCGAAGGCCAGCAGCGCGGCCAGCAGGGCGGCCGGCCCGCCGTTCACCGCCGCCTCCATCGTTTCAGACCATAGGGCGCGGATTTTCGCCCGCCGCAAGCCGCCGGAACCTTTTCATCGTCTTGGCCGGGCCCAGTCCCGGCCATCCACGCACCCGGTGCGCCGCAAGCATCGGGTGCTTTCGGCTGCGGCATTGCGCAATCCAGGTGCGTGGGTGCCCGGGACTGGGCCCGGGCATGACGAGTTGGGGATGCGCCGGCAATTCCGCGGGACAGTTTCACCAACGGCCTCAGCGCCTGCCGCGCCACGCCCCACGCGGTGCGGACGAGGATCGCCAGGTCCAGGAGGACCGTCCAGTTGTGGACGTAATGCAGGTCATAGGCGATGCGCCGCCGCAGGTCGGCGTCGCTGGTCACCGGCCCGGCGAGGCCGTTGACCTGCGCCCAGCCGGTGATCCCCGGCTTGACCGCGCGGCGCCGGGCGTGCTTCGCCAGCTCGTCGTGGGCGGGGTGGTTGCCGATCATCATGCCGGCCGGATAGGGCCGCGGCCCGACCAGCGACATCGTCCCCTCCACCACGTTCAGCAGTTGCGGCAGCTCGTCCAGCCGCAGCCGGCGCAGCACGCGGCCGACGCGGGTCACGCGCGGGTCGTGCTCCTCCTCCTGATGGACGCCGGCCACGTCGGCGCCGTCGTTCCGCATGGTGCGGAACTTGCGCACGGTGATGAGCCGGTCGTGGAAGCCGGTGCGCGGCTGGCGGAACAGCGCCGGCCCCGGACTGTCGAGCCGGACCAGAACCCCGATCACCAGCATCACCGGCAGCAGCGCCACCAGCAGCGGCACGCCCAGCAACAGGTCCTCCGTGCGCTTGACGGCGGCGCCGAAGCGGCCCAGCGGCCGGCGGGCCGGTGCCGGAATGCGGTCGGGACGGGCGTGTTCGGCGTGCATGGCGGACCTCCGCCGGAAAAGGCGATCAGAGCCAGCGGTAGAAGAGTTGCGGGATGTGGAAGCGGCGCTTGTTGAGGACGACGCCGAGGATGCTGGCGCCGGCCTCCTCCAGCTCGTCGCGCAGGTGGGCGGCGACGGGGGTGCGGGTCTCCTCCGCCTCCACCACCAGGACGACGCCGTCCATGTGCCCGGCCAGCAGGATGCCGTCGAAGACGCCGCTGCTGGCCGGCGCGTCCACCACGACAAGGCCGAAGCCGGCGCGAAGCCGCTCCCAGAACGCCGCCTGCCCGCGCAGATCGAGCCCCGGCGGCGGATCGAGGTCGCGGCATTCGCTGACCCCCAGGCGCAGCCCGTCCACCCAGTGCCCGCGCAGATGCGTGCGCCCGACCTCGCCGTCGACCCACAGCCCGCCGGCGGGCAGCAGCGCGTCGTCCATGGGAGTGAGGGCGCCGCCCGGCGTACGCGCGGCCAGTTCGCGGAACCACGCGTGCTGGCCGTTCTCCGTGCCGGCGAGGTCGAACAGGAACACCGGCCCGTCGCCGAGCGAGGCCGCCGCCAGCGCGAACATCCGCGCCACCGACGACACGCCGCAGCCGGGGCTGGCGCCGATGAACTGCACCAGCGCGCCGCGCCGGTCGCCGACCCGGCTCATCACCTCGTAGTACAGATGGCGGAAATGCTGCCCCCACTCCTGCAGGGCCTGGGCGTCGGCGGTGGTCATGACACGCCCTCCTTCACCCCATCCGCCGCGACCAGCGTCGGCACCGGGCGGGCGGGGCCCAGCGTCGGCGGCTCGGGCGCGCCGCCGTCCGCGTGGGGCAGCGCCAGCAGCACCTTCAGGCCAAGCTGGCGTTCCACCGTTTCCGGCGTCAGGAACACGTCGGACACGGCCGCCTTGGCGAACGCCACGGCGAAGGCCGACAGCAGCCCGGCGAACACGCCGGCCAGCACGACCAGCAGGCGCGGGTTGGCATCGCGTTGCGGCGGCGATGCCGGTTCGACCACGCGGACGTTGGTGGACAGCTGCTCGTCCATCTGTTCGAGGATCTTCGCCTCTTCCACCTTGAAGGAATAGGTCTTGTAGCTTTCCTCCATCACCGCGCGGTCGCGCAGCAGCTGGTGGTGCCGCATGTCCAGCTCGCCCAACGCGTCGACCTGCGCGCGCACCCGCTCCACGCTGGCGGCCAGCGCCGCCCGGCGCGCGGCGAACCCCTCGGCCTGCGGGCCGAGGTCGGCGATCAGCTTTTCCAGCTCCTCGTGCACCGGGTTGCGGCCGACGCGGCGGGAGTCCTGCTTGCGCGGCTTCTCCGCGGCGATGAAGGCTTGGACCTTGGCCAGCTCGCGGTCGACGTCGGCGATGACCGGCGAGTCGGCGTGGTAGCGGTTGGCCAGTTCCTGCCGGCGCAGCTGCAGGTGCAGCAGCGTCGCCCGCGCCGAGTCCACCGCCATTTGCGACGTGTCTTCGGCGTACAGCAGCACCTCGCGCGGCACCTCCCTGATCGTGCCGCGCGCCGCCTCCAGCCGGGCCTGCGCCATCTCCAGCTCGCCGGTCGCCTGGCTGAGCTGCAGCTCCAGCTCCGACAGCTCGCGCAGTTGCACGGCGATCTGCTGCGGCAGGTCGGCGATGCCGTTGGTCCGCGCGAACGCCTCGATCTCGCGTTCCAGCTCGGACAGGCGGCGCACGAAGTCGTCGCGCTGCTCGATCATGAAGGCGGACTGGTCGCGGCGGTAAATGTCGCGCCGGTGGTCCATATAGTCCTGCACCAGCAGGTTCAGCGCCCGCGCCGCCAGTTCGGGCGAGGCGTGGCGGAACGACAGCCGCAGCACGTTGGATTGCAGCACCGGCTCGATCTTCAAGGCGTTCTCGAAGCGGCGCATCGCCAGTTCCACCCGCTCGCCCGGCAGTTCCTCCTCCGGCGGGATGTCGTCCACAAGGTCGGGGTAAAGCGTGCGGACGCCCAGCGCGAACAGCACGTTGCGCTTCACCGGCCGGCTGATGAGGATCTCCAGCTCGGAATTGATGATCTCGTCGCGCCCGAAGGACAGCACCGCCCCGGCGCCCATGCCCGGCTGGAACGTGTACTCGCGCCCCAGCAGCACGACGAGGCGCGACTGCGCCTCGAACACCGGGGGCTGGAACAGCGCCAGCGACACCCCCGCCGCCACCGGAATGAGAAAACTCAGGAGGATCAGCCGCAGATGGCGGAAGCCGAACACCAGCAGGTCGCGCAACGCGAAGGCGACGGGCGGCGGATGGGGCTGGCGCGCATGGCTGCGGTTGGACATGATCGATCCGTGCAAAGCCGGGAATCGTGCCCCTGTCGGGCATGCCCTTAGAAGTCTTAGGGTACTTTACGCGTTTGTTGCTGAAAGTCGTCTTAACGCAAGGCAGTCATGCGGCTTCTCGTCCTGGGCGCGCTCAACCCGAACCTGATCCGGGCGAAGTTGGAACCGCTGGTCGCCTGCGGCTGGGTGGAGCGCGTGGCATGGCTGGACCGACAGGACGGGCCGGACCTCCCCAAGGTCGCCTACCAGACGGTGCCGGACGACCCCGCGCCACTTCGCCGCAGCCTGCGCACCCTGGGCCGCGCGGTGGCGGCGGCGCGGCGGGAGCGGCCGGACCTGATCCTCGCCTACAACCTCGTGCCCTTCGGACTGTACGCCCGGCTGTGCGCGTGGGCGGTCGGGCGGCCCTACGCCGTCGCGGTGATCGGCGGCCCGCGCGAGCTGGAGCGCGGCGGCGGCATGCTCGACAACCGGCTGCTCGCCCGCTGGCCGCTGTTGGGGCGGGCGCTGGCGCCGCTGCTGCCCGGAGTGCTGCGCGGCGCCCGCTTCGTCACCACCACCGGCACGGCGACCCGCGACGCGCTGATCGCCGCCGGCGTGCCCGGCGCGCGCATCGTGGCCCTGCCCAGCGCCGTCGACCCCGCCCGCTTTCACCCGAATCCAGGCGCGGAACCGCGCGCGGCGCGCTGGGACGTGCTGACGGTGGCGCGGCTGATCCGCCGCAAGCGGCTCGACCGGCTGCTCGATCTGGTGGAACGGCTGCGCGCCCGCCACCCGGCCCTGCGCGTCGCGGTCGCCGGCGACGGGCCGCTGCGCGCCGAATTGGCGGCGGAGGTGGCCCGGCGCGGCCTGGACGGCACGGTCGCCCTGCTGGGCTGGCACGACGACGTGCGCCCGCTGCTGTGGGAAAGCCGGATCATGGTGCTGACCTCGGCCGCCGAGGGGTTGCCGCTGTCGATGATCGAGGCGATGGGCTGCGGCGTGCCCTGCGTCGCCCCCGCCGTGGGCGACACCGCCGACCTCGTGCGCGACGGCGTCAACGGCCGCCTCGTGCCGCCGGACGACGGCGCCGCCCTGGCCGCCGCCGTGGACGCCCTGCTGAGCGACGAGCCCGCCCGCGCCCGCATGGCCGCATCGGCCGCCGCCACCGTCCGCGACGCCTTCACCACCGCCCACGCCACCGCCCGGTGGGAGGCGATCCGCGCGCGGTTCCTTTAATCTTAAAAGTCCCTCTCCCTTAACGGGGCGACGCCGAAGGGCGTCGCGGTTGGGGAGAGGGTAGTTACGCCCGGCAGGGCGGAAAAGAGTCTTGTTCCGGCTGCCGCCGGCAATCCCCCTCTCCCCAACCCCTCCCCCGCAAAGGGGGGAGGGGCTTCGGAGCAAGCCGAAACCCGCGCTAATAGAACTGGTTGTCGTTTCGGTCGAAGGGGACGACGGGGATGGTCAGCGTGCCGTCCATGGTCGTCACGTCCAGCACGAAGCCCTGGGTGCGCGCCGCCACCGGGCCAGGATCGGCGACGAAAAGCTGGAGGAACGCGCGGTCGGGCAGGTTCAGCCCGTCGATCGAGCCGTCGCCGCGGTTCACCGTCCGGCCGTTCCAGCGCACCACCAGCCCCATCGCCCGGCTGCCCGGAACGGTGTCCCAGCGCAGGCCCGGCAGCGTGCGGTGGCGCAGCCGCATCGAACGGATGTGGTGGCTGCCCGACGGCCCCAGGTAATAGTACAGGTTGTTCAGGTAGAGCCGCAGCTCCGTATCCCGCTCGCCATCCGGCAGCGGCGCCTTGGCCTGCCCGGCGAAATCGTCGTCGGCCGAGCGCCCGAAGATGTAGCAGTACGACCCGCCCGGCGCCTGCGCCCGCGCGCCCGGAGCGAGGAGGAGCAACCCCAACAGTCCCAGGAGTAATCCGCGGCGCGACTGGACCCGTGTGGGAGGCGGTGCCATACTTCAACGCTTTCGTCATACGGCGCCCCATCATGCCATCGGCGGCACCGCCACGCCAGTTCCTGCGCAACCTCGGCACCGTCGTCACCGGCTCCTTCGCCGCGCAGGCGGCGGCGCTCGCGGCCATGCCGCTGCTCACCCGCCTGTACGATCCCGCGCTGTTCGGCGCCTTCGGACTGGTCGCCGCGCTGGCCGGCCTCGCCGCCATGATCGCCACCGGCCGCTGGGAGCTGGCCATCGTCCTGCCGGAACGGGAGGAGGACGCGGCCGGCCTGGCGTTCCTGGCGCTGCTCGCCACGCTCGCGTCGGCGCTGGGCGTCGCCGTGGTCGTCGCGCTGGCCGGGCCGTGGCTGCCGCACGCGACGCTGCTTTGGTGGCTGCCGGCCATGATGCTGGTCGCCGCGACGGCCGAGGTGCTGGTGCAGTGGAACCTGCGGCGGGAGCGCTACCACATGGTGGCCCAAGCGCACGGGGTGCGCGCCGCGGTGTCGGTGACGGTGCAGGTGACGGCCGGCTTCGTGGCCCCGGCCCCGGCCGGGCTGCTGGCCGGGCAGATCCTGGGATACGGCGCGCAGGCCGGCGAACTGGCCCGGCACGACGGGCCGGCCGCATGGCCGCGCATGCCGGAGGCGGGCGTGGCCGGGCTGGTCGCGCTGGCGCGGCGCTACCGCGACTTCCCGCTGTACGGGGCGCCGCAGGCGCTGGTCAACGCGCTGTCGCAGTACGGGCCGGTGGTGGTGCTGGCCGCCGCCTTCGGCGAGGCGAGCGTGGGCTTCTACTGGCTGGCGCTGCGCGTGCTTTCGATGCCCGACTCGGTGCTGAACCAGCCACTGCGGCAGGTCTTCTACCGCGACGTCCGGGACGACATGGGCCACCTGCGCCAACGGCTGACGCGCACGACGCTGGCGCTGGCGGCGGTCGGGCTGCCGGTGCTGCTGGCGGTGGCCGTGGCCGGACCGGCGCTGTTCGCCTGGACCTTCGGCGCGGAGTGGGAAACGGCGGGCGCCTTCGCCCGCTGGCTGGCGCCGTGGTGGTTCCTGGGCTTCGTCAACGTGCCGTGCGTCGCCGTCATCCCGTTGCTGCGCTTGCAAGGCTCGTTTCTCGCCTATGAGGTGGCGCTGGCGGCGGCGCGGCTGGGCGCCCTGCTGCTGGGTGCCGCGCAGGGCGACGCGCTGACGGCCGTCGCGGCCTACGCGCTGACCGGGGCGCTGTTCAACGCCGCGCTGATCGCCTTCGTCTTCCACGCCGCCCGGCCGCAACGGGTGCAGGCATGATGGAGGCGCTGCGCATCGCGCTGTGGCGCGGCTGGCTGCATCTCACCGGGCCGGTGCCCGGCCATTGCGCCACGCTGGAACGGCTGCGCCACGGCGGGCTGGAGGCGTACCGGGCGGAGCGGCTCACCGCCCTGCTGGCCCATGCCGGCCGCGCCGTGCCCTTCTACCGGCAACGGCTGGCCGAAGCCGGGGTGCTGGTGGACGGCCGGGTGCGGCTCGACCGCTTCGCCGCGATCCCGCCGCTGACGCGCGGCGAGCTGCGCGCCCGCTTCGACGACCTCGTGGCCGAGGGGGTGGACCGCGCGCGCTGCCGCGTCAACGTCACCGGCGGCTCGACGGGGGAGCCGGTGCGCGTGCTGGAGGACGCCGGGGCCGACGCCTGGAACGTCGCCACCAAGCTGCTGTTCGACGGCTGGACCGGCTACCGCCCCGGCATGCGCCGCGCCGTGCTGTGGACCTCGCTGCACGAGGCGCCGTCGCGGCGGCTGCGCCCGCGCGTCGGGCGCTGGCTGCGCGGCGAAACCTGGGTGGACTGCCTGCGCCTGTCCGACGCCGAACTGCACGCGGCGGCCCAGTCCCTGGCCGACCTGCGCCCGCGCCAGATCCTGGCCTTCGCCGACCGGCTGCACGGCATCGCCCGGCTGATGGCGGAGGGGCGCGTGCCGGTGGTGATGCCGGACAGCCTCGTCGTCTCCTCCTGCCCGTGCACGCCGCGCATGCGCGCGGTCATCGAACGCGCCTTCCAGGCGCCGCTGTTCGACCGCTACGGCTCGCGCGAGCTGGGCGCGGTGGCAGGCGAGCGCCGGCCCGGCGGCGGGCTGGTGGTATCGGCGCCCACGCATATCGTGGAGGTGCTGCGCCCGGACGGCAGCCCGGCCCCGCCGGGCGAGGTGGGCGAGCTGGTGGTGACGCTGCTGACCAACCATGCCATGCCGCTGATCCGCTACCGCATCGGCGACCGCGCCGCCTGGGCGCTGGAGGCCGACGACCCGTGGCCGGTGCTGACGCGCATCGCCGGGCGCACCAGCGACACCTTCACGGCGATGGACGGCGCCACGGTGGACAGCGCGCTGTTCCTCTATGTCCTGGAGGAACGCCCCTGGGTCGCCCGCTACCGCGTCACGCAGGAGACGCAAGCCCGCGTGCTGGTCGAGGTGGTGCCGGCATCCCCGCCGCCGCCCGCCGATCTGGCCGACATCGAACGCCGCATCCAGGCGGTGATGGGAAGCGCCTGCGCCGTCGAGATCCGCATGGTGGAGGACATCCCCGTCGGCCGCTCGGGCAAGTTCCGCTACCTCGTCTCGCGCGTCGCGGCGGGGGCGTGAGCGGCATGGCCGGGCGCCTCGCCTTCCTTCTCGGCAGCCTCGCCGGTGGCGGGGCGGAGCGCACCATGCTGCTGCTGGCCGGCCGCTTCGCCGCCGCCGGGCACGGCGTCGACCTTGTGCTGGGGCGCGCCGAGGGGGCGTACCTGAGCGCGGTGCCGGACGGCGTGCGGGTGGTGGACCTGGGCGCCGCGCGCACGCTGACGCTGGTGCCGCGCCTCGCCCACTGGCTGCGGCGGGAGCGGCCGGGCGCGCTGCTGTCCACTACCGACGCCGTGAACCTTGCCGCCGTGGCGGCGCGCCGGCTGTCGGGCGTGCCGACGCGCCTCGTGCTGCGCCAGTCGGAAGCGGTGGCGCCCAGCCTGGACGGCGCCACACGGCTTCGCGACCGCTGGCGCCTGCCGCTGCTGCGCTGGCTCTACCCGCAGGCCGACGCGATCGTCGCCATCTCGCGCGGCGTCGCCGACGATCTGGCGGCGACCGTGGGCGTGCGCCGCGACCGCGTCACGGTCATCCACAACCCCGTGGACGTCGCCCGCGCCGCCGCCCTGGCGGCGGAACCGCTGGATGACCCGTGGTTCGCAGCCGGAGCGCCGCCGGTGGTGCTGGCGGTTGGCCGGCTGGTGGCGCAGAAGGATTTCGCCACCCTGCTCGACGCCTTCGCCCGGCTGCGCGCCCGCCGCCCGGCGCGGCTGGTGGTGCTGGGCGACGGGCCGCTGCGCGCCGGCCTTCGGACGCGGGCCGAGGCGCTGGGCATCGCGGCGGACGTGGCGTTCCCCGGCTTCGCGGCGAACCCCTTCCGTTTCATGGCGCGGGCCGGCGTCTTCGCGCTCAGCTCCCGGTGGGAGGGGTTCGGCAACGTGCTGGTGGAGGCGCTGGCCTGCGGCTGCCCCGTGGTGAGCACCGACTGCCCGAGCGGCCCGGCGGAGATCCTGGAGGACGGGCGCTGGGGCGCCCTGGTCCCCGTGGGCGACGCCGACCGGCTGGCCGCGGCGCTGGACGCGGCGCTGGACGATCCGGGCGACACCGACGCGCGCAGGCGCCGCGCCGCCGACTTCGCGCCGGAACGGGCGCTGCCGAGGTATGCGGCGGTGCTGCAATGCTCGTAGGTTGGGTTGAAACCCAACACCCCCGCACCGCCGACACGTTGGGTTTGCGCTGGCGCTTAACCCAACCTACGCATTACGCACCTTCCTTGCGGAACTTCGCCAGCAGGTCCGCCCAGCGCGCCCGCACGGCGGCCAGCGCCGCCTCCTTAACGTGCCCGAAGCCGCGCACCTCCAGCGGCAGCGCCGCCAGTTCGACGGCCGTCGCGTGGCGCTCCGCCGTCAGGCCGCGCAGCAGTTCGTCCACCAGTGCCTCGTACTCGGCGATCAGGCGGCGTTCGGTGCGGCGCTCGGCGGTGTAGCCGAAGGCGTCCAGGGGCGTGCCGCGCAGGCGCTTCATCCCGGCCAGCGCCCGGAACACCGGCAGCACCCACGGCCCCAGCGCGATCTTGCGCGGCTCGCCGGTGCCGTCGCGGCGCCGCGCCAGCAGCGGCGGGGCAAGATGGAAGACCGGCCGCCAGTCGCCCTCGAACCGCTCCTGCAGATGGGCGAGAAAGGCAGGGTCCGTATGCAGCCGGGCCACCTCGTACTCGTCCTTCACCGCCAGCAGCTTGAAGTACGCCCGCGCCACCGCGTCGGCGAGGTCGGTGCGGCCCGCCAGCACCGCCGCCTCGCGCGTCCGCACCCGCTCCACCAGATCGCGGTAGCGGCCGGCATAGGCGGCGTCCTGGTAATCGGTCAGGAAGTCCGCGCGCCGCGCCACCACCTCGTCGATCCTCCGGCCGGGCGCAGGGTCGGGCGCCGACACGGGGGAGAGCGCGTCCGGGTCGTGCGCCGCCAGACGGCCGAAGGCGAAGGCGCGGCGGTTGGCGGCGACGTCCACGCCGTTCAGCTCCATGGCGCGGTCCAGCGCCTCCAGCCCCACCGGCAGCAGCCCCTTCTGGAACGCGTAGCCGAGCAGGAAGACGTTGGCGAGGATGGCGTCGCCGAACAGCGCCGTGGCGATGCGGCTGGCGTCCACCACGTCCACCCGCTCCGGCCTGGCCGCGGCGCGCAGGGTGCCCAGCAGCGCGTCGGCCGGCGGCTGGCCGGCGGGGTTGCGGGTGAAGGCGCCAGTCGCCACCACGTGCGTGTTGGCGACCACGCGGGTGTGGCCGGCGCGGATGGTGCGTAGCGCGTCGGTGTTGACCGACACCAGCGCGTCGCAGGCCAGCAGAAGCTGCGCCTGCCCCGGCTCGATGCGCGCCTGGTTCAGCAGCTCCGGCCGGCGCGCCGTGCGGACATAGCTGTAGACCGCCCCGCCCTTTTGCGCGAAGCCGGTGAAGTCCAGCACGCTGGCTGCCTTGCCCTCCAGATGCGCGGCCATGGCGAGCAGCGCGCCCACGGTGACGACGCCGGTGCCGCCGACGCCGGCCACCAGAACCTCCGCCGGCTCCAACGGCATCTCGCGGAAGGGCAGCGGCAGGGCGGCCAGCGCATCGGCGAAGCGCGCCTCCAGCGCACCCTGGTCCGGCTTGCGCAGTGTGCCGCCCATCACCGACACGAAGCTGGGGCAGAAGCCCTCGACGCAGGAATAGTCCTTGTTGCACGACGACTGGTCGATCCGCCGCTTGGTGCCGAACTCCGTCTCCACCGGCTGGATGGACAGGCAGTTGGATTTGCGCCCGCAGTCGCCGCAGCCCTCGCACACCAGCTCGTTGATCACCACGCGCCGGGGCGGGTCGGGCATCTGACCGCGCTTGCGGCGGCGGCGCTTCTCGGCCGCGCAGGTCTGCTCGTAGATCAGGGCGGTCACGCCGGGGGTGTCGCGCAGCTCGCGCTGCACGGCGTCCAGCGCGTCGCGGTGGTGAACGGTGGTGTCGGGGGCGAGGTCGCGCGCATCGCGGAACTTGTCGGGATCGTCGCTCACCACGGCGATGCGCCGCACGCCCTCCGCCTGGATCTGCCGGGTGATGGCGCCGACGGAGATCGGCCCGTCCACCGGCTGGCCGCCGGTCATGGCGACCGCGTCGTTGTAGAGGATCTTGTAGGTGACGTTGACGCCCGCCGCCACCGACTGCCGGATCGCCAGCGAGCCGGAGTGGTGATAGGTCCCCTCCCCCAAATTCTGGAAGACGTGGCCGCGTTTGGAGAAGGGCGCCTGCCCCACCCAGTTGGCGCCTTCCCCGCCCATCGGCGTCAGCCCCTCGGTGGCGCGCTCCATCCACGAGGCCATGAAGTGGCAGCCGATGCCGGCCATCGCCTTGCTGCCGTCGGGCACGCGGGTGGAGGTGCTGTGCGGACAGCCCGAGCAGAAATAGGGCTGGCGCACCATTGGTGGGGGCGGCGGCGCCTTGGCCGCCGGCAGCCGGTCGGCGAGGCGGGCCGACAGGTCGTGCCGGGGCTGCAGGCGGGCGACCAGCGCCCTGGCGACGACCCACGGCCGCAGCTCGCCGGTGCGGGGCAGCAGCCGCGCCCCGATCTCGTCGGTCTTGCCGATCACGGCGCGCGGGCGTTCGCCCGCGGGGTGGTGGAACAGCAGCTCCTTGATCTGCCCCTCGACGACCGGTGCCTTTTCCTCGACGACGAAGACCTCCTCGGCCCCGGATACGAAATCCAGGATGCCGTGCGGCTCCAGCGGCCAGGACAGGCCGACCTTGTAGACGCTGATGCCCAGGTCGCGCGCCTCCGCCTCGCCGATCTCCAGAAGCCGCAGCGCCTCCATCAGGTCCAGGTGCGCCTTGCCGGTGGTGACGATGCGCAGCCAGCCGCCATCACCGAGAACGCGGCGGTCCAGCGGGTTGGCGCGGGCGAAGGCGCGCACGGCGTCGAGCTTCGCCGCCAGCCGTTCCTCGATGCGCAGGCTGGGAAAGTCCGGCCAGCGGTAGTGCAGCCCGCCCGGCGGCACCGGGTGCCCGACCGGGGCGCGGAACCCCCGCTCCACGTCGGGCAGGTCCACCGTGGCCGCGCTCTCCACCGATTCGGAGATCGCCTTGAAGCCGACCCAGGCACCGGAAAAGCGCGACAGCGCGTAGCCGTACAGGCCGAAGTCCAGGTATTCGCGCACGCCCGACGGGTTCAGCACCGGCATGGACCACGCGATCATGGCAAGCTCGCTCTGGTGCGGCATGCTGGAGGAGACACAGCCGTGGTCGTCCCCCGCCACCACCAGCACGCCGCCGCGCGGCGAACTGCCATAGGCGTTGCCGTGCTTCAGCGCGTCGCCGGAGCGATCGACGCCCGGCCCCTTGCCGTACCACAGCGCGAAGACGCCGTCGCAGCGCCCCTCGCCGCTGGCCTCCACCTGCTGGCTACCGAGCACGGCGGTGGCCGCGAGGTCCTCGTTGATGCCCGGCTGGAAGACGACGCCCTGTTCCGCCAGCCACCCGCGCGCCTGCCACAGCGCCTGATCCAGCCCGCCCAGCGGCGAGCCGCGATAGCCGCTGACGAAGCCGCGGGTGTTCAGCCCGCCGCGGCGGTCGCGCTCGGCCTGCAGCATGAGCAGGCGCACCAGCGCCTGCGTTCCCGACAGGAAGACCCGTCCCCGCGCGCGGTCGTAGCGGTCGTCCAGGCGGTAGTCCCTGTCGATCGTCCGGATCGAGCCGTCCATCCTCCGCCCCTCTTTCTTATGGAAAGCAGGCCTTTCTTATGGAAAGTAGGGCGCGGCGGCGGGTTTTTCGATTCCGGCCTTCGGGGAAGCCGCCGGCGCAACGGGAGGGGCGGGTTACGACGCCAGCGCGCGTCCGGCGGGGTCGCCGCGCCGGATGTGTTCGACCACCTCGACCACCGCGCCGTCGCGCACGCAGACGAGCCGCCATTCGCTGCCGGGGACCGGGGCGCCCGCCGCGTCGTCGGCCAGCTTGGCCGAGAAGAAGGCCCGCGCCTCGGCCAGATTGTCGAAGGCGCCGCACAGGAACCAGACGTCCGGCATGTAGTTCGGAGCACGGTAGTTCACGTGGTATTCGGCGCCATCATGCCGCTCAGGCCCCATGGTGCCTCCTGCCTCCCGCCCGCTGCGTATCGAAACTCCAATCTATCGCCTGCCGGCCGATCGTCACCCCTGGTCTTTCGATGTAGGAGGCGCGAAAAGCGTTCAGCCGTCGTTCCACGGATTGAGGAACCGAACCCCCATGGGCTCGAAGTCGCGCACATTGCGCGTGACGACAACCAACCGATGGACAAGCGCGGTGGCGGCGATCAGGCTGTCCCGCTGGGGGCGCGGATCGGGAACGTGAAGCGCCGCGCAGCGTTGCGCCACCGCCGCATCGACCGGAATGATCCGCCCCCCGAAGGCCGGCACCACGTGGGAGTCGAGCCAGATGCGCAGCACCTTCCCTTTCGCCGCATCCCTGCGCTCCGCCTGCGCGACGCCCAGTTCCAGCTCGAACAGCGTGATCGCCGAGATGAACAACTCGGCCGCCAGCGCGCCCGCCGCCCACGCGGCCAGACCGGCGTTGGCCCTGTCCGGCCGGCGCAGTTCCGACAGTGCGTTGGAGTCGAGCAGAAACATCAACCGAAGTCCGCCGGCCGCGCGACGTCGTCACCAAGCCGGGGCGGATCGAAGGCGAAATCGGCGTCCGGACCGTCCTGGCGCAACAGCTCAAGGATAGAGCCGCCGCCCTCGCCGGAAAGGCGCCGGAAGGTGTCGTACCTCAGCAGCACGAAGGCGGGTTCCCCACGGTCGGTGACGATCACCGGCCCCTCCTCGGCCGCCCGCTTGGCTTCGCTGGGGTTCTGGTTGAACTCCCGACTCGACATCATCCGACCCATCGCCCGCCTCCCGCTCGCCGCAGATGATCCTACGATACTACATGATCGCGGTTCAGGCCAGAACGCACCGAGGCCGCCCGTGACGGGCGGCCTCGGCACCAGGGGCAAATCAGACCGGCGTCACGAGCAGCCGGTCGTGCTTCCGCAGGTGTCGCACTTCAGGCAGGTGCCGTTGCGGACCAGCGTCATGTTTCCGCACTCGCCGCAGGGATCGCCCTCGTAGCCGCGCGCCTTGGCTTCGCGGATGCGGTCGAAGCGGTTGTCGGAGTAGGTGCCGCCGTAGGCCGTGCTGACCGGCGTGTGCGCCGTGGCGTGGCCGCCATAGGTGGTGGCCGCCGCGGCGACCGCCGCCGATTGCGTCACCGCCGTGTGCGCCGCCACCGCCGTGCCGGACGCCGCGGCCATCGCCATGGCGGCGACGGCGCGCTGGGCCTGACCGCCGTCCAGAACCCGCAGGTTGTTGCGGACGTAGCCGGTGGAGGCCACCTTGCGGACGATGTCCTGCGGCTGCACCTCGTTGTCCGGCAGGTCGCCCTGCTTGTCGCCGGTGCCAACGGTGAACGGCAGCAGGTCCTCCGGCGTGGCGTGCGCCAGATCCTGGCGGCCGAGGTAGGAGATCGCCAGCTCGCGGAACAGATAGTCGATCACCGAGGTCGCCATCTTGATGGCGTCGTTGCCCGACACCATGCCCGACGGCTCGAAGCGGGTGAAGGTGAACGCCTCGACGAACTCTTCCAGCGGCACGCCGTATTGCAGGCCGATGGACACCGCGATGGCGAAGTTGTTCATCAGCGAGCGGAAGGCGGCGCCTTCCTTGTGCATGTCGATGAAGATCTCGCCCAGGCGGCCGTCCTCGTACTCGCCGGTGCGCAGGTACACCTTGTGGTCGCCGACCATGGCCTTCTGCGTGTAGCCCTTGCGGCGGTGCGGCAGCTTCTGGCGGTCGGAGATCTTGCGCTCGACGATCCGTTCGATGACCTTCTCGACGATGCGCTCGGAAACGATGGCGGCGCGGGCGGCGTTGGAGGATTCGACCAGCGTGTCGACCGTCTCGGCCTCCTCGTCCTCCAGGATCTGCGCCTGCAGCGGCTGGCTCAGCTTCGAGCCGTCGCGGTACAGCGCGTTGGCCTTCAGCCCCAGGCGCCAGGACATCAGGTAGGCGTCCTTGCACTCCTCCACCGTCGCCGAGTTCGGCATGTTGATGGTCTTGGAGATGGCGCCGGAGATGAACGGCTGCGAGGCGGCCATCATGGTGATGTGGCTGGCCCACGACAGGAACCGCTTGCCGATGCGGCCGCACGGGTTGGCGCAGTCGAACACCGGCAGGTGCTCGTCCCGCAGGTAGGGCGCGCCCTCCAGCGTCATGGCGCCGCAGCAGTAGGTGTTGGCCGCGTCGATCTCGGCCTTCGAGAAGCCCAGGTGCGCCAGCAGGTCGAAGTTCGGCTGGTCGAGCGCCGCCGCCGGGATGCCCAGCGTGTTCACGCAGAACTCGGCGCCCAGCGTCCACTTGTTGCAGGCGAACTTGATGTCGAAGGCGGTGGCCAGCGCGCTTTCCAGCTTCGCCAGACCGTCGTCGGTGAAGCCCTTGGCGCGCAGCGCGTCGTGGCCGATGGTGGGGGAGCCCTTCAGCGTGCCGTGGCCGACCGCGTAGCGCTCCATCTCGGCGATCTCGTCCTCGCCGTAGCCCAGCGTGCGCAGCGCCTCCGGCACCAGCCGGTTGACGATCTTGAAGTAGCCGCCGCCGGCCAGCTTCTTGAACTTGACCAGCGCAAAGTCCGGCTCGATGCCCGTGGTGTCGCAATCCATGACCAGGCCGATGGTGCCCGTGGGCGCCACCACCGTGGCCTGCGCATTGCGGAAGCCGTGCCGCTCGCCCAGCTCCAGCGCCTTGTCCCAGGCGCGCCGCGCGGCCAGCGCCAGCTCGCCGTCGGGGCAGTCGGCGGCGTCGAAGGGCACCGGGTTGACGCGCAGGTTCTCGTACCCCGCCGTCTCGCCGAAGGCGGCGCGGCGGTGGTTGCGGATGACCCGCAGCATCGACAGGCGGCTCTTCTCATAGGCCGGGAACGGGCCCAGCTCCTCGGCCATCTCGGCCGAGGTGGCGTAGGCGACGCCGGTCATCACCGCCGAGATGCCGGCGCAGTAGGCGCGGCCTTCGTCCGAGTCGTACGGCAGACCCGACGCCATCAGCAGGCCGCCGAGGTTGGCGAAGCCGAGGCCCAGCGTGCGGAACTCGTAGGAAAGCTGGGCGATCTCCTTCGACGGGAACTGCGCCATCAGCACGGAGATTTCCAGCACGATGGTCCACAGGCGGCAGGCGTGCTCGAACGCCTCGACGTCGAAGGCGCCGTTCGGCATGCGGAACGACAGCAGGTTCAGCGACGCCAGATTGCACGCCGTGTCGTCGAGGAACATGTACTCCGAGCACGGGTTCGACGCGTTGATGCGGCCGGATTCCGGGCAGGTGTGCCAGTCGTTGATGGTGGTGTCGAACTGCACGCCGGGATCGGCGCAGGCCCAGGCGGCGTAGCCGATCTTCTCCCACAGGTCGCGGGCCTTCAGCGTCTTGGCGATCTTGCCGTCGGTGCGGCGGATCAGGTTCCACGGGCCGTCGTTCAGCACCGCTTCGATGAAGTCGTTGGCGATGCGCACGGAGTTGTTGGAGTTCTGGCCGGCCACCGTCAGGTAGGCTTCCGAATCCCAATCGGTGTCGTAGGTCTTGAAGTCGATCGCCGTGAAGCCCTGGCCGGCGAACTGGATGACGCGCTGGATGTAGTTCTCGGGGATCTGCGCGTGCCGGGCGCCGATGATCGCCTTGCGCAGCTCGCGGTTCTGCTTCGGGTCCAGGCCGTCCTGGGCGGCGGCCATGACGCGGTTCATGTGCTCCTGGCAGATCTTCGAGCCGGCGACCAGGGCAGCCACCTTCTGCTCCTCGACGACCTTCCAGTCGATGTACGCCTCGATGTCCGGGTGATCGAGGTCGACGGTGACCATCTTGGCGGCGCGGCGCGTCGTGCCGCCCGACTTGATGGCGCCGGCGGCGCGGTCGCCGATCTTCAGGAAGCTCATCAGGCCCGACGACTTGCCGCCGCCCGACAGCTTCTCACCCTCGCCGCGCAGGCGGGAGAAGTTGGAGCCGGTGCCCGAGCCGTACTTGAACAGGCGCGCCTCGCGCACCCACAGGTCCATGATGCCGCCCTCGTTGACGAGGTCGTCGGACACCGACTGGATGAAGCAGGCGTGCGGCTGCGGGTGCTCGTAGGCGGTCGCGGAGGAGGTCAGCAGGCCGGTCTTGAAGTCGACGTAGAAGTGGCCCTGGCTGGGGCCGTCGATGCCATAGGCCCAGTGCAGGCCGGTGTTGAACCACTGCGGGCTGTTCGGCGCGGCCATCTGGGCGGCCAGCATGTAGCGCATCTCGTCGAAGAAGGTGCGCGCGTCGGCTTCCGAATCGAAATAGCCGCCCTTCCAGCCCCAGTAGGTCCAGGTGCCGGCAAGACGGTCGAAGACCTGCTTGGCCGAGGTTTCGCCAACGAAGCGCTTCTCCTTCGGCAGGGCGGCCAGCGCCGATTCGTCGGCCGTCTTGCGCCACAGCCAGGAGGGAACGGTGTTCTCCTCGACCGGCTTCAGCGCGGCGGGCACGCCGGCCTTGCGGAAATACTTCTGCGCCAGGATGTCGGCGGCGACCTGGCTCATGCCTTCCGGCACGTCGATTCCGGACTGCGAGAACACCACGGAACCATCGGGATTGCGGATCTCGCTGCCGGTGCGGCGGAAGCCGATGGCGGCGTAGGCGTCCTGCCCCTCGATGGTAAAGCGTCGCTGGATCCGCATGGTGACTCGCGCTCCCTTCCTCTGCCTGATGGACGGCCTAGACCGCGCATCCGCTGGCCCGTGGCCACCAGATGCTGTATGTTGGCGGCATCCTAACACGATCGATTGGGCCGGCAAGGTCTTTCACCAGATGTAGGGCCCCACGACCGAAGCTATCCCCAGCATATTGATCGTCTGTGGATAACGGGCAAAACCCGGACGGGTTCCACGGCCCCCGGCCGGACGTCGGCGATTCGCCGCCCGCCGCAAGTGCCGCCGCCGGCACCGCAAATCGCGGGACTCACGAACGCCGAATGGTCGGCAATTGTTTCAAAGTCATGACAGGTAACGCCACCGCGCGCCAGGGCACCAGCGGTGAAGGTGCGCCGTCCGAATCCTTACCCCGTCCGAATCACCATTTGCACGAGCCGGTGCGGCGACGCTCGACGGCCCCCATACGGCGGACCGCGCATGGTTTCGGGAGCGGAATGTTCAGCGGGGCGCCGCTGCCGTCGCGCGCCCCGGTCCCGGCCGGGGTAGACACTAGATGTAGTGGGTAGGCCCGTCGTAGGTTGGGTTGAAACCCAACGCCTCCAGCGCCGCCAACACGTTGGGTTTCAACCCAACCTACTCGATGCGCACCACGCCGCGGCCGGCGATGCGGTTGCGGTAGGCTTCGGCCACCGAATCGTCGAAGCGTCGTTCGCCCCGCCAGTCGTCGCCCGCGTAGATCGGGCGGCCGAAGGGCCGCAGGGTGTCGAGGAACTCGTCCCAGCTCTGGCCGCCGCGCAGGCGCACGCGGGGGTGCGCCACGGCAAGGTCGGGGCGCAGGTAGAACACCTCCGGCGGGCCGAATCCGAAGACGTAGACGCTGCCCGCCGGAACGGCGCCGAGCCGGTCCGCCTCCGCCCGCCGGATCTCCTCGTACGACGGGGCGCCGGCCGCGCGGAAGGCGAGCCATGGGCGCACCGTGTACTGCGCCACCCCGCCCAGGCCGAGCACAACCACGCACGCCGTCAGCACCCACGCCGCCCGCCCCTGCCGGCGCAGCACACGCCAGAACGCCCACAGCGCGATGGGCATCAGCCCGGTCGTCACGAAGCGCGGGTCGAAGCCGTCGAAGTACTGCCGCGCGCGCAGCGCCACGACCGCCGCGAAGAAGGTCAGCCCGGTGACCAGCGCCCAGCGGGCGAAGCGGTCGGCCGCCGGATCGGCCGGCCCCATCCCCGCATCCCGCTCCCGCCACGCGACCAGCGCCACGGCCAGCACCGGCACGCCGAACAGCAGCGCGTTCAGCAGCAGCCCGCGCCCGCCGAGCGTGACGTCGTGGAACACCGGGTTGAGCGCCCCCCAGAAGCCGCGCACCGCCTGCATCACCAGCTCCGCCGACGGCGTCTGGTTGGGAATGCGCGTCGTACCGGTGGCGAGCCCGGTGTGGGCGAGGTTGTTCCACAGGTACAGCGCCGCCAGCCCCCCGGCCACGGCGAGCGCGCCGGACAGCGTGAACGCCATGCGCCAGCGCCGCTGCCGCGCCGCGTGCAGCACCGCCAGCCCGCCGACCAGGAAGGCGAAGGCGCCGACGTAGCGCAGCAGGAACAGCCCCAGCGCCGCCGCCGCGATGCCGCCGGCCACGGCGATGGTGCGCTCCGTGTCCTCGGCCGCCGCCAGCAGGCGGATGAGCCCGAGCTGCAGGAACAGGAACGGCGCCTCGGCCAGCGTCCAGGCGTGGGTGTCGAGGACCGGCCAGAACAGGTACAGCCCGGCCGGCGCCAGCGCCCAGGCGCCGAACACCCGGTGCAGCAGGAACAGCCCGCCGGCGATGGAGGCCATGTTCACCAGCTTCGCCGCCCAGAACACGTCCACCGGCAGCAGCGCGTTCATCCCGGCGATGAGGAACGGGTAGCCCATCGGCCAGACGGAAAACAGCGGGAACAGCGTGTCGGGCCGGTCGATGCCGCTCTTGAACACGCCGGCCCCCAGGCCGCGCCCTTCCAGGATGAAGCGGGCGAGGCGCATGTACAGCGTGCTGTCGTTGTTCAGCAGGCCGATCGGGCTGATCCAGCTCGCCACCGCGACGGTGCCCGCCGCCAGGACGAACACGCCCAGCAGCGCCCACGGCGTCACGCGCGCGAGGATCGTCGGCCGCATCGGTTCAGTCGCCGGTGCCGTGCGGGCGCACCGGCTCGAACCGCGGCACGTCGGCGTCGGGGCGCACGACCGGGCGGGGCCGGGGCTTCGCCCAGGTGAAGGTGGAGCTGACGCCGAAGTTCCACACCGCGCCCACCGTCGCCCCCAGAAGGCCGGCCAGCGGCCACGGGGCGCCCAGGGTGAACAGCGATTCCGCCACCTGCAGATTGACCACCGCGCCGATAGCGCAGGCCACGTAGAACGACGCCAGCCCCCACAGGAACCGGCGGCCCTTCAGCCGGCGGTCGCGGTAGGTGAACTGGTTGTTCAGGTAGAAGTTCACCGTCATCGCCACCGCCGTGGCGGCGAACTGCGCGCCCAGGAAACCCATCCCGATGCCCCGGTAGGCCAGCGCCAGCAGCGACAGGTGGACGGCCACGCCGAACAGCCCGACCAGAACGAACAGCACGAAGCGGATGGGGATCACCCGGCCCACCAGCTTGTCGGCCAGCAGGATGGCGAACTCCAGCATCACCAGCGTGTCCAGCTTGCTGGTCCCGCTGTGGCGCTGGCGGAAGTGCAGCGGCACCTCGCCCAGGCGCAGCGGCCGCGGCGCCGAGGCGAACAGGTCGAGCAGGATCTTGAAGCCCTGGCCAGACAGGGTGCGCGCCGTCTCCTCCAGCACGTCGCGCTTCAGCATGAAGAAGCCGCTGAGCGGATCGGTCAGCCGGGCGCCGGTGACCAGCCGGCTGAGGCGGATGCCGACGCGGCTCAACCGCTCGCGCGCCGACGAAAAGCTGCCGAGGCTGGAGCCCTCGGCGAAGCGGCTGGCGACGACGACGTCCAGCCCCTCCCCCTTCAGCCCCTCGCCTTTCAGCATGGCGAGCATGCCGGGCAGCAGCGTCTCGTCGTGCTGCAGGTCGGCGTCCATCACCGCGATGTGGGGGGCGGAGGTGCTGAGCATCCCCTCGATGCAGGCCGACGACAGGCCGCTGCGGCCGATGCGGTGCAGGCAGCGCACGTTGGCGCGCTCCTGCGCCAGACGGCGCAGCAGTTCCGTCGTGCCGTCCGTCGAATCATCGTCGACGAACACGGCTTCCCAGGCGATGCCGGCCAGGACCCGGTCGAGCCGCTGAAGAAGCGGCACGATGTTGCCGACCTCGTTCAACGTCGGGATGACCACGGCGAGTTCGACGGGCATGATGCGGGCGGGGGCCTTCGTTTCCGGTCGCGCCAGCAATAAGGCCGGGGTGCCGCACGGTCAAGGACGGGGAGGCGGGGCTTCACGCTCGGGCAATCGGAGCAGGCGCGACGAAAAGGCGGCTTTGAGACACGGATGCACACGGATCGAAACACGGATGCAC
>DASWVP010000624.1:0-6056 GCA_036401175.1 Azospirillum sp. | reverse complement strand
CTCCAGGCGGCCGGCGTCGACTTCGGCGCCTTCTCCACCCCGGCCATCGCCGACGACGTCGCCGATCTGGCGGCGGCGCTGGGGGCGCCCCGCGTCAACCTGTTCGCCATTTCCTACGGCACGCGGGTGGCGCTGGAGGTGATGCGCCGGCATGGCGGCCGGGTGCGCGCCGCCGTGCTCGACGCCGTCTACCCGCCCGACGTCAACGCGCGGGAGGAGGAGGCGTGGCTGTCCCACCGCGCGCTGAAGCGGCTGTTCGACGACTGCACCGCCAGCCGGTCCTGCCGTGCCGCCTTCCCCGACCTGGAGGCGCGTTTCCGCCGCCTGATCGCCCGGCTGGACGCGGCGCCGGCGGAGGTGGCGGTGGGCGACCCCATGGTGCCGCTGACCGCCCGGCTCGACGGCCGGACCGCCGTCGCCGCGGTGCTGGAGGCGATGGCCGAGGGCGAATCGCTGGCCCGCCTGCCGCAGACCGTCGACGCGGCGGCGCGCGGCCGGCTGTTCCGGCTCGCCCGCTTCGTCCCCACCCCGTGGCTGGGCGACCCCGACACGGCGGAGGGCATGGCCTTCTCCATCGAATGCCGGGAGACCGTCAACGCCGCCGACCCCGCGCGCCTCGCCGCCGACCGCCGCCGCTGGTCGTGGGCCGCGCTCGCCCCTGCCCCCGGCGAAGATCCCGGCCGGCGGATCTGCGCCCTGTGGCCGGCCGGCGCGCGCGACGCGATCGAGCGGCTGCCGGTGGCCGGCATGCAACCGGTGCTGCTGCTGTCCGGCGCCTACGACCCGGTGACGCCGCCGGAATGGGGCGAGCGCGCCGCCTTCACGTTGCCGGCCAGCCGCCACATGGTGTTCCGCGCCGGTGGCCATGTGGTGACGGCGGGCGACGGTTGCGCGCTCGACACCGCCGCCGCCTTCCTCGACACCCCCGACCCGGCCGCCGTCACCGAATGCCGCAGCGCCAAGCGGCCGCCCCGCTTCGTCACGCCCTGACGCGCCGTTGGGTTTTCGCCTGCGGCTCAACCCAACCTACGGGGGGCGTCGTAGGTTGGGTTGAGCGCAGCGAAAACCCAACGGTCACGCCGCGACCAATGGGGACGGAACGGGCACCGGCGCCGCGCTCAGCGCCGGTCCGGCGACGGCCTCCGCCGCCAGCCGCCCGGAAATCACGCAGGCTTCGACGCCCGATCCCGGAAACACGCCGCTGCCGGCGAGGCACAGGCCGCGGATCGGCGTCTTGCGCGGCTGCTGCGGCGCGCAGCCGTAGATCGCTCCGCCGGTGACGTGCGCGTAGCGGGCGAAGGTCGCGGCCGTGGCGTCCTGCCGGTGGATTATGTGCCGTTCCAGATCCGGAATGACCTGCGCCGCGGCGGCGATCAGCGCGTCGCCCGCGCGCCGCTTGCGCGCCGCGTAATCGGGCGCCTCGCGGTCCCAGCCGTCATCGGCCGGGGCGAGGCGCAGCAGTTCGACCGACGCGCAGCCCGGCGGGGCCAGCGACGGGTCGCGCAGCGACGGCACGGCGACGCCGACGCGCGGCTCGTCCAGCACGAAGGACAGCGCCGGCAGGTCCGGAACCATGTCCAGGCCGAGCGTCACCATGATGGCCGAGGTCGTCGGGCGCAGCGCCGCGCACTGCGCCGCGTAGTCCGCCGGCAGGTGCCCGGCGCCGACGAGGTCGAGCATCGTGCGCCGCACGTCGGCGTTGGAGATCACCCACGGCGCCGCGAAGAACCGCCCGTCCGCCACCTCCACCCCCGTGACGCGGCCCTGCTCGACGCCGATGCGGCGGGCGGCGGTGCGCAGCAGCACCTCGCCCCCGCGTTCCCGCACCGAGTCGGCCAGCGCGTCGGCCAGCCGCTGCGAGCCGCCCTGCGGATAGCCGCCGCCGTCGAACCAATAGCCGAAGATCGGCGCCATCTGCGCGGCGGTGAGCTGGTCCGGGCGATCCGACAGGTAGTCGGTCAGGCTGGACAGCAGGCGGCGCGCGCCAGCGTCCGGAACGAACCGTTCCAGCATCGCAACGAAACCTGTCTCCCGCCAGCGCGCCGCGTGTGGGCAGGTGACGGGATAGGCCCGCATTGCCGCCATCGTGTCGGGGATGTGGGGCAGGCCGCGCTCGGCGCAGCCGATGTAGAGGTCGCGGTAGATCCCGCGCATCTCCGCCATGAAGGCGGCGACGCCGGCCGCGCTGCCCGGATATTCGGCGGCCAGCATGGCGACCAGCCCGTCGGCGTCGTCGGGCAGACGACGGAAGCGCCCGTCGGCGAGCACGCCACGGTCCATCGGCAGCCAGGTGATGCGGTCCGCCACCCCCACCGTGCGCAGCAGGTGCCCGATCGGGCCGCCGGGGTGCACGCCGCTGATGTCGTGCACGCCGGCATCGAAGACGAAGCGCCCGATCCGCCCGTCGGCGCCGCGCACCTTGCGCTCCCACGAGGAGCAGAAGCCTCCGGGCCGGTCGTGCGCCTCCAGGACGGTGACGCGGGCCCCCGCGTTCGCCAGCAGCGCCGCTGCCGTCAGCCCGCCGATACCGGCGCCGACGACCACCACGTCCCGCCCGTCGCCCTCTCGCGCGCCGATCACCGCCGGGGCGGGCCAGTCGTAGGGCTCCCGCGCGGCCATGATCCGCTTGATGGCGCGGTCGGCCAGCAGGTTCGGGCCGCGGACGTTCACCACGATGCCCAGCAGGGTGGCGGCGATCGACACCGGCGCCGCCCACCCCCCCGGCAGCAGCCCGAACGCCGCCGCGCCGATCAGGAAGATGCCGCCCCACACGGCGGTGACGGCGCGGTTGACGGCGACGAACTGGGGCATCTCCCAGTACTCCCTCGGCCAATCGTCGCGGGCGTATTGCAGCGTGTAGGGGCTGCCCGCCGCCAGGCTGCCGAACGCCATGGCGGCCAGCGCCAGGTGCACGAGCAGGCCAAGGTGGGCGCGCGGCCACGTCCAGCCGGCGGACTCGGCGGCGAGGAGGGCGGCGAAGAACACGGCGGCGACCAGCTCCGGCGCCTTCAGTGCGCCGCGCAGGCGGTCCATGACGCACAGCGCGAGGCTCGCCGCCAGGGCGACCGAACCGGCGAGCACGCTGCCGGCCGGCAGCAGGCTTCCGAACAGGATCCACGGCGAGAAGCCGATGACGATGCGAAGGGGCGTGGCGAGTTTCATGACGGGACCTTCGTCGGGGAATGCTTCCGCCAGCTTCGCCACGCCGCCGGATCGCTCCAGCGGCGGTTCGCGAAAGGCCCGGTTTCCTTCGCCGGACACCGGCCCCGTCGATCCGCGAAGCGTGAATTGCACAGCCGCGGGAGCAATGCCCCGAGGCCCCCTCGCGCACGCCATGCCGCACACGCCGGAGGTCGAGTTCTGCCGATTGGGCGAAGCGCGCCGATGCCCTATTCTCTTTCCCCAACGAACCATACGAGGGGATAGAGACCCGTGCTTCTCCACCTGTGCACCTGGCCCGAGGTCGAGGCCTATCTGAAAACGTCGAAGGGCATCGTCATGCCCATCGGCTCCACCGAACAGCACGGGCCGAACGGCCTGATCGGCACCGACGCCATCTGCGCCGAGGTGATCGGCCGCGGCATCGGCGAGGCGGCCGGCGCCATGGTCGGCCCCACCATCGGCGTCGGCATGGCCGTGCACCACATGGAGTTCCCCGGCTCCATGACGCTCAAGCCCTCCACGCTGCTGGCGGTGATCCGCGACTATGTCATGTCGCTGGCCGAGCACGGGTTCGAGCGGTTCTTCTTCGTCAACGGCCACGGCGGCAACGTGCCCACCATCCGCGCCGCCTTCTACGAGGTGTACGCCGAGCTGCGCGCGCTGAAGGGCGATCAGGCGCCGGACGTGCGCTGCGCGCTGGTCAACTGGTGGGAGGCGCCGGCGGTGGGCGCCCTGTCGCGCGAGCTGTTCCCCGGAGTCGAGGGCTCGCACGCCACGCCGTCGGAGGTGTCGGTCACGCAGTTCGCCTATCCCGAGGCGATCAAGAGCGCGGCCATGGACCCGCAGGTGGCGCCCAGCGGCGGTTTCCACGACGCGCGCGACTTCCGCCGCCGCTACCCGGACGGCCGCATCGGCTCCGACCCCTCGCAGGCCCGGCCGGAGCACGGCCGCCGCATGATCGAGGTGGCGGTCGCCGGCCTGTCCGACCAGTACCGGCGGTTCACCGAGGAGGGCTGACGCCCGGCGGTTCGCAGGTAGGGGGCGCGCCCCCCTACCGCCGCGCGCCCATGGCGCGCCCCCCTACCGCCGCGCGCCCATGGCGCGCAGGCAGCGGTCGATCCATTGCGCCGTCAGCTTTTCCTGCACGGCGTTCTGGCGCAGGCGCTGGCCCAGGCCGGCGAAATCGACGCGGTCGAGGTCCTGGTCCTGGTTGAAGCAGGAGAACACCACGCTTTCCTCGCCCGTGGCGGGGTCGACGTGGCGTTGCAGGCACTGGGCGCAGATCTCCTTCATCATGCACTGCATGGGCGAGTTGATGGAGCCGATCGCCGTGTGCCCCGGCTTCAGGAACGGCTTCAGCACGCCATGCCGCGCCGCCCCCACCGCCGCCATCATGCGGTCGGAGCCGATGGCGATCAGCCGGTCCACGTCGGACAGCGGGATGTCCACGGGGCCCAGCGCGCCGGTGGCGTAGGCGTGCATCGCCTGCACGATGTTGCCGACGAACGTCCGGTCGCCCGGCCGGGTGGGCGTGAAGCCCGGCGCCTCGTCGCAGCACCAGACCACGCGGTCGGCCGCCGCCTCGATCTGTTCGGTCTTGTAACGATCCTCGATCTTCTTGTAGCCGGCGAAGTAAACGACGCGGCAGCCACGCTCCCGCGCCGCCTGCCCGATGGAGAACAGCACGGCGTTGCCCAGCCCGCCGCCGACCAGGGCCAGCGTGCCGCCGGCCGGAATCTCCGTGGCCGCGCCGGTCGGGCCCATGACGACGACCGGGTCGCCGGGCTTGAGCACGGCGCACAGGTCGGACGAGCCGCCCATCTCCAGCACGATCAGCGACAGCAGGCCCCGGCCCTTGTCCACCCAGGCGCCGGTCAGCGCCAGCCCCTCCATCGCCAGGGTCGTGTTGCCGGAGCGGTAGGCCAGCGTTTCGTAGTTCTGCAGGCGGTAGAACTGTCCGGGCTCGAAACGACGCGCGGCGGCCGGGGCCTTCACCACCACCTCGACGATGGTGGGGGTGAGGCGTTCGACGGTGTGGACGTGCGGGCGCAGGTCGGCGTTGAGCGCCGGGACCAGCCGCTCCGCCGGCACGGCCGTGGGCGAGCGCTTCGCCAGGGCGCGGCTGACCACGGGGTAGCCGCGCTTCGCCCCGCCCATGGCCTTTACCACGTTGCCCGAGAAGGACGGGTGCAGGTCGCCGAAGAAGGACAGGAAACGGCCGTCCGGCGCCCGGCTCATCAGCACGTGCGCCTTGGCGGGCTTCGCCATGCGTTCGGGCGCGACGGGGTTGCCGTCCTCGTCCAGGGCGCGGAAGGTGCGGCCGTCCAGTTCCACCCATTCCGGCTCCTCGCGCGCCAGCACCGTGTTGGGCTGGGTGCCGGCGGCGATCAGGATGGTGCGGGCGGGCAGCGTCGCCTCGGTGCCGTCGGAACGGCTCAGGCGCAGGGCCGTCGCGGCCCCGGTCCCGTCGATCTCGACCGCCAGCGGGGTGACGGATTCGACGAAGCGGATGCCCTCCTCCAGGCCCTTCGCCACCTCCTCGTGGTTCAGGGTGTAGCTGGGGGCGTCGATCAGGCGGCGGCGGTAGGCGATGGTGGCGCCGCCCCAGGACTCCAGCAGCGCGGCGATGCGGGGGGCACGGGCCTCCTCCGCGGCGGCGGCGCGCTCGGCGCGGATGGTGCGGGCGTGACCGAGGAACTCGTCGACCAGCACCGCCTCCTCCGGCGTCCATCGCCCCCGCACCGCAGGCTCGCCACGCTCGGCGACGAGGGTCTCGTAGCGCGCCAGGAACTTCTCGACCTGGACGGGATAGTAGGCCAGCGACTCGGTGGCGGTGTCGATGGCGGTCAGGCCGCCGCCGATCACCACGATGGGCAGGCGGACCTGCAGGTTGG
>DASWVP010000623.1:0-3400 GCA_036401175.1 Azospirillum sp. | reverse complement strand
GGCGCCGACGACGAGGCCGTCGACACGCTGGCCCGCACCCTGTGGGGCGAGGCGCGCGGCGAGCCGGTGCGGGGGATCGAGGCGGTGGCGGCGGTGGTCGTCAACCGGGTACGGCTGGCCGAACGGCGCGGCGGGCACTGGTGGGGCGGCAGCATCGTCGCGGTGTGCCGGAAGCCCTTCCAGTTCTCCTGCTGGAACGACGGCGACCCGAATCGCGCCAAGCTGATGGCGGCGACGGCGGCCGACCCGGTGTTCGCCACCTGCCTGCGCGTGGCGCGCCGCGCCGCCGCCGGGCTGCTGCCCGACCCGACCGGCGGGGCCACGCATTACCACCGTCTGGGCCTGCACCCGTCCTGGGCCGTCGGCCATTCGCCGTGCGCCGAGATCGGCCGGCACCTTTTCTATGATACCGTGGAGTGACGCGATGATTCCCGCCTTGCTGGCCCAGATCGGGCTTCCCCTGCTGGTGCGCGCCGTCACCGAAGGGCTCGGCCGCATCGACCATCCGGCGGCGCAGGCCGCCTCCGGCGCGCTCAAGGACGTCGACCGGGCCATGGAGGCCGGCGCCGTGCCGCCCGATGCGGTGGCGGAAGCCAACCGCCACCTCGAACGCATGGCCGAGCTGGAATCGGCCGAGGCGCGGACGACCCTGGCCGAGGTCAACCGTTCGCTGCGGACCGAGGCGGTGTCGGACGACGCCTATGTCCGGCGTATGCGGCCGACCTTCGGCTACGTCATGGCGCTGTCGTGGAGCGCGCAGATGGGGGCGCTCGCCTGGGTGATCGTCACCGAGCCGGCGCAGGCCGGCGCGGTCATCAACGCCATGGCCTCCCTCGGCACGATCTGGACCGTCGGGCTCAGCGTGCTGGGGATATACGTCTACAAAAGATCAGAGGAGAAGAAGGGGGGAGGCACCCCGGCGGCCGGTGGCACGGCGACCGGCGAGGGCCTGCTCGCCACCCTCGCCCGGCGCCTGGGCGGCGCGGGCTGAGGGAAAGAGGCGTTGGGCGGCGCCGTCACGCCTCGCGGATCATCGCCAGATAGATCTTCCAGGCCACCTCGACCGACACGCCGCCGGCGCGCGAGCCGTTCGCCAGCATCGCCGCCGTCGGCTTCAGCGGGACCTGGGCGTGCGTGACGTCGTCCGTGGTATGCGGGGGGGTATGCGGGGGGGTGTGAGGCGTGGTGGCGGTCGCCAGGTCCACGGCATCGCGGGTCTTCAGCATCGTCGTCGCCAGAGCGTTCATGGCAGTCCTCCATCCATTGCCATTGTTACAGCAAGCCCGGTGCCAACCGGCGCCCCCGCCGCGCCAGCGCGAAAGTCCTTGGAATCGTTGGGTTTGGTCGTAACGCGGGGGCGACGTCCGGGGCGGAGGCGGAATAATTTCTGCAAAATGCCGCATCCCGTTTGTTGCGCGCTTTGCATTTTGCAAATCGCAACGCGCGCAACTCCATTACCCGACGCGTTTGGCCCGCTGCCGGCTCTGGCCGGCGGGGGCGCTTTCGGGTAGTGTCCCGCCCGCCATGACCGAGCGAATCATCCATCATATGTGCCGGGCCGAGGAGTGGGAGCAGGCATCCCCCTCCGGCGCCTATCCGGGCTCGTCGCAGGATGCGGCGGACGGCTTCATCCACTTCTCGACCTCCGCCCAAGTGGTGGAGAGCGCCGCGAAGCACCGCGCCGGGCAGGCCGGGCTCGTGCTGCTCAGCGTCGACGCCGCCCGCCTCGGCCCCGCGCTGCGGTGGGAGCCGTCGCGCGGCGGCCAGCTCTTCCCGCACCTGTACGGGCCGCTTCCCGTCGCTGCGGTGGTCCGCGTCGCGCCGCTGCCGCTGGGGCCCGACGGCCGCCATGTCTTTCCGCCCTTGGACGAGGTGACCCCGTGATCGACCTGTTTCCCATCGTGGGGCCGCTGCTGCGCTCGTTCGACCCGGAGACCGCGCACACGCTGACCATCCGCGCGCTGGCGCTCGGCCTCGTGCCGGCGGTGCGCGAGGCGGACGACCCGGTGCTGCGCACCCGTGTCTGGGGCCTGGACTTCGTCAACCCGGTCGGCCTCGCCGCCGGTTTCGACAAGAACGCCGAGGTGATGGACGCCATGCTGCGCCTGGGCTTCGGCTTCGTCGAGGCGGGCAGCGTCACGCCGCGCCCGCAGCCCGGCAACCCGCGCCCGCGCCTGTTCCGCCTGCCCGAGCTGGGGGCGGTGATCAACCGCATGGGCTTCAACAACGGCGGGCTGGAGCAGTTCGCCCGCCGCTTCGAGGACCGCCTGGGCAACCCGAAGCGCGCGCCGGGGATCGTCGGCGCCAACGTCGGCAAGAACAAGGACACGGTGGAGGCTGCCGACGACTACGCCATCGGCGTGCGCCGGCTGGCGCCGTTCTCCGACTATCTGGTGGTCAACGTCTCGTCGCCGAACACGCCGGGCCTGCGCGCGCTGCAGGGGCGCGAGCCGTTGCAGGCGCTGCTCGGCCGCGTGCTGGAGGCGCGCGCCGCCTGCGCCCTGGCGCGCAACCCGCCGGTGCTGCTGAAGATCGCCCCCGACCTGACCGACGAGGACAAGGCGGACATCGCCGCCGTGGCGCTGGAATCGGGCATCGACGGGCTGATCGTCTCCAACACCACCATCGCCCGCCCGCCCGAACTGCCCGCGCGCTTCCGCGAGGAGGCCGGCGGCCTGTCCGGCGCGCCGCTGTTCGCGCCGTCGACCCGCGTGCTGAAGGAGATGTACGCGCTGACCGGCGGCAAGCTGCCGCTGGTCGGTGCCGGCGGCATCGCGTCGGGCGCCGACGCCTACGCCAAGATCCGTGCCGGCGCCTCGCTGGTGCAGCTCTATTCGGCGCTGGTCTACGGCGGCCCGGCGCTGGTCGGCGCCATCAAGCGCGACCTCGCCGGGCGCCTGAAGGCCGACGGCTTCGCCGCGGTGGCCGACGCGGTGGGGGCGGATCACCATTAACCGCCCCTAAACCAAGCTCGGTCACTCTCGGCGGCGGTCGCAGCTTTCGGCGGCGTTGCCATGACCGTGCTCATCCACATCGTCTACGCGCTCGCCTACACCATCGCCGGGGTGTCGGTCGGGGTGGCGCTGCCCTACATCCGGCCGGAGATGGACCCGCCGCTGGGCTGGCTGATCGGCACCGTCATTGTGCTGGCCGGCGGCCTGTTGCACGAGGTCGTCACCCGGCTGGACCGCGAACGCACGGCGTCCCGGCGCTTCACCCGCCTGCGCGAGGCGGTGGAGGGCATGCACGGCGAACTCGCCCGGCTGCAGGCCGAGGTGGGGCACGCCAACGCCGCGCTGGAGGAGGCGCGCCGGGCCGGCACCGTGGTCGGCTACGACACGGTGATGCAGGAGGTGAGGCTGCTGCAGTCGCTGGTCAACCGCCTGCACGAGACGCGCGC
>DASWVP010000622.1:0-13150 GCA_036401175.1 Azospirillum sp. | reverse complement strand
TTCACCAGCGCCGTGCGACCGCCGCCGGCCAGCGTCAGCTTCGCCGCGCCGCTCAGGCCCGCCGCCGTCTCTTTGAGGGTGCCGCCGCCCGACAGCCGGATCCCGCCGCCCTCATCAAGCAGCACGCCGACGCGGTCCACCGCCAGCGTGCGCGCCTCCACGTCGAACACCCCGGCGGCGCCGGCCGAACGCACCGCGAAGGGCGCCGGGCGCAGCTCCGGGACGCCCAGGCGGCCGGCGCCCGCCGCCAGATCGAAGCGGACGCGCTGGAGCTGGAAACCGGCGCCGTAGGCGGCCTCCACCGTGCCGTCGAGCGGAAGGACGGCGCCGGCCAGCGGCGCCAGCTCCGGCAGCACGCCGGCCAGACCGGACAGCTCCAGCCCGGCGACCTTCAGCGCCACGCGGGCGCCATCGTCCCGCGCGCTGTACTCGCCCGACGCCTCGACGGTGGCGGGACGGCCGCCCAGGTCCAGCGTCAGCCGCCCGCGCCCGGTGATGCCGCCCGCGTCGCGGTCGAAGGTGATGTCGGCACGCGAGGCGTGCCACGAAATGCCGTACCGCCGGTTGATCACGGTCAGGTCGGCGCCGATCACCGACAGGCGCTTCAGCAGGCCCAGCGTGCGCGTCGGGTCCGGCGGCCGGCGCAGCGCGTCCAGCGCGTCAAGCGCCACCGGCGTGCTCGGCTCGGCACCATTGGCGGGGGGAGCGTTGGCGGGGGGTGGGCCCTCGGCGATGCTGAAGCCCAGGCTGCCGTCCTCGTGGCGCACGACGACGACCTGCGGGCGCACCGCCTCCAGCCGCGTCGGCACCAGCCGGCCCCGCACCGCCTGCCGCACCGAGAAGCCGACGCCGAGTTCCGGCACCGACGCCACCGGCACCCCCTCGGCGTTCACCACGCGCACGTGGCGCGCGCGCAGGTCCAGGCGCCCGTAACCGTCGGCGTCGTCGTCCGCCCAGCTCAGCACCAGATCGCCGACGGTGACCCCGACGCCCGCCGCCGGGTCGGACAGCGCCTCCTCGACGTAAGGGGTGAGCGGGTCGAGCGCGATCGGCCCCTGCGACAGGCGCCACACGAAGGCGCCGACCAACCCGGTCAGCAGCAGCGTGAGCGCGACCGTGGACCAGAAGAGAACGCTGGAAACGCGACGAATCAACGCGCCGTCCCCGCGACCAGGGCGACAACCAGACAAGCCCCTCCCCCCTTGCGGGGGAGGGGTTGGGGAGAGGGGACATTCCGCCCGGACGGGCGGAAAACGGCCTTTTTCCGGGCGTCCGCCCGTAACCACCCTCTCCCCAACCCCTCTCCCGTCAAGGGAGAGGGGCTTTCAAACAACGGCCCGGCATCCGCGACCGCACGCTTGACCGCCGCACGCTTGACCGCCACGCTCCGCTCGCGCACCTTCGCCGTCTGCCTAATCGCTGAGCATCCCATCATGCCGATCGCGCCCGCCGTCCCCCTGCCGAAACCGTATGACCCGGCGCTTGCCCAGCGCGGGCTGGAACGCTGGCGCGAGGAGGCGGCCAAGGCCGACCCGGACCTCCGCGCCTGGGCCGAGACCTTCGCGGATTCGGCCGACGGGCGCGCGCTGCTCGACGCGGTTTGCGGCAACAGCCCGTACCTCGGCCACAGCCTGACGCGCGAGCTGCCGTTCGTACGGAGCATCGCCGACGACGGGTTCGACGACACCTTCGACCGGCTGCTGGGCGCGCTCGACCGCGAGCTGGCGGAGGAGCGCGACATGGACCGGCTGATGGCCGGGCTGCGCATCGCCAAGCGCCGCGCGGCGCTGCTGATCGCGCTGGCCGACATCACCGGCGCGTGGCCGCTGGAGCGGGTCACCGGGGCGCTGAGCGACACGGCGGAAACGGCGCTGCGCCTCGCCTGCGGCCATCTGCTGCGCAAGGCGGGGGAGGCGGGGCAGCTCACGCTTCCCGATCCGCAACGTCCGTGGGTGGGGTCTGGGCTCATCGTCCTGGGCATGGGCAAGCTTGGGGCGCGCGAACTCAACTATTCCAGCGACATCGACCTTATCGTGCTCTACGACGACGCCGTCGTGCGGACGCCCAAACCGGACACCCTTGCCCGGACCTTCATCCGTATCGCGCGCGATCTTGTCCGCATTATGGATGAACGCACCAAGGACGGCTACGTCTTCCGCACCGATCTGCGCCTGCGTCCCGATCCCGGCGCCACGCCGCTGGCGGTGTCGGTCACGGCGGCCGAAATATATTACGGCAGCGTCGGCCAGAACTGGGAACGCGCGGCCATGATCAAGGCCCGCCCGGTGGCCGGCGACCCGGAGGCGGGGGCCGGCTTCCTGCGCTTCCTGGAGCCGTTCGTGTGGCGCCGCCACCTCGACTTCGCGGCCATCCAGGACATCCACTCGATCAAGCGGCAGATCAACGCGCACAAGGGCCACCGGGAGGTGACCGTCAACGGCCACGACGTCAAGGTGGGCCGCGGCGGCATCCGCGAGATCGAGTTCTTCGCGCAGACCCAGCAGCTGATCTTCGGCGGGCGCGACAGCCGCGTGCGCCCCTGCGCCACGGGACGCGCCATCGAGGCGCTGTGCGCCGTGGGCCGCGTGCCGCCCGAGGCGGTGGCGGAGCTGGATGCCGCCTACCGCTTCCTGCGCAAGGTCGAACACCGCATCCAGATGATCGACGACCGGCAGACGCACCAGATCCCGGCCGACGACGCGGGCGTCGATCACCTCGCCACCTTCCTGGGCTTCGCCGACACGGCATCCTTCCGCGAGGAGCTGCTGGCCCACATGGGCCGCGTCGAGGACCGCTACGCCGAACTGTTCGAGGAGGCGCCGTCGCTGTCCACCGGTGCCGGCAACCTGGTGTTCACCGGCACCGACGACGATCCGGGCACGGTGGAAAACCTGAAGGGCATGGGCTACCGGGACGCCAGCCGGGTGATCAGCGTCGTCGCCTCGTGGCACCGCGGGCGCTACCGCGCCACCCGGTCGGGCCGCGCGCGCGAGCTGCTGACCGAGTTGGTGCCCGGCCTTCTCCAGGCGCTGGCGAAGACGCCGCAGCCGGACGAGGCGCTGATGCACTTCGATTCCTTCCTGGGCAAGCTGCCGGCGGGGGTGCAGCTCTTCTCGCTGTTCTATTCCAACCCGGCGCTGCTGGAACTGGTGGCGGAGATCATGGGCACGGCGCCGCGCATGGCCGAATTCCTGTCGCGCAACCCCTCGCTGCTCGACGCCGTGCTGTCGCCCGACTTCTTCGACCCGCTGCCCGGCCGCGACGGGCTGGAGCCGGAGTACCGCCGGGTGATCGCCGGCGCCCGCGACTTCGAGGATGCGCTGGTGCTGGCGCGGCGCTGGACCAACGACCAGCGCTTCCGCGCCGGCGTCCACATGCTGCGCAACATCACCGACGGCGACCGCTGCGGCCCCTTCCTGGCCGGGCTCGCCGACGTCGTGGTGTCGGACATCGCCGTGAAGGTCGAAGAGGACTTCGCCCGCCGCCACGGCCACGTGCCGGGCGCCTCGTGGGTGGTGGTGGCGATGGGCAAGCTGGGCAGCCGGCAGTTGACCATCACCTCCGACATCGACCTGATCGTGGTGTACGAGGCGCCGGCCGGCACCGCCACGTCGGACGGCGCCAAGCCGCTGTCGCCCGGCGAGTACTACATCAAGCTGACGCAGCGCCTGACCAACGCCATCACCGCGCCGATGGCCGACGGGCGGCTGTACGAGGTGGACATGCGGCTGCGCCCGTCCGGCAACGCCGGGCCGCTCGCCACCGCGCTGGACGCCTTCACCCGCTACCAGACGCGGGACGCCTGGACGTGGGAGCACATGGCGCTGACCCGCGCCCGCGTGCTGGGGGAAGGCCCCCTGGCCGAGCGCGCGCAGGCGGCGATCTGCGAGATCCTGCGGCGCCCGCGCGACCCGGACACGCTGCTGTGGGACGTCGCCGACATGCGCCGGCGGATCGACAAGGAGTTCGGCACCGACAACCCGTGGGAGCTGAAGTACACCCGCGGCGGCCTGATCGACATCGAGTTCATCGCCCAATACCTTCAGCTTCGCCACGCCCACGCGCACCCGCACATCCTCAGCATCAACACCGCAACGGCCATCCTGAACGCCGCGAACGCCGGCCTGCTGGACGCCTCGGTGGCGGGCGAACTGGTGGACACGCTGAAGCTCTGGCGGCGGATACAGGGGTTCCTGCGGTTGACGACGTCGGGCACGCTCACGCCGGAGCAGGTGTCGGAGACACTGCTGACCGGTCTGGCGCGAGCGGCCTTCCCGGATGAGGAACGGCCGGTTGACTTCGCCGCGCTCGACACCAGAATCCGTGGCGTCGCCGGCCGGGCGTACGCCCATTTCCGTACCCTGATCGAGGAGCCGGCGGCCAAGCTCACCCCGCCCACGGACCAGCAGGAGCCCAAGATACCATGAGCGCCCCCCCGAGCGTCGACGCCGGAAGCCCCGCCCCCGACTTCACCATGCCGACCGACGGCGGCGGCAGCGTCACGCTGTCGGCGCTGAAGGGCAAGCCGGTGGTGCTGTACTTCTACCCGAAGGACGACACCTCGGGCTGCACCGCGCAGGCCTGCGGCTTCCGCGACCAGCTCCCCGACTTCACCGGCGTGGACGCGGTGGTGATCGGCGTGTCCAAGGATTCGGTCGCCAGCCACGACAAGTTCAAGACGAAGTACGAGCTGCCCTTCACCCTGGCATCCGACAAGGAAACCGGCGTCGCCGAGACGTACGGCGTGTGGGTGGAGAAGAGCATGTACGGCCGCAAGTACATGGGCATGGAGCGCGCCACCTTCCTGATCGACAAGGACGGCGTGGTGCGCAAGGTCTGGCGCAAAGTGAAGGTCCCCGGCCACGTCGCCGACGTGCTGAAGGCGGTGAAGGCGCTGTAGACCTTCCAGAATCGACGGGAGCGCCCTGATGCTTGTGATCGACAACCTGGAAATTGAGATGCTGGCCCAGGAGTTGGCGGAGCGCTGGGGGGTGACCGTCGAAGAGGCGATCTTGCGCGCCCTCGTCAACGCCTGGGAGCAGGAGTTCGGACGGAAATACGCCCCTCCGGAGATCGACGAATCGTCCCCTCCCCCGGCCCCGCCGGGGGAGGGGGAAATCACGGACCGAAGTGGTAGCTCAGCCCCGCCATGAGGCTGTGGTTCGCCACGCGGAAGGACCCGCCGCCGCCGCCGGACACCTGCCGGAACGAGCCGCTGGCCGAGCGCAGGTAGCGGTAGTCCACGCTCAGCCGCAGGTTCGGGTTGAACACGTAGGACACGCCGACGATGCCCTGCGCGGCGAACAGCGTCTCCCGCCCGTCCAGCACCCGCGCGCCCAGGCCGGCGCCGTGGCTGCCCCAGGCGTCGGCGTCGATCTTCACCACGCCCAGGCCGATGCCCAGGTAGGGCACCACGCCGGTGCCGCGGTCGAAATCCCAGAACCCGTTCAGCAGCACCGAGGTGACGCCGAGCCGGCCGGAACCGGAGAACTCCCGCCCGCCGGACTTCCAGGTGTCGGGGTCGTTGCGGCGGTAGGCCAGTTCCAGTTCGGCCCGCCAGGGACGGAAATTGTAGCCGGCGGCGGCGGACAGCAGCCAGCCGGCGTCGTTCGCGACGTCAGCCTCGGCGGGCGAACCGTGGACGGTGATGTCGGACAGGACGTTCACCCCGCCGCCGCCCGTCACGTACCAGCCGGGCGCGGCGGAATCCGCCAGGGCGCCGGCGGACGCCAGCGACAGCAGGGTTGCCAGGACCAGAGACGTCGATGCCGCGCGCATGGCCCCCTCCCATGATCGTGTGTGGAAGCAGTCTTCCAGACATCGGCGGGAGCCGGCGGCGCATCAACATGGGCGAACGGCCGTGGGCCGTTTCGCCCCGGTGGTCCTGAAAAGGTCACACGGGCAACGGGCCGGCCTATCCCTGCGCCCGGAACCACTCGACCGTTCGGCCGACGCCCTCGGCCAGCGGCGTGACGCGGGCGCCGAAGGCGCCCTCGAAGGCCGAGGCGTCCATCACGAAGGGCCGGGAGAACTGGTGGAAGACCTCCTTCGCCTCGCGCGCCAGGGGGTTGAACAGGCCGCCCAGCGCCAGCATCCAATAGGGCATGGCGCGCATCCGCGCCGGCCGGCCGACGGCTGCGGCCACCGCCGCGATGAAGGCGCGCCCGGTCACCGGCGGCCCGCTGGGCAGGTGCCAGACGCGCCCGAACGCCTCCTCCCGCTCGCCCAGGGTCGCCAGGGCCCAGGCGGCGTCGCCGACGTAGGTCATGGTGTGCGGCTGGTCGAGCGAGCCGAGCCAGGTGGCCGTCTTGCCGGCGAGCACCGCCCTGAACACGAAGTCGCGCGTCACCGAGTTGCTGTTCGGGCCGTAGAGATCCGACGCCCGGCCGATTGCCACCGGCACGCCCCCGTCGGCGTGCGCCGCCATCAACGCTTCTTCCAGCCGGATGCGCAGGCGCCCCTTCGGCCCGGTCGCCCGGCGCGGCGTGGCTTCCGTCATCGGGCCGTCGGGCGGGCCATACATGTAGAGGTTGTCCATGAAGACATAGCGGGCACCGGCGCTCCGCGCCCCGGCGAGGCTGCCGTCGATCAGGCGCGGCAGCGTGTCCGCCCATTCCGGGTAGGGCACGTTGGTCCAGTTGTAGACGACCGCCGCGCCGTCGCACGCCCGCCGCACGGCGTCGGCGTCGGTGGCGTCCGCCGCCACGACCTCGACCCCGGCCGGGTAGGTCCCGCGCCCGCCGCGACTGACCGCGCGCACCCGGCAGCCGCGCGCCGCCAACTCCCGCACCAGGGCAAGTCCGCCACCGGATGCGCCGAGGACCACGTGCACGCCGCCATCGCCCATCGCTCACCCCACCCTCTGCAAAATCTCCTCGGCGAGGTCCTGCATCTCCTGCGCGGCGTGCGTCTTGCGGGCAGCTTCGGTCACCGACAGGCCGGTCAGCAGCGTGCCGGCGTAGGCGGTGCGGTTGCCGATCTGCGCGGCGGCGATGTCCACGTCGGGCGGGGCGACCAGCTCGTGCACCCGGGCGATCAGCTCGTCGGCAAGACGGGCGCGCGGCGGCACGCGGTTCAGCACGATGAGCAGGCGCCGCTTCTCCTGCCGCGCCAGATCGAGCGTAGGGTGGATCGCCCACAGGTCCATGGGGCTGGGCTGCACCGGGGCGATCACCAGATCGGCGGCGCGCACGGCGATGCGCGCCTCGGTCTGCGCGTGCGGCGGGCTGTCGATCACCACCACGTCGTGGTCGCGGGACAGCTTTTCCACCTCGTTCTGGGTGCGCCAGCCGGTGATCTGGGCGTGGGTGAAGCCGGGTTCGCCGCCGGTGGCCTCGCTGCGCACCTCGAACCAGCGCGACAGGCTGCCCTGCGGGTCGATGTCCACGGTGGCGACGCGGTAGCCCAGTTGCATCCAGGCGATGGCAAGGTGCGCGGCGAGCGTCGTCTTGCCGGCCCCACCCTTCTGCTGCGCCACGGTGAAGACCTTGCCCGCCATGCCCGCACCCATCATCTGGTTGGAACCCATCCCTGAATAGTGCGCGGGGCAGGGTCGCGCAACTGCGCGCTTTGCCTAGCCCTTGGAACCCGGTAAAAAGCCGCCCGTGACAGACCATCCGACCGAACAGCGCCCGCACGTCTCGCCGCCCACCGCCGCCGCGCTCAACCGCGCGGGCGCGCTGCTGCGCGCGGGCGAGCTGGTCGCCTTCCCCACCGAGACGGTGTACGGGCTGGGCGCCGACGCCACCGACGACCACGCGGTGGCCGCCATCTTCGCCGCCAAGGGCCGGCCGCACTTCAACCCGCTGATCGTGCACCTGCCCGACCTCGCCGCCGCCATGCGCTGCGCCGTGTTCGACGAGCGCGCGCAGGCGCTGGGCGAGCATTTCTGGCCGGGCCCGCTGACCCTGGTGCTGCCGCGCCGGGAGGAGGCGGGGCTGTCGCTGCTGGTGTCGGCGGGGCTGGACACGGTGGCGCTGCGCGTGCCCAACCACCCGGTGGGCCAGGGCCTGCTGCGCGCCGCCAAACGGCCGATCGCCGCGCCGTCCGCCAACCGCTCCGGCGCCGTCAGCCCGACCACGCCCATGCACGTGGTGGAAAGCCTGGGCGAGCGGGTGTCCATGGTGCTGGCCGGCGGGCGCTGCCCGGTGGGCATCGAATCGACGGTGCTCGACCTGTCCGGCGAAACGCCGGTGCTGCTGCGCCCCGGCGCCGTCCTGCGCGAGGAGATCGAGCGGCTGATCGGCCCCATCCAGGTGTTGTCCCAGGTGGCGGGCGAGGACCCGGACGCGCCCCGATCGCCTGGCCAGCTCGCCAGCCACTACGCGCCGCACGCGCCCGTGCGGCTGGGCGCGCTGAGCGCCGGGGCGGACGAGGCGTACCTGACCTTCGGTCCCGACCGCTTCAACCGCGGCGGGGCG
Source organism: Azospirillum sp. (assembly GCA_036401175.1). Classification (GTDB taxonomy): domain Bacteria; phylum Pseudomonadota; class Alphaproteobacteria; order Azospirillales; family Azospirillaceae; genus Azospirillum. Next base: position 4,730 of record DASWVP010000622.1, on the reverse strand, counting down.
GAGCGCCTGAACCTGTCGCCGGACGGCGACCTGAACGAGGCGGCGGCCAACCTGTTCCACCACCTGCGCGCGCTGGACAAGCCGGGCCGGCGCGCCATCGCCGTGATGCCCATCCCGGACGAGGGGCTGGGCGTGGCGATCAACGACCGCCTTCGCCGAGCGGCGGCGCCGCGCGGCTAAGCCCGCGCTGCGCAGGTGAGTTTGCTCCGCGCTGCGCGCGGCGGAGCCATGCGCGGACGCCCGGCCCAATATCTTTTGCGATAACTTTTCGGAAACTCCCACCGATCTATATACGGCCTGTTCCGATCAACCGGGTGCCGTATGTCCTCGCCGACCAGGAAGGGCGCCGCAGCGATCGACCACGACGTGTCGGACCGCCCGGCGGAGCCCGTCACCCTGTCGTCGAGCGAGTTGCTGCAGGCCGCCGTTGCCCACCGCAGCTACCTGGAAGGACGGCCGAACGGCAAACTCTTCGCCTACAAAGGGCTGACGCTGCCGGGGCGCAACCTCGCGCGGCTGCAATTGCCGCGCGCCGTGCTGGTGGGGGCCGACCTCGGCTCCGCCGGGATGGCGGCGATCAACCTGGATCAGGCGGACCTGTTCGGCGCCAACCTGGCTGGCGCCGACCTGATCGGGGCCAGCCTGCGGCGCGCCGACCTGCGCGGCGCCAACCTGATGGGCGCCAAGCTGCGCGAGGCCCTCTTCAACGGTGCCGACCTGCGGCCGGGACAGCTCGTCTTCTGGCTGGGCAACGAAAAGCGCGTGCGCGACAAGCCGACCAGCCTGCTGAACGCCGACCTCGGCAATGCCGATTTCGAAGGGGCGGACCTGTCGCAGGCCACCCTGACCGGCGCCAACCTGCGCGGCGCCAATTTCCGCGCGGCGGCGCTGTTCGGCGCCAACCTCAGCGGTGCCGACCTCAGCGGCGCCGACTTCACCGACGCCCGGATGAAGGGCGCCATCCTGGACAACGCCGAGGCCGCCGGCACCGTGTTCCGCCACGCCGACCTGCGCGAGGCGCAGTTGCGCAACGTGGCGACGGCGTCGGCCGACTTCACCGGCTGCAACCTGCAAGGCGCGGTGACCCGCCCGCCCAAGCAGCCGCTGCCCGCCCGCATCGAGGCCATGCTGCGCGAGCACGTGCACTGGATCACCAGCAATGGCGCCGCCGGCCGCCGCCTGACCCTGGAGGGGGAGGCGCTGGACGGGCTGTGCTTCGACGCCTGCGACCTGCGCGGCGCGGTGCTGAAGGGCTGCTCGCTGGGCAAGGCGTCGTTCCGTCAAAGCGAGTTGAAGCTGGCCGACCTGTCGGGCTCGCGCCTGCGGGGCGCCGACTTCGACGCGGCCAGCCTGCTGGGCGCCAACTTCGCGGACGCAGACCTGTCGGACGCCCGCTTCACCCGCGCCAACATGGCCGCCATCGAGCTGGTGGACGCGCGCGGCCGCGTCACCGGCCGGCGCTGGCCGGCCGACCTGCGCCGGGCCACGCTGAGCGGAACCGACTTCCGCGGCGCCGACCTGCGCGAGGCGCGGCTGCAGGACACCGACCTGTCCGAATGCAACACCGCCGGCACCAACCTGACGGGGTGCGCGCTGCCGGGGGCCGCCCTAGCCCCCACCCTCGCCCTGGAAAAGCCGGGCCGGACGGGGTAGTTTGCCGGCCCACATCCCACACCCGCAGCACCCATCAGCCCGGATCAGCCGCCATGACCACCGCCGCCCTTCTCGACCGCATCCGCTCCATCGTCGGCCCGAAGGGCATCCTGACCGACGCCTCGGACATGGCCGGCTATCTGACCGAGACGCGCGGGCGCTTCACGGGCAACAGCCCGGCCGTCGTGCGCCCGGCCAACACCGGGGAGGTGGCCGCCGTGGTCGCGGCCTGCGCCGAGGCGGGCGTGCCGATCGTGCCGCAGGGCGGCAACACCAGCCTCGTCGGCGGCTCCATCCCCTACGAGGAGGGGCGGGAGATCGTGCTGAGCCTGTCGCGCCTCAACCGCATCCGCGAGATCGATCCGCTGAACTACACCATGACGGTAGACGCGGGCGTGGTGCTGACCACCATCCAGAACGCCGCCGCCGAGGCCGACCGCCTGTTCCCGCTGAGCCTGGGGGCGGAGGGCACGGCGCAGATCGGCGGCCTGATCTCCACCAACGCCGGCGGCATCAACGTGCTGCGCTATGGCAACACGCGCGACCTCGTGCTGGGGCTGGAGGTGGTGCTGCCGGACGGGCGGGTGTGGAACGGCCTGCGCCGGCTGCGCAAGAACAACACCGGCTATGACCTCAAGCACCTGTTCATCGGCGGCGAGGGCACGCTGGGCATCGTCACCGCCGCCGTGCTGAAGCTGTTCCCGCGCCCCAAGCAGGCCGAGACCGCCTTCGTCGCCGTGCCCGATCCGGGATCGGCGATCGCGCTGCTGGCCCGCCTGCGCGAATCGTCGGGCGACGCCGTCTCGGCGTTCGAGCTGATGTCGCGCCGCTGCCTGGAGTTCGCCCTTCGCCATGTCGCCGGCACCACCGACCCGCTGTCGGAGCCGTCGCCCTGGTACGTGCTGACCGAGCTGACCGCCGGCACGCAGAGCGACAGCTTCCGCGAGACGCTGGAGAACGCGCTGGGCGAGGCGTTCGAGGCCGGGCTGGCCACCGACGCCACGCTGGCCGCGTCGGAGACGCAGGCCAAGCAGCTGTGGTTCATCCGCGAGGCGATCGTCGAGGCGCAGAAGTTCGAGGGCGGCTCGATCAAGAACGACGTGTCGATCCCGGTCAGCCGCGTCGCCGAGTTCATCGAGCGCGCCGAGGCGGCGGCCGAGGCGGTCTGCCCCGGCATCCGCCCCACCCCCTTCGGCCACGTCGGCGACGGCAACATCCACTTCAACCTCAGCCAGCCCGCGGGCGCCGACACCGCCGCCTACATGGACCGGTGGGAGGAGATCACCCACGTGGTCAACGAGATCGTCCTCGACCTCGACGGCTCCATCTCGGCCGAGCACGGCGTGGGCCGCTTCAAGAAGGACGACATGCCGCACATCAAGTCGCCGGAAGAGCTGGACCTGATGAAGGCCGTCAAGGCGGCGATCGACCCCAAGGGACTGATGAACCCGGACAAGCTGCTGCCCTGAGCCGCGCCGCCACCGGCGTCCGCCAGCCAGGGCTCCGAACTCGGGTCAACATGCGACCGGGTAGAGAAAGGGGGGACACGGATGGACACGGATGCCGGCGGGGCCGGCGCACGGATGCACACGGACGAAGAGACTTCATTTTTCCGTGTGCAACCGTGGATATCCGTGTGCATCCGTGTCTCAAAACCCGCCTTCTTATCGACACTCTTCCATTAACCCGAGTTCGTTGCCCTGGCCCGCCAGCGGTGGCGATGGACCTGGGCGGGTTTCCGGGCGTAGACTGCCCGCCGACCGCCACAAGAATGACCGCGATGGCCCCGATGCGTCTCGCCTTCCTCGACACCATGGGTTCGAGCTACACGCCCGACAGCGCCTATGAACGCCCGCTGGGCGGCGCACGGTCCGCCCTGTGCTACCTCACGGAGCGGCTGGCGGCATCCGGCCACGACGTGACGCTGTTCAACGGCGTCACCAGCCCCACCTCGGCACGCGGCGTCACGGTGCTGCCGACCACCGACCAGACGATCGGCGCCCTTCAGGACGTGGACGCGCTGGTGGTCGCCGGCGGCTGCACCAGCCAGGTCGCCGGCGTGCTGCGCCGGGCCACAGCCGTGGGCAAGCTGGTGCTGTGGACCGGCCTCAGGCCGAGCGAGCCGGCCTCCGCCGATCTGGCGGACGCGGCGACGCGCGCGCTGTTCGACAGCTACGTCTTCGTCAGCGACTGGCAGAAGAACCGCTATCAGGCGGTGTTCGGGGTGCCGTCGGACCGCTCGGTGGTGCTGCGCAACGCCATCGCGCCGGCCTTCGAGAACCTGTTCCCGGCCGGCACGCCGGTGCTGGACCCGCGCCCCTGGCCGCCGGTGCTCGCCTACACCAGCGCGCCCTACCGTGGCCTGAACGTGCTGCTGGGCGGCTTCGCGCACGTGCGGAGCGAGGTGCCGGGGACGACGCTCAAGGTTTTCTCCAGCATGGCCGGGTACGAAACGGCGGCGAGCGATTCCTTCGGCGAGCTGTACGATCTGGCGCTCGGGATGGAGGGGGTCGACTATGTGGGCGCCGTGCCGCAGGCGCGGCTGGCCGAAGAGCTGAAGCGGGTGAGCTGCCTCGCCTACCCCAACACGGTCGAGGAGACCTCCAGCATCGCGGTGATGGAGGCGATGGCGGCCGGCTGCCTGATCGCCACCTGCGGCCGCGCCGCCCTGCCGGAGACGCTGGCCGGCTTCGGCGTGACCCTGCCGCCGGACGCGGAGGTCAACGTCTTCGCCGCGAACTTCGCGCAGATGCTGATCTGGCTGCTGCCGCGTCTGGAGTCCGAACGCCCGGCCTTCGAGGACCGGCTGCGCCGGCAGGTCGACCACGTCAACGCCACCGGCACCTGGACCGTGCGGGCGAAGGAGTGGGAAGAGTTCCTGGCGCGACGTTAGGTCTCCGTCGGTGGTGACGTGATGGGCGCGTCGTAGGTTGGGTTGAGTTCTCACCGGCGCTGGGCGCCGACCCGCAGCGGATGAAAAAGTGGCTGCACTGGGCCCCCACCCTAACCCTCCCCCACTGCGCGGGGGAGGGGATGAGCGCGCGCCTGCCCCCTCCCCTGCGCAGTGGGGGAGGGCT
>DASWVP010000621.1:0-3136 GCA_036401175.1 Azospirillum sp. | reverse complement strand
GCGGCGGGCTGTCGCGCCGCTCCCGCACGGCGATCTCGCTTTGCGCGCGCAGCGCGTCCAGCGCCTCCAGCAGCGGTTCCGTCACCGCTTCGCAGAAGGGCAGCGCGCCCGAACGCACGCGGCCCAGCACGGTTTCGGCGCGGTGTGCCAGCGCCTCCATGCCGAACAGATCCATGGCGCGCGCCGCGCCCTTCAGCGAATGGAAGGAGCGGAACAGGGCGGCGATGCGCTCGCGCTCCGGCGTGGCGCCGGAGGTGTCGGACAGCAGGCGGTCGACGGCGTCGCAATGCTCCCCCGCCTCGATCGCGAACTGCTGCCAGAGCGTCTCGATGAGTTCGCTCATGACCTCGATCAGGCGCGTGCGGGCAGGGGCAGGCCGGTGGCGCGGCGGATCGCCACGATGATGTCGTGCCCCTTCTTGTGCGCGAGGTCCAGGCTCATGGTGCCGGACGGCTTGGCGATGATCTCGACGGCGCCCAGCGCGCGCGCCTCGTTCGCCTCCGGCGAGCCGATCTGCGCCACCGAGGAGATGATGATCACCTTGGCGCGGCTGATCAGCGACATGTGCTCCATCACCTCCAGCCCCGACATTTCCGGCATCTCGATGTCGAGGAGCACGACGTCGGGCTTCAGGCTTTTGACCATGTCCAGGCCGACGCGGCCGTTCTCGGCGGCGCCGACCAGTTCCAGTTCGTCGTCGGAACGCACGATGTCGCCGATGATCGTGCGCATCAGCACCGAATCGTCGACCAGCACTATCCTTGGCTTCGCCATCGGTCAGAGTTCCCGTTTCACAGAATAAACCACGCGTTGAGTTTGCGGCCGATGGCCGTGACGGACAGCACCTCGCTTGCCACGCCGGCGCGGATCGCCGCCCTGGGCATTCCGTCCACGGCGCACGACGCTGGATCCTGCACCAGAACCGGGTGGCGGCCGCGGGCGAACTCCTTGGCACCCAGGGTGCCGTCGTCGCCCATGCCGGTGAGGATCACCGCCACCGGCGCGCGCGCCTCCGCCGCCGCCGAGGCGAACAGCAGGTTCGCCGAGGGGTGATGGACCTCCGCCCCCGCCGGCGCCGTGCGCAGGACGAAGCGGCCGTTGGCGGCGCGCTTCACCACCAGATCGCCGCCGCCCTTCAGGATGGTGACGGTGCCGGCTTCCAGGACGGTGCCGTCGGCGCCTTCCTCCACCGGGCGCTTCAGCGTGCGGCCGAGCGACACGGCGAAGCCGCGGGTGAAGGTGGCCGGCATGTGCTGCGCCACCACCAGCGGGCAGGGCAGGGGGCCGAGCAGCCCCAGCAGTTCCACCAGCGTCACCGGCCCGCCGGTGGAGACGCCCACGGCCACGAGGTCGGGCCGGCGCGCCGCCGTCCGGCCGCCCATGGGCGGCGGGGCAGGCGCCTCGGCCGGGGCGGGGGGCGCGATCTCCTTCAGGGCGGCCATGCGCCAGCGGCCCCAGTGGCGCACCTTGTCGGTCAGCTGCCGCTCGATGGAATCCGTGTCGAAGGTGATGAAGGAGGTGTTCTTGCACACGAAATCCACCGCCCCGGCCTCCAGCGCCCGGATGGTGGCCGCCGCCCCCTCCGACGTCTCGTTGGAGACCATGATGGTGGGCGGGCCCTTTTCGCGCGCGATGGCCTGGACGGATTCGATGCCGTCCATGATCGGCATGTTCAGGTCCATGGCGACGACGTGCGGCTTCAGCTTGCGCGACAGGCGCAGCGCCTCGGCGCCGTTGCGCGCCTCGCCGACGATTTCGATGTCGTCGGCCGGCTCCAGCATCTTGCGCAGGGCGACGCGCACGAAGTTCGAGTCATCGACGATCAGCAGGCGGATGCGGGGGGCGTTCATGCCGCGTCGCCCAAGTGTCGCGGCGCCATCAGCCCCTCCGGCCGCAGCACGGGGACGAGGCGGCCGTCGATGCGGACGACGGCGGCCGTGGTGGCGTCGGCCAACGGGTCCACGTCGTCGGCCGGGACCTTGCGGATGCGCTGGATGGCGTCGGCGATGACGGCGACCGTGCCGCCGCCGACCGCCACCAGGACCGCCACGCCCGTGTCGTCCGCCGCCCGCACCAGCACCCGGCGCAGGTCGAGCACGGGCAGGATGGCGCCGTCCACGCCGGTGACGCCGTCGAACCGGATGGTGTCGCCGGGCAGGCGCCGGCGACCGGCGTATTCGACCACGCGATGCACCCGTTCGAACTCCAGCGCGTAGGTCCGCTCCCCCACCGAGACGGTGAGGAAGCGGCGCATCACGCGCCGTGGCGGCTCCAGCCCGTCCGCCGCGCCGACCCGCGCCGGCACCAGCCGGCCGATCCGGTCGAGTTGATCGCTCAGCATCCGCGCCCCGTTGCGCACGTCCATCCGGACCCCATCGTAATCGACCGTCGCGCCGGGCGCACCGGCTTCCGTCCGGATGCGCGCCGGGTCCACGCGCACGACGCCGCGCACCGCGTCCACCCGCAGGGCCACCGGCCCGTGCGGCGTGCGGAAGGCGACGGCGTGACCGTCGTCGCGGCGATCGTCCGTCGCCAGTGCTGTCTTCGGTTCAGCGGAAAGCCCCTCTCCCCTCGTGGGGCGACGCCGAAGGGCGTCGCGGTTGGGGAGAGGGGGCATAGCGGCCGGGAGGCCGGAGCCGGGACTCATCTCCCGCCTTCCAGCGGTAACACCCCCTCTCCCCAAACCCCTCTCCCGCAAGGGGAGAGGGGCTTCACTTTGCCCCAGCGGATCGACCAGCAGCACGGGCCGGTCGCGCGCCTGGGTCATGCCGCGCACCACCGAGGGCGCGTGCGGCAGGGGCCGCACTTCGGTGATGGCGAAGACCATCAGCAGCCCGTCCATCTCCAGCGCCAGCCGGCGCCCGCCGCTTTCCACCACCAGCAGGCGGACGGTGCCGGCGCCGCGGCGTGCGGCCGGCTCCGGCGGGCCGCCGACCGGAACGGCGTCGTCCGCGATGTCGGCGAAGGCCATGCCATGGCCGATTTCGATGCGCGCGGGATCGATCACCAGAAGGTCGCCGCCATCCCGCGTCACGCGCGCCACCACCGGCGGCGCCGCCGCGTCCGGTTCCGGGTCGGCGGCCTGCGGGGGCGCGGTCTCCAGCGTGCCGCCGGTGCGCCCGGCGCGCAGCGCCAG